>NZ_SOFR01000037.1:0-128335 GCF_004402735.1 Cryobacterium sp. MDB1-18-1 | reverse complement strand
TTGGAACGGAACCGGTGCGACAGCGGACTCCTCGACGTCACCTTCGACGACCACGGCCACGGCGTCGACCTCGGCCGCGAACAACGCACCTTCAGCCCCTCCCAAAGGGTGGCCCTCTCCCTCCGCGACGGTGGCTGCCGGTGGCCCGGCTGCGACCGGCCACCCTCCTGGACCGAAACCCACCACATCCACCACTGGAAAGACGACACCGGCCAGACCAACCTCGACCACGGCATCCTGCTCTGCCGGGCCGACCACCTCAGGCTCCACAACGAACACTGGCGCATCACCCGCGACGACACCGGCCAGTACTGGCTCACCCCACCACCCGGACTCGACCCCGACCAGAAACCCGTACTGCTCACCAGCAAGAACGCGATCCTCCGCGACGATGACTGACGAGGTCGGGCGGTATTCGGACCGGTTGCCGGTACCGGTCAGAGCCGGGCGAGCCGCTCGATGTCCTCGAGGAACTCGGCCGCGACCTGCGGCGAGACCGTGGTACGGGTGGCACGGATCGCCGCGAGGTAGTCCTCGGTCCGGGGACCGCTCGGCGCATCCGCTGGAACCTCGTCCGCGGTGAAGAGTGCCCGTTCGAGTGCCTCCTGCGAAGCGCGGCGGGCTGCGTACTCGATATCGGCGGGCGAGAAGCCCTCGCTCGCGGCGACGAGGGCGCGGAAGTCGACCGTGCCGGCGACGAGCGCCGGCACGTAGCCGGCCCAGATGGCCGCGCGCGCCGCGGCATCCGGAAGCCCGATCGGGATGACGTAGTCGAAGCGTCCGTGCCGGAGCAGTGCGGAGTCGAGGGCGCGGATGAAGTTGGTCGCGCAGACCAGGAGGCGCCCCGGCCGCTCACGGAAGGCCGGGATGATCTTGAGCAGCTCGTTGGTGACGCCCTGCAGCGGCGACGGCGGTTCGCCGCCGCGCTGGGCCGCGATCTCCTCGACCTCGTCGATGAAGACCACGGCGTGCTCGAGTTCGGAGATCTTGAGGAAGGTCTCCCGCAGGGCGCCGGCAAGTCCCTTCGGGTCGCCGGCCAGCCGGGAGGGGAAGACCTCGACGAACGGCCACTCGAGCCGGGAGGCGATCGCCTTGGCGAAGGTGGTCTTGCCTGTTCCGGGAGGGCCGAAGAGCACGACGGCCTTGGGCGGAACGACCCCGTACTGTTCGGCGAGGTCCGGTTCGGCGAGCGGCATCACGAGCCGGCGCTCGAGGAGTTCCTTCTCGGCGCGCATGCCGCCGACGGCCGCCCAGAGATCGCGCGGCAGGATGCGCCCGCCGAGCTCACCGAGCGCCTTCAGCCCCTCGCGCTGCACCGGGATCTCGCGCTCGAAGTAGCTCAGCTGCTTCTTGACGACGAAGCCGCGGTTGAGGAAGGCGTCGACCCGGCTCTCGGTCTCCGGCATCAGCGCCGAGAGCTTGGTCAGGCCGTGCGGGGCCATCTTCGATTCGAGTGCCGCGAGCATGGCCGTGCCGATGCCCTGGCTTTGCCAGGACTGCGCGGTCGCGAGGAACACGATCCAGCCCTGGGCATGCGCAGCACGGCCGACCGCGGCCCCGATGACCTCGTCGCCGTGCATGGCGACGACGGCGTGGTCCTTCTGGCAGGAGGCGAGCACTTCGGACAGGCCGTAGACCGGTTCTGTCTTGGTCGCGGTGACCTCCTGCCAGAGCCGGAGGATCCCATCAAGGTCGTCAGCGTGGAAATCGCGGATCCGCCAGCCGGTCATGGTGCTCCTTCGCACGGGAATGTCTGTTCCCACAATCTAAGGCACTCGCCCCTTGAGGGCGCGTGAGCGTGCGGCGTAACATTTCGTAACGTGGACGCCGCGGTCAGCAGCCGGCACGGACCGACGCCGGGCTTCCGGAGCGGGATGACGGAAATGATGAGCATGACAGCGCAGATGATGGACTCTTCGATGGCGATGAAGAGCATGAGCGGCCTCGACATGGCGGCGATGCAGGACATGATCGAGTGTTGCAGCGCGTGCGAGCAGGCCTGTACGGTCTGCGCGGACGACATGATGGCCATGGGCATGACCGGTATGTCGAAGTGCATGAGCATGTGCCTCGACTGCGCCGACATGACCCACACGATGATGCGAATGATGCTGCGCCCCTCCGGCTACGACATGCAGGTCATGATGGCCCAGATGGATGCCTGCATGAAGATGTGCATGGCCTGCGCCGCCGAGTGCATGATGCACGCCGAAATGAGCGAAGAGTGCAAGATGTGCGCTGAGGCCTGCCGTCAGTGCGCGGCCGCGTGCGAGCGGATGATGTCGGCGATGAAGTCCATGATGCCGATGGCGTAAAGCAGAGGTCCCTTAGGACAGGCCGACGAGGTCGGAGAAGCCCGACAGCTCGACCGGCGCCAGGAGCACGTTCACGCGCTCGGCTCCGATCGCGAGCACGTGATAGACGTCGTGCAGTGCGACTGGTTCACCGACGGAGGCCGAGGCGCCGAGGTCTGCGTGGTTCCACACCCACACCGTGGCGTGATCGTCGAGGGTCGTTAACGCGAGCCAGCCCGAGTGGGTGACGGCGGTCACGATCGCGTCGCGCCACTTGCTCGGCGTCGCCGCGGACACGCGCTGCTGGATCAGCGGAAGGGCATGACCTGGTGCACTGCCGGTGCAGGTGTGACCCTGTGAGCAGTCGGGACGCGGGATCTTCCGGAGGGTGGGGTGCTGCTGGGTCATTGTGGTCTCTGTCCCTTCGTGTCGCGGTGTCTATCTCGGTTGTCAGCAGCCTAGGTCGGCGACCGGCGGATGTCCCGGCATCCGTCATCCAAGGAAACAATGCAGCCCCGCCGTTCAGGCCTCCCTCGATGACCGGATTCCGGTCGGCGGATGTACCATGAATGTGCGATCCCGTCCACCCCTCGTGATGGGTCGGGTTTCCATCCACGGATGCGAAACCGTGTCAATCTCGATCGCTCACACAATGAACCAGGCTCAGCGGCGCGCCGTTCATCAACCGTTTGAGACTGAGAGAACCCATGGCCGACGTGACGAAGAACTCCACCATCCACTACGTGTCCGCCGTGCGCTGGTCGGCGCTCAAGCGCGAGTTCGCTGCCCGCCGCGGTCCGGTCGCGACGACGCGTGACGACGACGAGGACTGAGAACACCGTGTCCGAAGCGCCATCGTCAGGCGAACCCAACGCGGCTTCGCCGGCCAACCAGGTCTCACTGCCGCGCTGGAATGAACTCAAGCGCGAGTACAACCTGCGGCACAAGTCGCTGATGCGGTACTCCGCTCCCGCTGCGGACACCGCGACGACCCCGGCGACGAGCCCGGACGGCACCGCCGGCTGACCGACCGCTGTGCCCTCGCCCGCTGAGCAGCCGGCTCCAGACCGCCTCGTGTGCGGGTCCAGTCGATAGTATGCAACCAGGGGGCGATGATGACACTGGAGCCACGGGAGACGTCGAGCACGACAGTTTCCCTTCTCCTCGGCCATGTGCGCGCACACGGCGGAGTGGCTGCCGTTGCCGATGTCCTCGCCAGGGCCGGGGTCACGGAGTCGATCGACTGGCTTGAGGACACAGCAAACTGGGTGAGCTACGACACCAGGATCCGGCTCTTCGAGGCCGCGACGACCGTGCTTGACGACCCGCGCACGATGTACACGGTGGGCTCGACGGTCGTCACCGACGGGCTGCATCCGGTGCTCGTGCAGCTCCTGAGCGCCTTCGCATCACCCGCAGCGGTGTACCGCCAATTGCCGCGGTTCATTCCCAAGTTCACGACCACCTCGACAATGGACTCCGTTTCCGTGCGGGGGACGTCGGCAAGCCTTCGCTACCGGCTGCACGAGGGCTATCGTCCGTCACGTCTCGACTGCCAGTACGCCCAGGGCCTGTTCGCCGCTCTGCCGTCCATGTTCGGGCTCAATACCGCCATCGTGGTCCACCCGGAATGCCAGTGCGACGGATATGAGTGTTGCGTCTACGAAGTGACGTGGTCGACCCGGCGCCGCTGGTGGTCGTTGCGGTCATGGACCCATCCGACCAACAGGTCCCTTGTGCTCTTGCGCGAGAAGGTCAAGGAGGTTCAGCTCGCCGCAGCAGACCTCGTCGGAAGCGACGATGTCGACGACGTTCTCGCCCGCATCGTCGCCCGTGCGTCGTCTGCAGTGCTTGCGCCGGCGTACCTGCTCATCATGACGTCCGACCACGATGAGCCCGTGCTTCGCTTCCAGGGACTCGATGCCCCCAAGGCGGCCAGGGTCGCCGCGCGGATCCTCCACGGCGACGCCCTCGGCGACCGGGCGGTGATCGTGGACGTGGCCTCCAGCCGGCGCACCTACGGACGCCTTGCCGCACTCTATTCCCTCGGTCACACCGCGATGGAGGGGGACAGGACCCTGCTCGAGGCATACGCCGGCCACGCCGCCTCGGCGCTGGACCTGTTCACGGCCCTCGACGACAGCAGGCGCGAAGAGAGCAGGGCGGCGGCCATGCTGGTGCTCGCCCATGAGCTCGCGACGAGCAATGGCAGCGAGGCCGTCGCCGATGCCGTCGCACTCGCGGTACCGGCGATCGCTGGCTGCGATGCCGCCGCGGTGCTGCTCTGGGACGCCGGCCCCGGCGTGATGCACGCGGTCGCAACCGCCGGGCTCGATATGCCCCAGAGGGAGCGGGTGCTCGCGTCGCCGATCCCCGCCGCGCAGACGCCCGAACTGGTCGAACTCCTCGCCCACCAGCGGCCGGTCCCGCTCTCGGCGACGACCGCGAGCCCGCAACTGGCCGGCCTCCTCGCGGAATGCGGAATGACCACGGCGATCATCGTGCCGCTGCTCGCCGGCGATGTGCTGATGGGCGTCGTCGCCGGCGGGTGGCGTTCCGCTCCTGCCTCGGGCATCTCGCCGAGCACGCTCGCGCGGATCGAGGGCGTCAGCCATCAGGGCGCCATCGCGTTGCAGAACGCCCGGCTCCTCGCCACGGTTCGTCACCAGTCCCTGCACGACCCGCTGACCGGCCTCGCCAACCGGATGCTGTTCGCGAGTGAGCTCGATGCTGCAGTGTCGACGTGCGCGGAGGGCTCGTGCACCGCCGTGATGTTCTGTGACCTGGACAACTTCAAACAGGTCAATGACGTGCTCGGTCACGGCGCCGGCGACGAACTCCTCCGCCAGATCGCGGTTCGGCTCCGCGGGTGCCTGGGTACCGAGGCGACCATCGGACGTCTCGGTGGCGATGAATTCGCGGTCCTCGCCCACGAACTTGCCGGTCACGAACAGGCGGTCCACCTCGCTCATCGCGTCGTCGACAGCCTCAACCGGCCCTTCCATGTCTCCGGCCACGACCTGCGCATCACCGCGAGCATCGGGGTCGCGGTGCACAACGGCCCGGGGGATGGCGGAGAACGGCTGCTCGCCGCCGCGGACACCGCCATGTACGACGCGAAACGGACCGGCCGGAACCAGGTCGCCCTCGCGGACGACAGCAACCGGACCGACCCGGTCTCCTCACTTCACAGCGAGCTCGTCGAGGCACTCGGACGGGCCGAGATGCGGCTGCACTACCAACCCGTCGTCGCGCTTTCCTCCCCTGACCGGGTCGTGGGGGCAGAAGCCCTGATCCGCTGGGACCATCCCCGCCTGGGCCTGCTGGCCCCCGCCGCTTTCCTGCCGCTCGCGGAGGAGACCGGCCTCGTCGCCGACCTGGACCTGTGGGTGCTCGGCGAGGCGCTCGCCGACCTCGCGGCCCTCGGCGACGCCGCTGACCTCGCCGCCATCGGGGAGGCACCGCTGCACGTCGCCGTGAACCTCGCCAGTGCCACCCTCGTCGATCCGCGGCTGATCCCGACCGTGCGCGCTGCCCTCAACCGCAACCGGCTCCGTCCTGAGCGGCTGGTCCTCGAGATCGTCGAGAGCAGGGCCCTCATCGATCTTCCTGGCGTCGTGGAACGCCTCACCGAACTCCGGCGGCTCGGCGTGTGCATTTCGCTCGACGATTTCGGGACCGGGTTCTCGACCCTGGCCTGGCTCAACACCCTGCCCGTCGACCAGATCAAGATCGACAGGACCTTCACCGCGAACCTGCCGGATGCAGCATCCGTCGCCCTGGTCGAGGGGATCATTGCGCTCGCGCAGAAGCTCGACATCGACGTAGTCGCCGAAGGAGTGGAGACCGAGGACCAGCTCGCTGCGCTTCGGGAAGCCGGCTGCGCTTTCGCCCAGGGTTACCTGCTCGGCCGGCCGAAGCCCGCGTTCGTGTCCGTAACGCAGGCGACGGTGAGCCGCGCCTGAGCCCACCGCCATCGGGTATCCCGCAGCAAGAAGCCGGCGGGGTCAGGGCTGTCGCATCAACTCGACGGGTACCGGCGCTAGTTGGGCACGCAGTGTGATCAGGTCACGAGCGTGGGCATCAAGCCGCAGATCCTCGTCGGTGTCGAGGGGCAACGGGGCGACCGCACGCGAGTGGCCATCCGAATCGAGTGTGACGAAGATGCTCATGCACTGCGTGGTGAGCTTGAGGTCCTCCGGCGTGCGCGGGCTGCCGGATCGCACCCGGATGCTGATGTGCATGCTGCTCGGCCCGGTGTGGATCAGCCGTGCATCCACTTCGACGATGTGGCCGATGTGGATCGGCCGGTAGAAGTGGATGCCGCCGGAGTAGACGGCGACAGCCGACTCCGAGCTCCAGCTCGCCGCACAGGCGAATGCGGCCTCGTCGATCCAGCGCATCACCGTGCCACCGTGGGCGTTCCCGCCCCAGTTCGCGGCGGACGGAGCGGCCAGGAAGCGGAAGACCGTACGCGGAGTGGTGCCGACCCCGGTGTATTCCTGGGATCGCATAGTGTTCTGGATGGTGCGGCGCAAGGCGAGCCGGGCCTTGGCGTTCTCCTCGAGTTCACGATCGGCTGCTGAGGTCGCGACCCATTCCGGCACCGGAATGGGCTTCCCGTCTTCGTCGATCGCCACGAAGACGAGGATGCAATGCGTGGCCGGGGTGAACGTACGTTCGCGCACGTTCGCGGTGTCGACGGCGACGAGCACGTGCATGCTCGTGCGCCCGGTGTGGATCACACGTGCGCGGACCTCCACGAGGCTGCCAGGTGGGATCGGGCGGGTGAAGTGCACGTTGCCGACATGGGCCGTCACCGTGTCCGACGCGCTCCAACCGACCGCGCAGGCGTATGCGGCCTTGTCGATCCACTCGAGCACACTGCCTGCCGCGACAGTGATGCCGTCGGCGGCGGTGTCCTGCGGCACGGCCATGAACCGCAGGGTGATCCGGTCCCTGGAATCAGTGGCGGAGGCCGAGGCATCCTCGGTGTGTTCAGGGCTGCGAATCACGGGCACTCCAGGGGCTCGGCGTCGGGCTTTCAGCCAGAATCCCACAACCGCCGAGGAAGCGGAACCCGAGTGTTCGGATACTGACCGTCTGCCGGTGCGGCGAGCCGTGACCGGGTATCAGCCGCGTGTGACCAGGTGTGCCCTGAGCGCCTCGACGACGAGGTCGTGATCGAGCTGCTGGGCGAGACCGGAGACCCCGACGACGCCCATGAGCGCCCCGCGCACCCGCAGCGGAAAGGCGCCGCCGTGCGCGGCGTGCGTTCGCGGGTCAAGCCGGGAGGAGGTGTCGAAGTCGCGGCCCGCCGCGCGGAAACGGGTGCCGACGGCGAGCGAGGAGCTCGCAAACCGTCGCACGACCCGGAACTTGTTCTCGAGCCAGCCGTCGTTGTCCGCGCATGCTCCCGGCAGGGACGCGTGGAAGACCCGCTGGTCCCCGAACATGATCGCGATCGCGATCGGATGGTCCCGTTCGAGTCCGAGTTCCACGAGCAGGGAACCCACCGCCCAGGCGTCCGCGAAACCGAAGGAATCGAACTGGATGCTGCGCTCCTGCTCGAGGAGGAAGTCCAGCAGGCGTTCCTCCGCGGACTGTGTTGGTGCATCGGTCATCTCGAACCTTCCCAGGAAGTGCGGCAGGCGCCGCCCCGGACAGTCTTTCACTTCGGGTCTCCGTACGGGATGGTTCCTGAGCGTGGCGCGGCACGGAGTCGTCCTCCGCGTTTGACCCTGCCGGTCAGCAGGCAGAGACTGAAGGGGTGAATCGAAAAGAGGAAGACCGCGCGGTCGAGCAGATCATTGTGCGACTGGAAAAGAAGTTTCCCAACGAACCGCCGACGAGTATTGAGAAGACCGTGCACGAGCAGCAGCTCGCTCTCGCCCGGAACCCGCTGCGGGACTACATCCCCGTGCTGATCGAGCACGCGGTCAAGGACCGGTTGCGCCGGGCCGCACTGCACCTGCCCGCCGCGGCCTGAACCACCCTCAGGCGAGCAGGGGCGCGAGTTCCCGTGCGCCCATCCTGAGCAGGGCGAGGAATTCCGCAGGGTCGCCGATCCGTGCAGCAGGGGCCGACAGGCAGAGCCCAGCGACGAGCGTTCCCTCCCGGTTCCGGATCGGGATCGCGAGACAGCCGTTCCCCGGCGCCCACGGGCTCGGGAAGTACGCGTAGCCGTCGGTCCGGACCGTCGCGAGCTGCCCGGCCAGGTCCGGGTCCTCGCCGAGTACCCACGACTCGGCCCCCCGACGTTCTGCGAGCAGCAGCCGGCCCATCGCGCTCGTCTCGAGCGCCCGCGCGCTCCTGACGGACACGCTCGGCGGGTAGTCGGGGTCCGGATCGATCACCCGGACCCCGTCGCTGTCGTAACGCACGAGGTGGATGCCGCCACGGATGCGGGAGCGCAGCCGGTCGACGACCTCGCGCACAGCCTCCGGTGGCTGGGCGGGCGCGACCAGGCGGGCGAGTTCGACGACCTTGCGGCCGAGGGCGAACCCGCGCAGGTCCGGCATCCGCACGAGGTACTCGTCCTGGACCAGCAGGTTGAGCAGCCGGTACGCTGTCGCCTTCGGCAGCCCGAGGCTGTCCGAGATCTCCCGCGCCGTGACCCCCGACCCGCAGCGGGCCACCTCCTCGAGCACCGTCAGGGCGCTCTGGATGGCCTTCGGCTGGCGGGCACCGAGGTGCGCGGCGCCCGTCACGGGCCGGCCCGGCCCGATTCCCGCGCCGCGGCATCCGCCGGGCCCGGCCCGCCGAGGACGTCGCCGGTCACGGGCACGTCATAGACCCCGATGGTGTCCCGAAGCCAGGGGCGCCTCCGCAATCGCAGGCCGCACCAGGCGAGGCCGAGCGCCATCACGCCGAGGAAGACCCAGACCCCGAGCGCCCTGGCCGAGCCGCTCTCGACGGCGAGGTAGGTGACGAGCACGGCGCCCAGCAGCACGGCGGCGAGCACCGCGAACAACACCGACCAGAAGGTGGCCTCGCCGATCCGCCGGAGGAACACGGGCGCGGCGACGCAGACGAGCAGGTACGCGGTCATGTAGCCGCCAGCGGCCCCGACGATGAGCACCTCCATGGTCTGCCAGATGCTGCCGGACAGCGCGATCGTCGTGAGCAGCACCGCCGTGATCACCGTCATCGCGACGAGTGCAGCGCCGAACGGCGTGCGATAGCGCGGGTGGGTGCGCCCGAACCTGCTCGGCAGCAGGCCCTCCCGGCCCATCGAGAAGAGCACCCGCACGAGCGCGGTCGTCGACGCGATCGCACAGGCCAGGAACGAGGTCGCGATGCTGACGTCGAGGAGCAGGCCGACCGCGTCGATCCCGTATGCGGCGGCGAGATCGTTGACCGGGGACGCGCTCGCCGCGATCGTGCCACCGAGGGCGGAGAACCCGACGAGCTGGCTGAACGAGGCGAGCAGGTAGAGCATCCCCGACCCGAGCACGGTGAACACGATCGCCCGCGGGATGCTCGCGTACGGGCGTTTCGCCTCGACACCGAGTGTTGAGGCGCTCTCAAAGCCGACGAAGGCCGTGAGGGCGAGGGCGGACCCGACCGCGAAGTTGGCGGGGTCGATTCCGCCCGGCGCGAGCTGCGACCAGTCGAGCACCGGCCAGAGCCGCACGAGCAGCGCGACAACGAGCACGACGATGATGAGCACCGAGACCGCCTCGACGAGCAGGGTGATCCTGGTCGAGAGACGGATGCCGCGGGCCAGCACGAGCAGGCACAGTGCCGCCATGACGACGATCAGCAGGCCCGCGACGAGGACGGATCCGGTGAGCGCCGGCCAGAACCTGCCGACCACGATCGTGAGGTAGTACCCGGCGCCGCCGAGCGCGAACATCGAAATGAATCCGTAGCCGACGAGCAGGCCGACGCCGGCGACGAACGCCGCCATCGTGCCGAGCCCGCGGGAGACGAAGGTGTAGATCGACCCGGCAGCGGCGATGCGCCGGGTGAACTGGTTGATCGTCGTCGCGACGAGGAACGCGAGCAGCATCGCGGTCGCGAGCGACCACACCGTCGCGCCGCCGGCGACGACGGCGACGAGGAGTGGGATCGTGGTCGCGGCGGCGGATGGGGCGACGGCGGACACGGACTGCGCGAGCACGTCGAGGAATCCCACGCTGCGCCGGTCGAGGCCATCGACGGGCGAGCGGGTTCCGATGCCGTCGACCGGCTGCGGATCGTTGATGGCCCTGGCCAGTGCGGTCATCGGTCCGGCCTCGTTCTTTCTCGTTCACAAGCTCACGGTCGGGGGCGGCGGTGCGGAGCCTCAGGCTAACCATCCGGCGTTGCGGCCGCGCTTCGGGAGTGTTTCGGTCGCGTGACCGCCGAGTGGGACAACGGGCGGCCCGTGTCTCATTCGGGCCGCCCGGACGTTTACCCCGGCGAGACCGGTCGGCAACAGGGGTCCGACAGGCTGGCCGCAGACCTTCCGCACCGCCTCCCCGACTTTCCCTGACGAACCCGCTCGAGCTGGAGATGACATGACCCTCACGAAAGATCCAACGGCATCCGTTGGCACACTGCCCGCCGAACGTTCCCTGACCGGTTCCCTCGGCGTCACGTCGATCGTGCTGATGGTCGTGGCCGCCGCAGCGCCGCTCACCGTCATCGGCGGCTCGGCTCCGCTCGGCATCCTGCTCGGCAACGGGGTCGGATTCCCCTCGATGTTCGCCATCGCGGCGATCGTCCTGCTCTTCTTCTCCGTCGGCCTCGCCGCGATGACCAAGCACGTGCCGAAGCCCGGCGCGTTCTTCACCTTCGTGAACTACGGGCTCGGCAAGCCGGCCGGCCTCGCGACGGCCTTCCTCGCGCTTCTCACATACACGACCATCCAGGTCTCGGTATACGGGTACGTCGGCTACATCCTGAGCGTCACGCTCACGGGCCTCGGCGCACCTGACCTGCCCTGGTACCTCTACTCGCTCGCGGCCGTCGCCCTCGTCGGGTTCCTCGGCTACCGGCACATCGACCTGAGCTCGAAGGTGCTCGGTGTGCTCCTGCTCGGCGAGGTCGGCGTCGTGCTCGCGCTCGTCGTCGCGGTGGTCGTCAACGGCGGCCCGGAGGGCCTCTCGATGGCGCCCTTCGAACCGAACAACGTGCTCACCGGCTCCCCGGCGATCGGCCTGATGTTCGCGATCGCCGCCTTCATCGGCTTCGAGTCCACCGCGATCTTCCGTGACGAGGCGAAGGACCCCGGCCGCACCATCCCGCGGGCCACCTACGTCGCCGTGATCGGCATCGGCGTCTTCTACACGCTCGCGTCCTGGGCGCTCGTGATGGCATGGGGACCGAGCGGCGTCGTCGCCCAGGCCGCGGAGAACCCGGGCGCGATGATCCTGATCACGACCCTCGCCTACCTCGGACCGATCGGGCAGGTCGTGATGAACGTGCTGCTCATCACGAGCATGTTCGCGTGCGTGCTGTCCTTCCACAACGTGATCACCCGCTACCAACACTCGATGTCCAACGCCCGGGTCCTTCCCGACTTCCTCGGCCGGGTGCACACGAAGCACTCCGCACCCCACCTGTCCTCGATCGTGCAGACCGCGACAGCCGCGATCCTGACGATCCTGTTCGCCGCGCTCGGCCTCGACCCGGTGCTCCAGGTCTTCACCTGGTTCTCCGGCGTCGCGACCCTCGCGATCGCCGTCCTGATGGCCGTCACGAGCGTCGCGGTCGTCGTCTACTTCGCCCGCACCAGGAAGGACAGGCGGCTCTGGAACACGGTGATCGCCCCGGTGCTCGGCCTCCTCGGACTGCTCGGCGCCGCGGTGCTCATCGCCACGAACTTCCCCTTCCTCGTCGGTGACGTCGACGCGGACGGAGCCCCCGTGTTCGGCGTCGTGAGCGCGGTCCTGCTCGGCCTCGTCGTGCTCTTCCCGCTCGGCGGACTCGTGCAGGCGCTCATCCTCAAGCGCACCAACCGGGTCGCATACGACCAGATCACGGATGCCATCGGCGGGTGACCCGCTGACCCCGCCCGCAGCATCCGCTCACCTCTCACCACCCTTCGACTGGAGAACCATGACCATCACCGATCTCGACACCCCGCACGGCCACCACGAACACGGCCACCACGAACACGGCGGCCACGATCACGACCACGGCCAGCACGACGCCGGGACCATGCCGAGCCACCCGGTCGGCAGCCTCACCGCCGCAGAGTTCGAGACCGTGCGCGACGTCGTCACGGCGGGCGCCGACTGGAACGCGACCACCCGCTTCGCCTATGTCGGGCTGTGGGAACCGCACAAGCGTGAGGTCCTCGCCTGGCAGGACGGCACCGGGCCGCTTCCCGACCGGCAGGCCCGGGTGATGCTTCTCGACATGGAGACCGGCCGGTCGACGGATAACATCGTCTCCATCCCCGGTCGCGCGGTGCTCACGACGAGCGTGCTCGACGGGTCGGCCGGCCAGCTGCCCGTGCTGCTCGCCGAGTTCGACGCGATCGCCGGGATCGTCGCCGAGGACCCGCGCTGGGTCGCCGCACTCGCCGCGCGGGGCACCACGATCGACGAGGTCGTTGTCGTGCCGCTCTCTGCCGGGCACTACGACTACCCGGAAGAGGTCGGCCGCCGGATCGTCCGGGTGCTCGCGTTCCGCCAGGACTACCCGGAGGACCACCCCTGGGCGCACCCGGTCGACGGGCTCTCCGCCTACGTCGACACCGCCTCCCGCACCATCACGCGCCTCATCGACGTCGGCACCCTCGACATCCCGGCGGAGAGCGGCAACTTCGACGACCCGGCCGTGCAGGGCGCCCCGCTCACGACCCTCAAGCCGATCGTGATCTCCCAGCCGGAAGGACCGAGCTTCACGGTCGACGGCGAGTGGGTGAGCTGGGCGAACTGGAAGTTCCAGGTCGGCTTCGATACCCGCGAGGGCCTCGTGCTGCGCCAGCTCTCCTTCACGGACGCGGGGGAGGAGCGCCCGGTCATCTACCGGGCCTCGATCAACGAGATGCTCGTGCCATACGGGGACCCGTCCCCGGTGCGGTTCTGGCAGAACTATTTCGATACCGGAGAGTACCTCTTCGGCCGGTTCACCAACTCCCTCGCGCTCGGCTGCGACTGCGTCGGCGAGATCAAGTACTTCGACGCCGTCCTCGCCGACGAACTCGGCAACCCGTTCACAATCAAGAACGGCATCTGCATGCACGAGGAGGACGTCGGAACGCTCTGGAAGCACGGCGACATGTTCACCGGCTCCAACGAGGTGCGCCGGCAGCGGCGACTCGTGATCAGTTTCTTCACCACCGTCGGCAACTACGACTACGGGTTCTACTGGTACCTGTCCCTCGACGGCACCATCGAGTGCGAGGCCAAGCTCACCGGCATCCTCTTCACATCGGCATACCCGGGGATCGGGGAGCCTATCGGAGAGACCGCGATCGAGGGAGACTACGCGTATGCCAGCGAGGTCGCTCCCGGGCTCGGCGCCCCGTACCACCAGCACCTCTTCAGCGCGCGGCTCGACATGATGGTCGACGGGCTGTCCAACGCCGTCGACGAGATCGACGGCGTGCGCTTGCCGATGGGGCCGGGCAACCCGCACGGCAACGCCTTCACCAAGAAGACGACCCGGCTCACGAGTGAGGCGGGCTCCGGGCGGGTCGCCGACGCATCCGTCGCCAGGGCCTGGCACATCGTCAACACCGAGAAGACCAACCGGCTCGGGCGCCCGACCGGCTATGTTCTGCAGCCGGAGCAGTCTCCGACGCTGATGGCCGACCCGGGGTCTTCGATCGCGAAGCGCGCCGAGTTCGCAACGAAGCACCTCTTCGTGACCCAGTACGACCCGGCGGAGCAGTTCGCGGCCGGTGACTTCGTGCACCAGAACCCGGGCGGGGACGGCATCACGAAGTACATCGCGGGCGACAGGTCGATCGACGGCGAGGACATCGTGCTCTGGCACACCTTCGGGCCGACGCACTTCCCCCGGATCGAGGACTGGCCGGTGATGCCGGTCGACTACGCGAAGTTCACGCTCAAGCCATACGGCTTCTTCGGTGCGAACCCCGCGATGAACGTGCCGGCAAACGAACCGGTGTCGCACTGCTCGCACGGCCACGACGGCGCGGCGCACGAGCACACGCACCACTAGGACGAGAGGAGAGCGCTGGTGACCTGGGCACTGCACGGAATCATGATCGGCGGCGCGTCGCTCAACCTCTGCTGCGTGCTCGGCAGCCGGCGCTCCCGGTCGGGCCTCGCGGTCGTCTCCACCCTCGTGATGCTCGCCGCGATGACGGATTCCGCCTTCGGTGTCTTCGGCCTCGGGCCCTTGCCGTGGGCGGCGATCCTGATCGCCTGGGGACTGACCTGTTCGGCGCTGCTCCGCCGCCGTACCGCCACGGGCGCGCCTCAGAATGCGACACCTCACGGAGGTGCGGGGCAGACGATGCTGCTGCACCACCCGCTCGGCCTCGTGGTCACGGCCGGCCAGCTGATGGCTCACACGGTGATGTCCCCGGGCGGCGCCGCCGCGGCGGGGCACACCCACTCGGATTCGCTCCTGCTGCCCCTGGTCTGCGTGGCAGGCGGGGCGTTCGTGGTGTGGTCCCTCGTGCTGCTCGTGACCGAGAGCCGCACCCGGCTCGAACGCGGCAACCTCCTCGGGATGTCGGCCATGACGGCGGCGATGGCCGTGATGCCCTTCGCCTGAGCCGCTACGCAGGACTCCCGGTGGGAATCAGGCGGGCTCCCACGGCAGGCGCTGTTCGAAGGGGACCGGCGCGAGTGGGATCATCACGACCGGCCGGTGCTGGCGATGCGCGAGGCGCACCGCGATCGAACCGCTGAAGAAGGCCTGAAGTCCCGCTCGGACGCTCGACTCCCGGGTACCCACGACGATCATGGCGGCGCCGAGGGTGTCGGCGAGTGTGCCGATCGCGAGGGCGGGGTCCCCGGCGAGTGCCCGGGTGCTCCACGCGACCGGGCGGCCTTCGAGCGCAGCCGTGAGCCGTGTGGCGAGCCGGGGAGGAAGAGCCTCGTCGGCGAGGTCCACGACATCGGGATCGAAGGAGAGCGAGGTCACGCTGCCGTCCGGGTGTTCCTCGATCACGTAGCGTCCGGTGTCGACCCACGCGCAGACGAGCTCCGCACCGAAGTGCTCCGCGAAGACGGCGGCCTGCTGCACGACGGCATCCGGCTGGCCGGTGTCGACCCCGACGACGATCCTCGCGGTCTGCCGGCGATCATTTGGCTGTGCGGTGGTCACGGGGCCTCCTTCGACCCCACCCTAGCCCTGTCGGGCAGCACAGGCACCTCACAGGTCTTCCTTTCCGCACTCATAACGCGGCCAGTGCTCCGGCATAGGCTCTGGGCGGAGAGTGGCCACCATGACCCGATCAGCAGCTCTCGCCCTCGACGTCGTCGTGCCCGTGTACAACGAACAGCAGACCCTCGCGCGCAGCATCCGTGTGCTGCACGCGTACCTGACCGACCAGTTCGAGGAACCCTGGCGCATCACCATTGCGAACAACGCCAGCACCGACAACACCGCCGCGATCGCCGACTCGCTCACGGCCGAACTGCCGGGCGTCCACGCCGTGCACCTCGTCGAGAAGGGCAGGGGCCGGGCGCTCAAGCGGGTCTGGCTGGCCTCGCCCGCCGCAGTCGTCGCATACGTCGACGTGGACCTCTCCACCGACCTCCGCGCGCTCCCGCCGCTCGTCGCCCCGCTGCTCTCCGGCCACTCCGATGTCGCCATCGGCAGCCGGCTGTCGCGCGGGTCCCGCGTCACCCGCGGCGGCAAGCGCGAGTTCATCTCCCGAAGCTACAACGCCCTCGTCCGCACGACGATGGGCGTCGAATTCAGCGACGCCCAGTGCGGCTTCAAGGCGATGCGCCGCGACGTCGCCCAGCGGGTGCTCCCCCTCGTGGAGGACAACGGCTGGTTCTTCGACACCGAGATGCTCATCATCGCCGAGCGCGCCGGGCTCCGGATCCACGAGGTGCCCGTCGACTGGATCGACGACCCCGACAGCCGGGTCGACGTCGTCGGTACCGCCGCCGACGACCTCAAGGGCCTGGTCCGGGTGGCGCACTCGCTCGTCACCGGCAGGATCCCCGTCGACGAGATCTACGCCGAGCTCGGCCGACCGCCGTTCGAGCCGCCGACCCCGCCGACCTTCCTCGGCCAGGTGCTTCGGTTCGGCGTGATCGGCGTGCTGTCGACCATCGCGTTCGCGCTGCTCTACCTCGTGCTCCAGTACGTGATGCCGGCCCAGCTGGCCAATTTCCTGTCCCTGCTCATCACCGCGATCGCGAACACCTGGGCCAACCGACGCCTCACCTTCGGCGTGCGCGGGCGGCGAGGCGCGGTCAAGCACCAGGCGCAGGGCCTCGTGATCTTCGGCCTGGCCTGGCTCGTGACGAGCGGATCCCTCCTCGTGCTGCACCTTGTCCGCGCGGATGCCGGGCCCCAGGCCGAGATCATCGTGCTCACGGCGGCCAATCTCCTCGCGACCGTGATGCGGTTCGTGCTGCTGCGGCTCTGGGTCTTCCGGAGCCAGCGGACGCCGGCCCCGACCAGGACGGAACCACGCACCTCCCGCGACGAAGTGACCTCCCGCGACGAGCCCTCCCGGAGGGACGCTCCCGCCCGACAGGAAGTGACCAGTTCATGACGACCCAGGTTTCCCCGCGCCCCGCCGTCTCTCCGCTCGACGCCCGCTTCGGCGCCCGCTTCGTGGCCAGCCTCACGGCCCTGCCGCGCACCCTCGTGCGGGGCAGGGCCGGCTCCGCGCGCTGGGAACGGCCGGCCCTGCTGGGTCTCCTGCTCGTGACGGCGGTGCTCTACATCTGGGACCTCGGCGCGAGCGGCTGGGCCAACTCGTTCTACTCCGCCGCTGTGCAGGCCGGCTCGGTCGACTGGACCGCGTTCTTCTACGGGTCCTCCGACGCCGCCAACGCGATCACCGTCGACAAGCCGCCGGCGAGCCTGTGGCTGATGGCCCTCTCGGTGCGCCTGTTCGGACTCAGTTCGTGGAGCATCCTCGTGCCGGAGGCCCTGATGGGCGTCGCATCGGTCGCCGTGCTCTTCGCCACCGTGCGCCGCCGCTTCTCGGCAGGCACCGCCCTGCTTGCCGGCGCCGTGCTCGCCGTGACCCCCGTCGCCGCGCTGATGTTCCGGTTCAACAATCCGGATGCCCTGCTCGTTCTCCTCCTCAGCCTCGCCACCTACTTCACCCTGCGCGGCATCGAGACCGGTGCCCTGAAATGGGTGCTCTGGGCGGGAGCGATGGTGGGCTTCGGATTCCTGACCAAGCAGCTGCAGGCATTCCTGATCCTGCCTCCGCTCGCGGGCGTCTACCTGTACGCGGCGCCGCACCGGTTCCGCACCCGCCTCTGGCACTCGTTCGCGGCCCTCGGCGCCGTGATCGTCTCGGCAGGCTGGTGGGTCGCCATCGTCGAACTCGTCCCGGCGAACTGGCGTCCGTACATCGGTGGCTCGCAGACGAACAGCTTCCTCGAGCTGACGTTCGGGTACAACGGATTCGGCCGGCTCACCGGGAGCGAGACCGGGAGCGTCACGGGAGGCGCCGGCGGCACGGGTGCGGTGACGGGCGGCATGTGGGGTGAGACCGGGATCTTCCGGCTCTTCCTCGGCGAATTCGGCGGCCAGATCACCTGGCTGTTGCCCGCCGCGCTGGTGTTGTGCGTCGCGGCGCTCGTCGTGCTCCGCCGCGCCCCGCGGATCTCGCTCCGCCGGGCCACCCTTCTCCTCTTCGCCGGGTACCTGATCCTGACCGCGCTGGCCTTCAGCTTCATGGCCGGGATCTTCCACGCCTATTACACGGTCGCCCTCGCGCCCGCGCTCGCCGGAACTTTCGCGATCGGCGCGAGCCTCGTCTGGATGAAACGCACGGCGCTCTGGGCCCGGATCACGGCGGCCGTCGCGATGCTCGCGACGAGCGCCTGGGCGTGGGTGCTGCTCGACCGCGCCACCGACTGGCTGCCGTGGCTGAAGTTCGTCGTCGCCGCGCTCGGCCTGGTCGCCGCCGGACTGCTGATGGCGCCGCCGCGGGCGGCCTGGCTCAGGAGGCTTCCGGGGAAGTGGTGGGGCAGGGCTACGGTCGCGATCGCCCTCACCGGCGCACTGCTGGCACCCGTTGCCTACACGCTCGAGACCGTGTCGACGGCCCACACCGGGTCGATCGTCACGGCCGGCCCGACCGTTTCCGGCGGCATGGGCGGGATGGGCGGCGGTGGAATGCCCGGCGGACGGGCCGGGTTCCCCGGCGGCAACGCCGGCGGATTCGCCGGGGGCGGCACTCCGCCGGCCGGCCCGACTGGCGGGAACGGCACCGTCCCGAACGGCACCGTCCCGAACGGCACCGTCCCGAACGGCACCGTCCCGAACGGCACGACAGGGACGCTGCCGACCGGAGGGCGCCCCGGCGGTGCCGGAGGATTCATGGGATCAGCGAGTGTCAGTGCAAGCCTCGCCGCGCTGCTCTCTGTGGATTCCGGCAGCTACACCTGGATCGCCGCGGCGATCGGGTCGGACTCGGCCGCCGGCTACCAGCTCGCGACCCAACTGCCGGTGATGGCGATCGGCGGCTTCAACGGGAGCGACCCCGCCCCCACCCTCGCCGAGTTCCAGGCCGATGTGGCAGCAGGGAAGATCCACTACTTCATCAGTGGAACGACCGGCCAGGCCAACGGCGGATCGAGTGCCTCGAGCGAGATCGCCGCCTGGGTCGCGGAGAACTTCACCGCCCAGACCGTCGACAGCGTCACGCTCTACGACCTGTCTGCGGGTGCAACGGCGGCGAGCTCGTAGCGGGCGGACGGGCGAACGCCCGCAGCTACGGAAGGGACCGGGCCGCTGCAGTGGGTCCCGTCAGCGTCACGGCTCCACTCCAGGGATGATCTGCTGCATCCGTGGCTGAGTCGTATTCATGGCGACAGGGTCGCAGGGACCACCGACATTCGGTCGGAGAACACGATCGCTGCGGATGCCGGAGCGGAGCGTCGGGCGCGCGCCGCGGCATCCGCTGCAGGTCAGCCGAGGAGGAGCTTGGCGAGCTGGTCGACGGAGTAGACGGTCGCGGTCGCTGCGGCGGCCTCTGCGGGAGAGCCGTAGCCCCACTCGACAAGGATCGTCGGCACGCCGTGGGCTGCGGCGCCCTCCGCGTCGTAGCTGCGGTCGCCGACCATGACGGGGGTGCTGAGGCTCGTGCCGACGGCGGCGAGGCGGTTCAGGGCCTCTTCGACGATGTCGGCCTTGGCGCTGCGGGTCTCCGCGTCACTCGCCCCGACGATGACCGTGAAGAACCGGGCCAGGTCGAAGTGCTCGAGGATCGTGATCGCGGCGTGCTCCGGCTTGCTCGTGGCGAGGGCGAGGGGGATTCCGGCCTCGTGCACGCGCTGGAGCAGGCCGGCGACGCCCGGGTAGACGGCGGTGTCGAGCATGGCTTCGCCGTGATAGTCGGCGCGGTAGACCGCGACGGCCTCAGTGGCCTCCTCTGCCGTCATGCCGGCGTACTCACGGAAGGCGGCGAAGAGGGGCGGGCCGACATAGGCGAGCAACTCGGCGTCGGTCGGAACCGGTCGGCCGAGAAGGGCGAAGGTCCGGGCGAGGGAGTTGGTGATGGCCGGGGCGGAATCGGTGATGGTTCCGTCGAGGTCAAAAAGTATTGCACTCCAGGTGCGAGTCAAAGTCGAATTCACTCGCTAATCCTAGAGGCCAGAGGCCCGATTTCCCACGAAATGGGTAATTTTCTACTTTATGCCGGAATCCGATGGGCTGCTACTCCTGCCTTAATGAGAGCGCTCCCTCGAAAGAAAACGCCCGTCAGGGCCCTCCCGGGCAGGTCAGAACAGGCGGGATTGCGTGTCGTCGAGGCCGCGCATCGCGTCGTAGTCGAGCACGAGGCAGCGGATGCCGCGATCCTCTGCGAGCATCCGGGCCTGCGGCTTGATGACCTGTGCGGCGAAAACCCCGGCCACCGGGGCCAGGTGCGGGTCGCGGTTCATCAGCTCGAGGTACCTGGTGAGCTGCTCGACCCCGTCGATGTCGCCGCGGCGCTTGAGCTCGACCGCGACCGAGTGGCCGGCGGCGTCCCTGGCGAGGATGTCGACAGGGCCGATCGCCGTCATGTACTCGCGGCGGACGAGGGTGTGGCCGTCCCCGAGAAGATGGATGTGCTCGGCCAGCAGCTTCTGCAGGTGCGCCTCGACGCCGTCCTTGATCAGGCCGGGGTCGATGCCGAGTTCGTGGGCGGAGTCGTGCAGGACCTCGTGGATGCTGACGATGAGCTGGTCTGCGGTCTTCGCGTGGGTGACGGTCCAGACCTGGGTGATGCCGGCATCCGTCTGTTCGTCATCGGGGACCTGCTCGACGAGGGAGCACGGCGGGCTCATCCAGTTGAGCGGCTTGTACGAGCCGCCGTCCGAGTGCACGAGCACGCTGCCGTCCGACTTGAGCAGGAGGAGGCGGGTGGCGAGCGGCAGGTGTGCGTTCAGCCTTCCGGCATAGTCGACGGAGCAGTTGGCAATTACGAGGCGCACGCATCGAGCTTAACCGGTCTGAAGCAACCGCTCGACAGGGAGGGGTCAGCGCCGGTGGCGCTCGCGGGCGGCCGGAGCGGCGAGGCCGGCGAGGGCCATCAGGGCGACGATGAGGTACAGGGCGTTCAGGATGCCCCAGTTCTGGCCGAGAAGGCCGAGAACGGGCGGCCCGACGAGGAAGGCGAAGTAGCCGATCATGGCGACGGCGCTGACCCGGGCCGCGGAATTCCTCGTGTCGTCCGCGGCGGCCGACATGCCAACAGGGAAGCCGAGTGAGGCTCCGACGCCCCACAGCACGGTGCCCGCGTAGAGTGCAAAGTCGTTCGGCGCGAGGATGAACAGGAGCAGCCCGAGCACCCCGATGACGGCGCAGGCCCGCAGCACGGGAACACGGCCGAACCGGTCGATCACCGGCCCGCCGATCACCCGGCCGACGGTCATCGCTGCGACGAACACGCCGAAGACGATCGCGCCGGCGGTATTGCTGAAACCGTGGCCGTCGACGGAAGCGAGCGCGATCCAGTCGTTCGCCGAGCCCTCCGCGAACGTCATCCCGAGCACGATCGCACCGATCAACAGGACGCCCGGGTCTGCCCACACCGACAGGCTCGCTCGCAGCCGGCTGCGCCAGGTGCTGGCCGGCTCGCCAGGCGCACTCGTCTCGGCGGTGTTCTCGAGCTCAGGAATGGACCGAACGGCCACGACCGCGATCAGGAACACGAGCACCGCAATCGCCGTCAGGTGCCAGAACACCGAGACGGAGAGTGCGGATGCCGCGGCACCGAGCAGCGCCCCGACGACGGTTCCGAGGCTGAAGCAGGCGTGCATCAGCGGCATCAACGTCTTGCGAATCGCCCGTTCGGCCGCAGCGCCCTCGACGTTCATCATCACGTCGAGCGAACCCATCCCGAGGCCGACGGCGGCAAGGCCCGCGAAGACGACCGGGGCGGATCCGAGCAGGGTCGCGCCGGCACCGACCACGACCAGGCCGATCGAGGACGTCGCGACGCTGATCGTCATGGCCCGGGGCGCGCCGAAACGGGCGAGGAGCCGCACCGCGACGACCAGGCCGAGCACAGAGCCTGCCGAGAGGCCGAAGATGAGCACGCCGACGAGTGCGGTGTCGAGCCGCAGGCTGTCGCGAACCGCGGGGATGCGTGGGACCCAGCTGGCGAGGCCGAGTCCGCTGATGAAGAAGACCGCGAAGACGGCGTTGCGCCAGGCGAGGGTGCCGGGGCCGTTCGGTGATCCGGGGCTCGGAGCGGACGCATCCGTCGGTTCGGAGGGCGCGGTCATGGTCGTTTCCTTAACAGGCTCGGTCGGGGGGTATCCCGTCAACGCTATCCGATCTCCGGCGACGTACGATGGGGCTGGAGTCGAGCGCAGCGGGGCGCGAGGGGGGAATCGTGGCAGGACGCACCACCTCACCGGGGCAGACGGTGACCTCGCGCGTGCTCAGCATCCTGGCCGTCTTCGAGTCCAGCCCCTCCGCGCGGACCCTCTCCGAGATCTGCACCGAGAGCGGCCTTCCCCAGAGCACCGTGCACCGCCTGCTCGGCGAGCTGGAGGAATGGGGCGCCGTGCAGCGGGATGCCCGCGGCCGGTACCAGATCGGCCTCCGGCTCTGGGAACTCGGCCAGCATGCCGGACGGCAGCTGCGCGACGTCGTGCGCCCGTACCTGCAGGACCTGTTCGGCCTCACGCAGGAGACCGCCCACTTCGCCATCCGCGACGGCGCGGACGTGCTCTACATCGACCGGGTCTACGGGAGCAGGAGAGTCCCGCAGGCCTCCCGGGTGGGCGGGCGGCTGCCGATGCACGCGACCGCTGTCGGCCGGGCGATCCTCGCCTTCGAGGCGGGCTGGGTGCGTGACGCCGTGCTCGGCGCGGCGCTCGTGCAGCGCACCCCGTTCACCAAGGCCGACCCGGAGCAGCTCCGCAGGGAACTCGACAAGGTACGCGGCCAGGGCTTCGCCGTCGCCTCAGAGGAGGTGCGGCTCGGATCGTGCTCGCTCGCCGTCCCGGTGTTCCAGGCCGACGGAAGTATCTTCGGCGGACTCGGGATCGTGCTGCCCACCTCGCGGGCGCACCAGCTCGAACGCAACCTGCCCATCCTGCTCGGCACGGCCGAGCGCATCCAGGCGGGGATCGCGCACCTGCCGAAGGCTGCCCTGCAACCGGCGGCGCGTGCCCGCAAACCGCAGCAGTCCTGAACCGGCCTGAACGGGCGCCTCCCCAACTCCACTTCCGCCCAGTGGGACAAGCCCGGCGCTTCCCAGCTCCGGGAGCATTAGATGGAGCCAGATCCCCGCAGAAGTGGACAGTCCCCGCAGAAGTGGACAGAAGGAGCACTCGTGAACGCTCAGCCCGTGACGGCACAGCCCGCCACCACGCACCCGGCCGCAGCCCAGCCGGCCCCCGGCCAGCCCGCAGCAGCCCAGCCCGCAGCAGCCCAGCCCGCAGCAGCCCAGTGCCCGGTCGATCACCGCGCGCTCGCCGCGGCCGCCGGCGGCCACCACGGCTATTCCCCGTTCGACATGAACGACCCGTTCCCGGCATACGCCGAGCTGCGCAACGAGCAGCCCGTCATGTTCGACGAGCGCATCGGCTACTACGTCGTCTCCCGCTACGCGGACGTCAAGGCCGTCTTCGACAACTGGGTTACCTTCAGCAGCGAGAACGCCCAGGCCCCCGTGCGGCCGCGCGGAGCCGCCGCGACGAAGATCATGAACGATGGCGGCTTCACCGCATACTCCGGCCTCTCGGCCCGCGTTCCCCCAGAGCACACCCGGATGCGCACGATCGTGCAGCAGGAGTTCAGCCCACGCCGGTACAAGGCCCTCGAGCCCACCATCCGCGAGAACACCGCGCGGCTCCTCACCCAGATGCTCGCGCATCCGGATGCCCGGGGCGATTTCCTGAAGGACGTCGCCGTCGACATCCCCACGATCACGATCCTCGGCCTGCTCGGCGTCGGGCCGGAAATGGTCCCGACCTACAAGAAATGGTCGGACTCGCGGGCCGCGATGACCTGGGGTGACCTGAGCGACGAGGAGCAGATCCCGCACGCGCACAACCTCGTCGACTACTGGACCGAATGCCGGCGCCTGGTCTCCGCCGCCCACGAGGCCATCGACGCCGGAACTGCCGGAACCGACCTCGTCACCGACCTCGTGCGCGCCCAGCTGGCCGGCGGAGAGATCTCCGACCACGAGATCGCGTCGGTCTGCTACAGCCTGCTCTTCGCCGGCCACGAGACCACGACGACGCTCATCTCCAACACGATCCGGATGCTGCTCAGCAACCCCGGCGAGTGGCAGAAGCTCGTCGAGGACCCCAAGCGGATTCCCGGGGCGATCGACGAGACGTTGCGCTACAGCCCCTCGATCGTCGGCTGGCGGCGCAAGGCCCTCGTCGACACCGAGATCGCCGGCACCCCGATCCCGAAGGGCGCGAACATCCTGCTGCTGATGGGATCTGCCAACCGGGACCCGAGCGTCTTCGAGGAGCCCGAGGTCTTCGACATCGAACGGGCCAACGCCCGCACCCACCTCTCCTTCGGCTTCGGCATCCACTACTGCCTCGGCAACATGCTCGCCAAGCTGCAGGACAAGATCGTCGTCGAAGAGACCATCCGGGCCGTCCCCGGCCTGAGGATCGTCGATTCCGAAGCGATCGTCTTCGGAGAAAACCTGTCGTTCAGGGCGCCGACGTCGGTTCCCGTCACCTGGGAGGCCAACGCCTGATGGAAACCGCAACCCCCGCTGTCACCGCAACACCGGCATCCCACGCCGCCTACATCCAGTTCTTCGACGGCGGGCTTCCGCCGCTGCACGAGCAGCTCGGCGGCAAGTGCGCGTCCCTCGTCGCACTCACCGCGGCCGGGATGCCGGTTCCCCCCGGCTTCGCCATCACGACGGCAGCATACGACGCCTTCATCCGCGAGGCCGGCATCGAGAAGGACATCCACGAGATGCTCGCGAACCTCGATCCCGACGACGTGACCGCCGTCGACCGGGTCTCGGCCCAGCTGCGCCTCGAGATCACCTCGCGGCCGGTGCCCGCCGAGTTGCACGCCACGACCATCGAGGCATACGAGGCACTGCAGTCGCGCTTCGAGTCCCCTGTCCCTGTCGCCGTGCGGTCCTCGGCGACGGCAGAGGACCTGCCGGATGCGAGCTTCGCAGGCCAGCAGGACACCTACCTCTGGCTCCTCGGCGTCAAAGACGTCACCGAGCACATCCGCGCGTGCTGGGCCTCGCTCTACACCTCCCGCGCCATCATCTACCGGCTGAAGAACAAGATCCCCAACGAAGGCCTCTCGATGGCCGTCGCGGTGCAGAAGATGGTGAACGCCCGGGTCGCCGGCGTCGCGATCACCATGGACCCGACCAATGGCGACCGCTCCAAGATCGTGATGGAGGCCTCGTACGGGCTCGGCGAGCTCGTCGTCTCCGGGCAGGTGACGCCGGACAACATCACCGTCGACAAGGTCATGCTCATGGTCGTGAAGCACTCGATCGGCGACAAGCACGCCGAACTCGTGCCCGACCCCGCGAGCAAGTCCCTCGTCGAACGCGAGGTCCCTGCCGACCGCCGCGGGCGCCTCTGCATCAGCGACACGGAGATCACCGCGATCGCCGCGATCGCCAAGCGCGCCGAGAAGCACTTCAAGTGCCCCCAGGACATCGAATGGGCCCTCGACCGCGACCTGCCGGACGGGGAGAACCTCTTGTTGCTGCAGTCCCGACCCGAGACGGTGTTCTCCTCGACGGCGTCGGGTTCGATTCCGACGCAGTCCGCCGGGTTCGGCATCGAGAGCATCACCCGCTCGCTGATGACGCAGGCCGGCAAGGCCTGATCTCCCGCGCATCCGCTGCGCCTCATCTTCCCCGCTCGTCCCCTCCACCCGCGTTTACCCACACAGAACGGTTGAACCATGACAGAGAAGTCATTCCCCAGCCCGTACGACCAGAAGCCCGCGGCCGCCGCAGAGGGCTGGAAGGACCTCTACGCCTACAACCTGGTCTTCCAGGAGAACCGGCGTGAGGTCGAAGAGGCCAAGTTCTGGTTCTGCGACAGCCAGCACTGGCCGACGGTGACCAAGCCCTTCGAGACCATCGGCTTCGAGTTCGCCGTCTCCTGCCTCGGCCAGTACAACTCCCGCCACCTGCTGATCCCGCCGGCCAACGGCATCGAGTTCCGCATCCACAACGGCTACGTGTTCATGTCGCCCGTCGGTGTTCCCGAGACCGAGATCGCCGCCCGCGTTCCCGAGTTCATGGCCCGCGCCGGCCACTACTTCCAGAACTGGGACGGCCTGCTCGAAAAATGGCAGGGCAAGATCCGCGGCACGATCGACGAGCTCAACGCCCTGTCCTTCGAGGCGCTGCCGAACGCGGTCCCGCTCGAGGACGTCACGAGCGGCAAGGGTCTCGGCCCGAACGACGAGCTCCTCGGCAACTTCGACAAGCTCGTGTCCCTCACCTACCGGGCCTGGCAGTACCACTTCGAGTTCCTCAACCTCGGCTACGTGGCCTACCTCGACTTCTTCAGCTTCTGCAAGGAGGTCTTCCCCGGCATCCCGGACCAGGCCGTCGCGAAGATGGTGCAGGGCGTCGACATGGAGCTCTTCCGACCGGATGACGAGCTCAAGAAGCTCGCCAAGCTCGCCGTCGAACTCGGCGTCGACGGTCACTTCGGCAACACCGAGAACCCGGAGGAAACCCTCGCCGCGATCGGCGCGGCCGCGGGCGGAGCGGAGTGGCTCGCGGCCTGGACCGAGGCACAGGATCCCTGGTTCAACTTCACCGTCGGCAACGGCTTCTACGCCCACGACAAGTACTGGATGGACCACCTCGAGCTGCCGCTCGGCTACATCGCCGACTACATCGTTCGCGTGCAGAACGGTGTCGGCATCGACCGTCCCGTCGCAGAGCTCGTCGCCGAGCGCGACCGCATCACCGAGGAATACTCCGAACTGCTCAGCCCAGAACAGCTCGCCGCGTTCCAGGGCAAGCTCGGTCTCGCGCGGCAGGTCTACCCCTACGTGGAGAACCACAACTTCTACATCGAGCACTGGACCATGGGCGTTTTCTGGCGGAAGGCCCGCCAGCTCTCGAAGATGCTCTCCGAGGCCGGGTTCTGGCCGGAGGCGAACGGAATGTTCTACCTCCGCCGCGACGAGGTGCGCGAGACGCTCTTCGACTACGTCACCGGCTGGGCCGTCGGCGCCCCCGCGATCGGCCCGGACTACTGGCCGGCCGAGGTCGCCCGGCGCAAGGTCATCGTCGACGCGCTCTCCGAGGAGCGCCCGCAGCCGGCGCTCAACACGCCGCCCGTTGTGATCACCGAGCCCTTCACCCTGATGCTCTGGGGCATCACGAGCGACCAGATCAAGAACTGGCTCGGCGACTCCGACGCGCCGGAGGGCGAGTTCCGCGGAATGGCCGCCTCGAGCGGCGTCGCGGAGGGTCCGGCCCGGGTCATCAGCAGTTCCGACCAGCTCTCCGAGGTGCAGGAGGGCGACATCCTGGTCGCTCCCGTCACGGCGCCGTCGTGGGGCCCGATCTTCGGGAAGATCCGCGCGACCGTCACCGACATCGGCGGCATGATGAGCCACGCGGCCATCGTCTGCCGTGAGTACGGGATGCCGGCGGTCACCGGAACCGGAACCGCTTCCGCCCAGATCAGGACGGGACAGTGGCTGCGGGTCGACGGCAACAACGGGACCGTGACGATCGTCGAAGATCACGGCGCCGAGCAGGACGTTGCCGGCCTGGCCCACGAGCACGACCTCGCCCTGGCCCCTGCCGCGGCCGCCCAGCTCGACGCCGTCCTCGCCGAGAGCAGCCATGCCTGAGCGCGGCGCGGCCGGGGTCTCGCAGAGGACGGTGCTGATCACCGGCGCCGCCGGCGGCCTGGGCCGTGCCTTCGCCCTGGGCTTCGCGGCCCAGGGCGACCGGGTGGTCGTCGCCGACGTCAACCTCGAGGGCGCGCGGGAGACCGTCGCTCTCGTGGAAGAGGCCGGCGGAACCGCCCTCGCCCGCCCGGTCGACGTCACCGACCTCGCCTCGGTCACCCGGCTGGCCGCGGATGCCGCCGGCTGGGTCCCCGAGGCCCGGCCCGGCGCATCCGCCCCCGGTACGGTGCCCCCGGCCCAGGCCGGCGTGATCGACGTCGTCATCAACAACGCCGCGATCTACGCGACCGTGACCCGTGCCCCCTTCACCGACCTCGACCCCGACGAGTGGGACCGGGTGATGGCCGTCAACCTCAAGGGGCCGTGGCTCGTCACCCGGGCCTGCACGCCCTACCTGCCGGACGGCGGAAAGGTGATCAACCTCTCCTCCGCCACGGTGATGAGCGGATCGGCCCAGTGGGCCCACTACGTGGCCTCGAAGGGCGGCGTCATCGCGCTGACCCGGGTGCTCGCCAAGGAACTCGGTGACCGCAACGTGACCGTCAACGCGATCGCTCCCGGCTTCACCCTGACCGAGGCCAGCTACGGGCTCATCGCGGGCGCCGAGAGCTACGGCGTCGACCGCGGCTCGCTCAAGCGGGCCTGCGAACCGGAGGACATCGTCGGGGCGGCCCTGTTCCTCGCCGCACCCGGCAGCGACTACATCACCGGCCAGACCCTCGTGGTCGACGGCGGCCGGCAGTTCCTCTGACCCACCCGCAACCCAGAGAACCGAACCAGGAGACCGAGAAATGCCAACCGTGAGCTACGTCGCCTTCGACGGCACAGAGACCATCGTCACCGGATTCGCGGGCGATTCCGTGATGGAGACCGCGGTGCGCAACGGCGTTCCCGGGATCGTCGCCGAGTGCGGCGGCAGCCTGTCCTGCGCCACCTGCCACGTCTTCCTGTGCGCAGAGAGCGCGGGGCTGTTCCCGCCGAAGCTCGACCTCGAGGACGACATGCTCGACGGAACGGCCGTCGACCGGGAGGACAATTCCCGGCTCTCCTGCCAGCTGAAACTGACCGACGACGTGTCCGTGCACGTGCAGACCCCCGAAACGCAGGTGTGACCGGCATGGGCGACACGACCGCAGCACCCCGGCTGGGCACCCTCATCATCGGCAACTGCCAGGCCGGGGTGCAACTCGCCTCGACACTGCGCGAACTCGGCGACACCGACCCGATCACCCTCGTCGGCGAGGAGCCGCACGCCCCGTACCAGCGGCCGCCGCTCTCCAAGGCGTTCCTCAAGGGCGAGGCGACCGCTGACTCCCTGGCCTTCCGCACCCACGATTTCTACCGCGAGCATTCCATCGACCTCGTGCCGCGGGAGCGGATCTTCCGCATCGTCCGGAACGCGGACGGCGGCGTCGCGACGGCGGAGTCCGGGCGCACCTTCGCATTCGCCCGGCTCGCTCTCACCACCGGAGCCGCACCGCGCACGATCCCGTTCGAGGGCTCCGAGCTCGAGGGCGTCAGCTACCTGCGGACCGCGACGGAGGCGACCGTGCTCGAGCAGCAACTGCGTGAGGCGCGGAACGTCGTGGTCGTCGGCGGCGGCTTCATCGGCCTCGAGGTCGCAGCGGGGGCCAGGGCCGCCGGTAAGAACGTCACTGTGCTCGAGGCGGCTCCCCGCCTCGTCGGGAGGGCGGTCTCCGAGCAGACCAGCGAGTTCTACCTGCAGGCGCACCGGCGCCGCGGCATCCGCGTGGTGCTGAACGCGCAGGTCGTGCGGTTCGTCGGCGAGCACGACCGGGTCACCGGCGTCGAGCTCGGTCCGCGTGACGGCGACGGCTCAGGCGAGATCGTGGCGGCGGATGTCGTGCTGATCGGCGTCGGGGTCGTCCCGCGCACCGAGCTCGCCGTGCAGCTGGGCCTCGAGGTCGACAACGGGATCGTGGTGGACGCAAGGGCCCTCGCCTCCGACGGACTCACCGTGGCCGCCGGGGACTGCGCGAACATGCCGAACCCGTCGATCGGGGACTTCGGTGTCGGCCGCATCCGCCTCGAAAGCGTGCAGAACGCGGTCGAGCAGGCCAAGGTGGCCGCGGCCACCCTGCTCGGACTCCCGGCAGAGCACCGCACGGTGCCGTGGTTCTGGTCGGACCAGGCCGACCTCAAACTGCAGATCGCCGGGCTGAGCGGCGGGCACGACCGGGTCGTTCTGCGCGGCGAGCCGGACTCCGAGAAGTTCTCGGTGCTCTACTACCGGGGTGGCCGGCTCATCGCCGCTGACTGCATCAACAGCCCGCTCGACTTCATGGCCGTGAAGAACGCCCTCCACAAGGGCCTCTCTGTGCCGGCGGATGTTGCGACCGACACCACCGTTCCGCTCAAGAAACTCTTCGCGGCCGTCGAGACGGCGGATGCCGGGCGTGCGGTGCCTGCGCCGGCCGCCGTTGATCTCGCTCCTCCTGCAGTCCCCGTTCCCGCCGGCAGTCCGGCCGCTTAGCCCCAGCCTCCGCGCTCCGGCGCCCCAACCTCGAAGTGAGAACGCCATGACACTGCAGACCGACCAGTCCATCGACACCTCGCCCATCGCCGTCGCCGCGGACGGCCCGAGCGACCTCGACCCGCTCTGGCGCGCCGTCGAGACCGAGATGCGCACGCGCAGCAACGACATCCACGTGCCAATCTCCTTCGCTTTCGCCGAGCGGCTCTGCGAGGCCTACCCGGAGGCCGACGCCCTCGTCGTGCGGGTGGCCATCCTGCTGCACGACAGCGGCTGGGCCAGGGTGGACGAGACCAAGATCATCTCGGAGGGCTTCGGCGCGAACTGGCGCCAGGCCCAGATCCGCTACGAGCACGAGCTCAAGGGCTGCATGATCGCCAGGGAGGTGCTGCCGGGCCTCGGCTACGACGAGACCTTCATCACCCGGGTCACCGACATCATCGACGGCCATGACACCCGCGTCGAGTCGTACTCGATCGAGGACTCGCTCGTGCGCGACGCTGACCGGCTCTGGCGCTTCACCCCGGCCGGCATCGCCCTCGCCTCGAGCTGGTTCGGCCAGACGCCGTCGTTCTACTGCCGGCGCCTGCGGGCCGAGATCCTGCCGGAGCTCATCACCGCTGCCGGCCTCGAGATGGCGACGATCGAACTCGACAGGGCAGAGGCGCTGCTGAAGATCGCGGTGCTCTGATGACGGGGCAGTCGATCGACGCGGCACCGACAGCGGCGGCCACGGCTGCGGCCGGCCAGCCCGTCCAGCCCACGAGGTTCCCGGCCACGCTGCCCTATCGGCACACCGACGACCTCTTCATCGACGGCGCCTGGCGTGCGGCGAGCGGAACCGGTCGGACCACGGTGACCAACCCCGCGACGGAAGCGGAGTGGGGCAGTGTGCCGGTGGCATCCGCCGCCGACGTCGACCTCGCCGTCGCGGCCGCCCGCCGCGCGTTCGCGCGTGCCGGCGCCGGCGCTGACGGGTGGCGCGGGCTGGCCCCCTCGGTGCGCGCCGGGTACCTGGAACGCCTGGCCGGCGAGATCGAGAAGCGGGCGGCGGCGATCTCGCACACCAACACGTGGGAGAACGGCTCCCCGGTCGCCGAGACCGGGCGCGCGGCCTCGAATGCCGCAGCGATCTTCCGTTACTTCGCCGGACTGGCCGGGTACCTGGAGACCGCAGACGTGCGCCCGTTCCCCGACGGATCCGCCGAAACCGTCGTGCGGCAGGACCCGGTCGGCGTCTGCGCGCTCATCGCGCCGTGGAACTTCCCGATCAACCTCGTCGTGGCGAAGCTCGCGCCCGCGCTCATGGCCGGGTGCACCGTCGTGATCAAGCCGGCATCGCCGACGCCGCTCTCGATCCGCTTCCTCGCGGATGCCGCGGCAGCGGCAGGCATCCCCGCGGGCGTCGTGAACATCGTCACGGGGGACAGCGCCGTCGGCGACGCCCTCGTGCGGCACCCCGGAGTCGACAAAGTCGCCTTCACCGGCTCGACCCCGGTCGGCCGAAGAATCGCCGCGGCGTGCGGCGAGCTGCTGAGGCCGGTCACCCTCGAGCTCGGCGGCAAGTCGTCCGCGCTCGTTCTGCCGGACGTCGACCTCACGGCGATGCAGCAGGTGCTCATCCGCAGCTGCATGCGCAACACCGGGCAGACCTGTTACATCTCCACGCGTATCCTCGCGCCGGCCGGGCGCTACGACGAACTCGTCGACATGGTCACGGCGACGATCCAGGCCGCGCGGCAGGGCGACCCGATGGACCCGGACACCGTCTTCGGACCCGCCGCGACACGGGCGCAGCGCGACACGGTGCGCGGGTACATCCGCTCCGGCATCGCAGAGGGCGCCAGGGCGACCACGGGCGGTGACGTGCCGAGCGGCTTCGACCGCGGCTTCTTCGTGAAGCCGACCGTGTTCGCCGACGTGACGCCGGGGATGCGGATCGCGCGCGAGGAGATCTTCGGGCCGGTCCTGTCGATCCTGCGCTACGACACCCTCGACGAGGCGATCGGCATCGCGAACAACACCGCGTTCGGCCTCGGCGGCACGGTGTTCTCAGCGGATGCCGACGCCGCGTTCGATGCGGCCGCCCGGATGGACACCGGTTCCGTCGGCCTCGGCTTCTTCGCCTCCAACCACAACGCGCCCTTCGCCGGGCGGCACGATTCCGGCCTCGGCGCTGAGTTCGGACGCGAGGGCCTGCACGCCTACCTGCGCCCGCAGTCCGTGCACCGCCGCATCCGCTAGCCGGGACTCTCCGGCACCGCCTGGCGCGCCACGTGCGCCGGTGCGCGCCCGGTGTGCCTGGCGCGCAGGGGCGCACAGGGCGCGCGACGGGTGAATCGGGAGCTGTGGTGTCGGTGCGGGCGCGTCAGCGGGCGCCGACGACCATCCAGCGCGCGGCGCGGGCGCGCAGGCCGAGGGTGAGGCCGCGCGCGCCGAGGTAGCCGAAGGCGAACGCCGCCATGAGCCAGGCGAGCCCGACGGCGCCCTGCGGTGCCCAGGCGAGCACAGCCCAGGCCAGCGGCACGAAGACGAGCAGGTTCACCAGCCCGGTCACGGCGAGGTAGCGGGCATCGCCGGCGCCGATCAGCACGCCGTCGAGTACGAAGACGAGGCCGCAGAGCGGCCCGGACAGGCCGAGGACCACGAGTGTCAGGGGGAGGAGCGCGCTCACCTCTTCCGCCGTCGTGAACAGCCCGCCGAGCAGGGGGCTCGTCACGACGAGGAGGGCGCCGATGGCGGCACCCCCGAGCACACCCCACTCGAGGCAGCGCCGCAGCACCGCGCGCACCCCGGGGAGATCGCCGGCCCCGAGGCCGCGCCCGACGAGGGCCTGGGCGGCGATCGCGAGCGCGTCGAGGGCGAACGCCATCGCCGCGAACAGGGTCATCGCGATCTGGAACGCCGCGAGCTGGGGCGAGCCGAGGCTCGTGGCGACGAAAACCGCGAGCAGCATCGCCGCACGCAGGCTCACCGTGCGCAGGAACAGCCAGCCGCCGCTCGACGCCCCCCGCAGCATCCCGCCGCGGTGCGGCCGCAGCCGGGCACCCTCACGCCGGGCGTGCCGAACGACCACGACGAGATACACCGCGACCATCGCCCACTGCGCGACGACCGTGCCGAGCGCCGAGCCGACCAGGCCGAGCCCGAGACCATAGATGAACCACAGGTTGAGCACGATGTTGGCCGTGAAGCCGAGCCCCGCCACCCAGAGCGGCGTGCGGGTGTCCTGCAGTCCGCGGAGGAGTCCTGTCGCCGCGAACACGAGCAGCATCGCCGGAAGTCCCAGCATCGACACGGTGAGGTACCGGGCGGATGCCGCGGCCACGGCAGGCTCCGCGCCGAACGCTCCCACGAGCTGCGGGCTCAGCGCCGCGCCGAGCAGCGCGAGCACCAGACCGAGGCCGAGCGCGAGCCAGAGGCCGTCGATCCCGACGGACACGGCCCTGCCGCGGTCGCCCGCACCGAGCCAGCGGGCGACGGCAGGGGTCGTGCTGTACGCGAGGAACACCATCAGCCCGACGATGGTCTGCAACACCGCGCTCGCGAGGCCGAGTCCGGCCAGGTCGACCGCGCCGAGATGCCCGACCATCGCCGAGTCGGCGAGCAGGAACAAGGGTTCGGCGACGAGGGCGCCGAACGCAGGGAGGGCGAGGCGCAGGATCTCACGGTCGATGGGCCGCTGGCGGAAGATGGCGATGCTCCCGACTCTAGCGTCGCTCGCCGACACCGCACGGTCCGGCGCCGTCCGGCCTCGCCCGGCGTCGCACCCCGGCTCGAATTCCCGGGCACAGCGAATAGCATGGACGCATGACTGAGCTGGGGACCGCATCCGGAATCGACCGCGACGAACTCGACCCGGGCATCCGCCCACAGGACGATCTCTTCCGCCACGTGAACGGGAAATGGATCGACCGCACCGAGATTCCGGCGGACAAGGCCCGCTGGGGATCCTTCTACCTCCTCGCCGAGGAATCAGAGAAGGCCGTGCGGGAGATCATCCTCGAGGCGCAGACCGCTGAACCCGGAACAGAAGCCCGCAAGTTCGGCGACCTCTACTCGAGTTTCATGGACGAGGCGCGGGTGAATGCGCTCGGCGCAACGCCGCTCGCGGCCGACCTCGCGACCGTCGACCGGATCGACTCCGTCGCCTCCCTGCTCGGCACCCTCGGCCGCCTCGAGCGCGCCGGCGTCGCAGGCGCTTTCCAGCTCTATGTCGACAATGACCCGGGCAACCCGGAGCGCTACCTCGTCTTCCTGGAGCAGGGCGGGCTCGGCCTGCCGGACGAGTCCTACTATCGCGAGGAGAAGTTCGCGGCCGTCCGCGAGGCGTACCGCTCCTTCCTCGAGCGGATGTTCGGCCTCGCCGGCGTCGACGACGCCGCTGCCAGGGCGCAGCGCGTCTTCGACCTCGAAACCGAACTCGCCGGGCACCACTGGGACAACGTGCGCTCCCGCGACAGCGAGAAGACCTACAACCTCAAGACCTGGGGCCAGGTCACGGCCCTCGCCGCCGGAGCGGACCTGCACCTCTGGCTCGCGGGCCTCGATGCCCCGGCGGGAGCCCTCGAGGAGATCGTCGTCCGCCAGCCGAGCTTCGTGACCGGCCTGGCCGAGATGCTGACCGAGGACGGGATCGTCGGATGGAAGGACTGGCTGCGCTGGCAGATCATCCGCTCGAGCGCCTCGTACCTCTCCGACGACTTCGTCGAGGCGAGCTTCGACTTCTATGGCCGCACCCTCACCGGGACACCTCAGCTGCGGGACCGCTGGAAGCGCGGCGTCTCCCTCGTCGAGGGATCCCTCGGCGAGGCCGTCGGCCGGATCTACGTCGAACGGCACTTCAAGCCGAGCGCGAAGGCGAGCATGGACGTGCTCGTCGGCCACCTCGTCGAGGCATACCGCCAGAGCGTCGCCGAGCTCGACTGGATGACCCCGGAGACGCGGGCGCGTGCCCAGGACAAGCTCGAGAAGTTCACGCCCAAGATCGGCTACCCCGACAAATGGCGCGACTACTCGACCCTGTGGATGGAGGCGGGCGACCTGATCAAGAACGTGCGTGCCGCGAACGAGTTCGAGTTCCAGCGCGAACTGGGCAAGATCGGCAAGCCCCTCGACCGCGACGAGTGGTTCATGACCCCGCAGACAATCAACGCCTATTACAACCCCGGCTTCAACGAGATCGTCTTCCCCGCGGCCATCCTGCAGTTCCCGTTCTTCTCAGACGAGCGGGATGCCGCGGCGAATTACGGCGCCATCGGTGCCGTCATCGGGCACGAAATCGGGCACGGCTTCGACGACCAGGGTTCGAAGTACGACGGCGACGGGCTCCTGACCGACTGGTGGACCGCTGACGACCGTGCGGCCTTCGAAGAGCGCACGGGCTCGCTCATCGAGCAGTTCAACGCCCTGGCGCCGAAGCAGATCCCCGAGCATCACGTGAACGGCGCGCTCACGATCGGCGAGAACATCGGCGACCTCGGCGGCCTCTCGATCGCCTGGAAGGCCTACCTGATCTCGCTCGACGGCGCAGAGCCGCCCGTGATCGACGGTCTCACCGGCGCCCAGCGCTTCTTCCTGTCCTGGGCCCAGGCCTGGCAGCTGAAGATGCGCGACGAGGAGGCCATCCGCCTGATCTCGATCGACCCGCACTCGCCGAATGAGTTCCGCTGCAACCAGATCGTGCGGAACATCGACGAGTTCTACGCGGCCTTCGGCGTCGCGGCAGGCGACGAACTCTGGCTCGACCCGGACAAACGCGTCACCATCTGGTAGCCCCGCCGGCGTCCGGCCCCGGCGTATGTCGGGTGTCTGGGCTATGGTGCTGAGGGGAACACGGAGCCGGAAATCGGAGCCGGAACACGGAGGGACCCGAAAAAGTGTCCACGCCAGCGCGGGAATCGGAGCGACGGTCGCGTCGCGGTGCCCCGAGCAGGGCACGGCACGGCGTTTCGGAGTCGATGGCGAACTTCGGCCGCGGGTTCCAGGCCCTCGGCACCCTCGCCGTCGACGGCGTGCAGGTCTCGGCCCGCGCCACTGACCTCGCGACCGGCAAGGTCCTCTTCTCCGTTGACGACCACGTCGTGATGCCGACAGCGGGGATCGGAACCGTCCTCCTCCTCATCGAGGTCGCCGCCCGGCTCCCGAACGCCGAATTCGGCGCCCTCACCATCCTCGACCGCACCCCGGCGGACTCCGTCGGAGGGTCAGGCGTCTGGCAGCACCTGCAGGCCCCGTCGCTTCCCGTCGCTGACCTCGCGGCCCTGGTCGGGGGTCTCGGCGACAACCTCGCAGCGAACGTGCTGCTGCGCGCGGTCGGCCTCGCGGCCGTCCAGGCGCGCACCGAACAGCTCGGCATCTCCCACACCGCTCTGCTCGACCTCGTCCGCGACGAACGCGGCCCCGATCACGCACCCCAGCTCTCCGTCGGCAGCGCCCAGGAACTCACGGGACTCTTCATGTCCCTCGCCCGCGGGGAGGTCGTGGATGCCGCGACGAGCGAACGCGTGATCGGCTGGCTGTCCCTCGGCGCAGACCTCTCCCTCGTCGCGAGCGCCTTCGGGCTCGATCCCTTCGCGCACCGCGGCGGCGACCACGGGCTGCTCCTCGTCAACAAGACCGGAACGGGACCCGGCGTCCGGAGCGAGGCCGGCGTGCTCCGCGGCCCGCGGGCCGGCGTCGCCTATGCCGTCTCGATGTCCTTCGCCGACACCCGCCTGCCCCTGCGCCTCGCTGTCCTCGACGGGATGCGGGCCGTCGGCCTCGACCTGCTCGAGTACGTGCACTGAACCTGAGTTCCTGAGTTCCTGAGTTCCTGACCACCCGAACCGCCTGAACACCCCAAGAGACCCGCCGACGAGAGGGGCAGCGGATGTCCGCCAACGACCGGAAGCACACCGAAACGGACACCGGCCTGTCGGGGGCGAGTCCCGGCATCCGCCCGGTCTTCGAGGTGGAGCTCAACGGCATCAACGCCGTCGACCGCACGGAGCACCGCGGCCGCCCGAGCGAGTTGTTCTGGCCGTGGTTCGCGGCGAACGTCTCGGTGCTCGGCATCAGCTACGGCTCGTTCCTGCTCGGTTTCGGCATCTCCTTCTGGCAGGCGACGATCGTCGGCCTCGTCGGGATCGTGCTCTCCTTCGCGCTCTGCGGGTTCGTGGCGCTCGCGGGCAAGCGCGGCCACGCGCCGACGATGACCCTGAGCAGGGCGGTCTTCGGAGTCGACGGCAACCGGGTGCCGTCCGCGTTGTCGTGGCTGCTCACCGTCGGCTGGGAGACCGTGCTCGCCTCGCTCGCCGTGCTCGCGACGGCGACGGTCTTCACCGAGCTCGGCTGGGACGGCGGGGCGCTCACCCAGGTGGTGGCCCTCGTCGTCGTGGCCGGCCTGATCGTGCTCGGTGGCGTCTTCGGCTTCGACCTGATCATGCGGCTGCAGAAATGGATCACGATCGTCACGGGCCTGCTCACTGTCGTCTACGTGTTCCTCGTCGTCGATCACATCGACTTCCCGGCCATCGCGGCGATCCCCGCCGGGGACACCCCCCACGTGATCGGCGCGCTCGTCTTCATGATGACGGGCTTCGGCCTCGGCTGGGTGCAGGCCGCCGCCGACTATTCCCGGTACCTTCCCCGCTCGGCCTCGAGCCGCGGCGTCGTCGGCTGGACGACGGCGGGCGCCTCGCTCGCCCCCGTCGTGCTGCTCCTCTTCGGGCTCCTGCTCGCCGGGTCATCGAGCGACCTCAGCGCCGCCATCGCCGTCGACCCGATCGGGGCGCTCACGACGATCCTGCCGGTCTGGTTCCTGGTTCCGTTCGCCCTCGTCGCGGTTCTCGGCCTGATCGGCGGCGCCGTCCTCGACATCTACTCCTCCGGGCTGGCGCTCCTCGCGGCGGGGCTTCGGGTGCCGCGCTTCGCGGCCGCCGGGATCGACGGGGTGATCATGGTGCTCGGCGCGATCTACGTCGTGTTCTTCGCCGGGAGCTTCCTCGGTCCGTTCCAGGGCTTCCTGATCACCCTCGGCGTGCCCGTCGCGGCCTGGTGCGGCATCTTCCTCGCCGATTTCGCGCTCCGCCGCTCCGACTACGACGCCGCGGGCCTCCTCGACCCGCGCGGGCGCTACGGGAGCGTGCGGGTCGGCGCGCTCGCACTCCTCGTGCTCGGGTCCGTCGTGGGCTGGGGCCTCGTCACCAACGGCTTCGCGGACTGGCTCGCCTGGCAGGGGTACCTGCTCGATCCCCTCGGCCTCGGCGGCCGAACGGGCGACTGGGCGTTCGCGAACCTCGGCGTGCTCGTCGCCCTCGTGATCGGCTTCTGCGGCATGCTCCTCGTCGGCCGCGGCGCCGTCCGCGCCCAGGAGCGGCAGCCCGTCTGATCCGCCCGCGTCGGCAGGCAGCGCGGCGCCGGGGCGCGGACGGGGCCGCGCTCAGTCGGGCGCCGGTGCGGGGTCGGCCGGGGGTTTCGGCTTCCACTGGTTGGCCCGTTCGCCCCGGCCGGCGAGCACAGCCGTCTCATCGATACGTTTTTGGCGGGTCGCCGGAGTCTTCGCCTGCACGATCCATTCGAGGATGCCGCGGCGAGCCGAGGGCGGGAACGCGTCCCACTGCGCGCGGGCACCCCCGATCCCGTCGAGAGCTGCGCCGAGGTCCGCGGGAACCGTGAGGTTCTCGACCTCGTCGAGCCGGGTCCAGGAACCGTCCGCCTCTGCGGCCGCGACGACGGCCTCCCCGGCCGGCAGCATCCGCCCCTCGCGCCTGAGCAGTTCGATGCGCAGCTTGTTCGGCCTCGCCCAGGCGCTGCCGCGCTTCCGCGGTGAGAAGTAGAGCATCGTCCGGTGCTCGTCCAGCCGGGCCGGTTTGCTGTCGATCCAGCCGACGGAGAGCGCCTCGAGAACGGCGTCCTCGTAGGCGAGGATCGGCCGGCCGGCGGCCTTCCGCCAGAAGACGAGCCAGACCGCGGTCGACACCGCGTGGTTCTCCACGAGCCAGGTCCGCCACTCCTCGACCGACTCAGGGTGGATGCGCGGTACCTGGTCACCGCCCGCGTCCCGTTCAGTCATGCGACGACCATACCCGCGTCCCGCGCCGCCCGGGTCGGGGGAGGGGTCAGGAGGGCGGAGCGAGGCCGAGGCGCGGGTAGAGCGCGGCGAAGCCGGCGTCGAGGCCTCCGTTCAGCGCCCCCACTTCGTGCCCGACGCCGGGGATCTCGGCGTATGACGCGGTCATTCCCGCGGCCTGGGCTGCGTCGACGAGCATCCGTTGCCCGGCGGCGACGCCCGGGTCAGCTGCGCCGGCAGTGAAGATCGCGAATGTCCCCGGGTAGCGGTGCCCGGCGAGAAGGTTCACCGGCTTCTGCGCGTCATAGGCCGCCTGGCTGCCGCCGAACACGTCGTTCAGGGTCTGGTCCTGGATCTCGGAGCCGGGGAATGACTCGCCGGAGATGTCGATCACGTTCGACCAGATGTCGGGATGCTTGGCCGCGAGGGAGATCGCGCACTGGCCGCCATTGGAGAACCCGGCGATCGTCCAGTACCGGTGGTCGTGCGTCACGTTGAGGTTCGCGGCAGCCCAGCCGACGACGTCCCTGGTGAGGAAGGTCTCCGCGTTTCCGTACCTCGCGGTGTCGAGGCACAGCGGGTCGACGGAGGGATCGCCCAGCTGGTCGGCGACGACGACGATCGGCGCGAGACCCCCGTGCTGGGAGGCCGCACGGTCGAGGCTCGCCGCGACGTATTCCGGGTCGGGGTTGCCTGGCTGGCCCAGCAGCATGATCACGAGCGGCAATGCCGGCGCGTCCGGGACGAGCGCCGCAGGGGGCAGGTAGATTCCGGCCGGCCGGGAGCGGAATCCGGAGACGGTGTTCGGGATCACCTGGCTCCCGGTGTTTCCCGCGGCGGGGATGTCGGCGGGTGGATTCCACGTCTGCCAGAGGGCGCGACCCGTCCGGTCAGGGTTGGGGTCGACTCTCGAGCCAGGGTGGGAGCCGGTGCCTGCGACCGGGGTCGAGCGTGGCGCTGCCGGATTCAGTGCGATCGGCGGCAGCACGTTCACCCCGAGAAGCGCGCCGAGGGTGCGGTCAAGGCCATAGCCCGCATTGATCCCGAGCGCCCCCGTCGCGACGAAGAGCAGCACCGATGCGGCGGCGAGGCTCCGGCGTGCCGGCCGCGTCTTCCACAGGTTCACGAGTGCGATCCCGACGGCGGCGCAGGCCGCGCCGAGCCACGCGTACGCCACGGGTACGAGGCCCATCCCGAACACGTTGAAGACCCGCACCAGGAAGAACCAGAGGAGCACCGCGACAACGCCTCCGGAGGCGACCGCGACCGCGACGGTCATGAGCCAGCGCGGGGTCGGTCGTCGGGCGAGCAGGAAGACCACGGCCGCGCCGGACAGGGTGTACGCGCCGACGATGACGGGGCCGTGCAGGATATCCGTGCGCAGGAGCGCCTGGAGGGCGTCCACGCCTAGCCGAGCCCGAGTCGGCTGGCGAGCACGCCGAACGCCTCGGTGAGTCCACCGCCCAGCGCCTCGAAGGAGTGGCCCTCGCCGGGCACCTCGTAGTACGTCACCGCCACCCCCGCAGCCCTGGCCGTTCCGCTCAGATCCTTCAGCCCCGGTTCCATCACCGAGTCCTCCGAGCCGACCGTGAACACGGCCGTGGTGTCAGGGTAGCGGCTCCTGCCCAGCAGCGTGGCCGGTTTTGTCGCGTCGTAGGCAGCCTGGTCACCCCCGAACACGTCAGCCAGGACCTCCGGCTCCGTCTCGAGTCCCGCATACACCGTGCCGGAGGCGTCGATGAGGCTGCCCCAGACCTCCGGGTACCGGAGCGCGAGCGACAAGGCGCACTGGCCGCCGTTCGAGAACCCGGCGACGGTCCACGATTCGCGGCCGGCCTCGATGTTGAGGTTGCCCCGCGCCCAGGCGAGAACGTCCTCCTCGAGGTACGTCTCGACCCGGCCGTATTCCGCCGTGTCGAGGCACAGCGAGTCGACGTCCGGGTCGCCCAGCTGGTCGGCGACGAGCACGATCGGGGCGAGGCCGTTGTGGGCTGCGGCGAAGGCGTCGAGCACGGATGCGATCGGGCCGGCGTCCGGGTCGCCCGGCTGTCCCATCATCATCAGCACGAACGGCAGGGCTGGGGCGTCGGGGACGAGCGCGGCCGGCGGGAGGTAGACCTCGGCGTCGCGCGCGCTGAAACCCGAAGCGGTCGCCGGGATCCGGACGCTGCCGATGGTGCCCTGGGCGGGCAGGCCGGCCGGTGGCCGCCAGGTCGCGGAGAGGGGGGACGAGTCATCCACCCCCGGCGCGGGCGGTGCCGGCCTGTCGGGGAGAGACAGCGCGGGGACGGCCTGGTCCGGCTGCGCGAGTCCCGTCGCGACGCTGACCGTGAGGACGACGGTGGCGACGAGCAGCACCAGGCCGGCGGCGCCTGCGGCGATCCAGCGGCGCCGCGGGGTGAACCCGTTGCCCATCCGACCACCCTCTCCTGAAGCCGACGCGAGCCCTGCCACTCTGTCATTGCCGACGTTAGGAAGACAAGCTGGACATTCGGTGCGAGCGGCTGATTCCAGGCTCGCGAAAGCGGGTGAGCCGTCGGTCTGCCCCAGTCATGACGACGGCTCACCCGCTTTCGCGAGCCTCAGGAGTGGGTCAGCAGCAGCGGCCCTGCGGGTTGGCGTCCTGGCGGTCGGTCTGGTCCCGCCAGAACTCGCGCTCGGTCATCATCCGCTCGGTGGGGTGAGCAGGGTCCGCGGTCCCGTGCGCGGCCTCGTGGTGCGCCCGGTACTTGTCCCAGGCGTCCTCTCCCATCACCCCTTTGACGTACCAGGCCACGCTCCGCGCTGCCCGGCGGATGCCGCCGAGGAGCGCAGCGAGCGAGGTCCCGCCTGCCGAGGGCATCCGCTGCCCCCGGCGTGCCCCTGCTGTCATCACCGGACCGTCACCGGCCAGGGGTGCCCGCGCCGGCGTTCCGCGCCGTCCGGGCGTTCTTCTCGGCGGCAGCCTGGGCTTCCCAGCGGCCCTGCAGCTCCTTTTCGGCCGGGGTCGGCAGGAAGCCGGAGGGCGCGAACATCTGCGACGGGAGCGCAGGGTCCTCGTTGGTGCCGAAATCGCGGCTCTTCCAGGACTTCCAGGTCGCAACGACCGAGGAGACGATCACGATGATCGCGAGGGTGACGAAGAGGATCGACAGGAGACCCTGCACCATCGTGTTCCGTACCACGGCCTCCATGGCCGCGACGCTCGGCGCCGTTCCGAACGAGGTCTTCCCCGCCGCGAGGGCGTCGGAGAATGCCTTGTTCTGGGCGAAGTAACCGACCGCGGGGACGGTTGAGAAGATCTTCAGCATCGAGGCGTAGATCGTGATGATCGCGGCGAACGCGAGGGGCACGGCGACGATCCAGATGTACTTGAATTTGCCCTGCTTCGCGACGATCGCCATGCACACCGCGAGTGCGATTGCGGCCAGCAGCTGGTTCGCGATCCCGAAGAGCGGGAACAGGGTGTTGATGCCGCCGAGCGGGTCCGTGACGCCCATGATCAGCACGGCGCCCCAGAGGAGAACCATGATGCCCGTGGTGAGCCAGGCCCCCGTGCGCCAGGAGGTGTTCTTGAACTTCGGGAAGAAGTTGCCGAGGCTGTCCTGGAGCATGAAGCGCGCGACGCGGGTGCCCGCGTCGACGGCGGTGAGGATGAACAGCGCCTCGAACATGATCGCGAAGTGGTACCAGAACGCCATCATGCCCGAGCCTCCTGCGACCTGCTGCATGATGTGCGCGAGCCCGACCGAGAGCGTCGGGGCGCCGCCGGAGCGGGAGACGATCGTGGCCTCTCCGACGTCCTTCGCCGTCTGGGTGAGCATGTCGGGGGTGAGGTTGACCCCGGTGAGCCCGAGGCTGTTCACGAACGCGACAGCGCCTTCGACGGTGCCCCCGGTGAGGGCCGCCGAGGAGTTCATCGCGAAGTAGATGCCGCGGTCGATCGAGACGGCGGCGACGAGGGCCATGATCGCGACGAAGCTCTCCATGAGCATGCCGCCATAACCGATGAAGCGGGTCTGGCGTTCCTTCTCGATGAGCTTCGGGGTCGTGCCGGAGGCGATCAGGGCGTGGAAGCCGGAAAGGGCACCGCAGGCGATCGTGACGAAGAGGAACGGGAAGAGCGACCCGCTCACGACCGGTCCGCCGTTGGCGACGAACTCGCTGAATGCCGGGACCGTGATCTCCGGGCGCACGATGATGATCGCGATCGCGAGCATCCCGATCGTTCCGATCTTCATGAAGGTCGAGAGGTAGTCGCGCGGGGCGAGCAGCAGCCAGACCGGGAGGATCGCTGCGACGAAGCCGTAGATGATGATGCCGATCGCGAGCGGCACCGGGTCGACGTGGAAGAACGATGCTCCCCACGCCGTGTTCGAGATGGCGCCGCCGCCGATGATGGCGGCCAGGAGCAGCACGAACCCGATGATCGACACCTCGCTGACCTTGCCCGGGCGGAAGAAGCGCAGGTAGCAGCCCATGAAGAGCGCGATCGGGATGGTCATGCCGACTGAGAAGACGCCCCAGGGGCTCGCCGCGAGGGCGTTGACAACGACGAGGGCGAGGATCGCGACGATGATGACCATGATCGCCATCGTGGCGATCAGGGCGGCGGTGCCGCCGATCTTGCCGAGCTCGTCGCGGGCCATCTGGCCGAGCGAACGTCCGCCTCGGCGCATCGAGTAGAACAGCACGATGTAGTCCTGCACCGCACCGGCGAGAACGACGCCGACGATGATCCAGATCGTGCCGGGCAGGTAGCCCATCTGCGCGGCGAGCACCGGGCCGACGAGCGGGCCTGCCCCGGCGATCGCGGCGAAGTGGTGGCCGAACAGCACCCGGCGGTCCGTCGCCGCGAAGTCCTTGCCGTCCGCCTTGTACTCTGCGGGGGTCGCCCTGCGGTCATCGGGCTTCAGCAGGTGCTTCTGGATGTAGTTCGAGTAGAAGCGGTAGCCGATCAGGTAGGTGCACACCGCGGCGAAGACGAACCAGATGGCGTTCACGGTCTCGCCGCGGACAACCGCGAGCATGACCCAGCTCAGTCCGCCGAGGAGGGAGATGCCGGCCCAGAGTGCGATCTTGGCCGGGGTCCAGCGTCGCTCCTGGGCGTCGTGCTCGGTCTGGTCGAGTGCGACAGGGAGCAGGGACGGATCGCGATCGAGCGGACCGGCCCCCGTGAAAGCGTCGTGCGGCGTGCGGGGCCTGGTGCCCATGATCTCTCCTTTGAGGGTGGTGCAGATGGTGCTGAGGTGCGGTTCACGACCGTGCCGAATCCAAGCTGAGAAAAAGCTGAATTCGTGATGATTCCTTAGCAAGGCTAACAGCCAGAGGGGCGCACCGGGACGAGCGCCTAAAATGGGTACGCCTGACCGGGATTTTCCGCACGGCACGCCCCACATCCACCCTCGACCATTGGAGCCACCGTGGCCGCACCCTCCCGCCTCGATTCCGTCATCGCCCTCGCCCGCCACCGCGGGTTCGTCTTCCAGGCGGGTGAAATCTACGGCGGATCCCGGTCCGCGTGGGACTACGGGCCCCTCGGCGTCGAGCTCAAGGAGAACATCAAGAAGCAGTGGTGGCGCTTCATGGTCACGAGCCGCGACGACGTCGTCGGGCTCGACTCCTCGGTGATCCTGCCCAGGAAGGTGTGGGAGGCATCCGGTCACGTCGAGGTCTTCAGCGACCCCCTCGTCGAGTGCACGAGCTGTCACAAGCGTTTCCGCGCCGACCACCTCGAGGAGGAGTTCGAGGAGAAGAAGGGGCGCCCCGCAGAGGGCGGCCTCGACGGCATCCCCTGCCCGAACTGCGGCAACCGGCACATCTGGACGGAGCCGCGCGCCTTCTCCGGCCTGCTCAAGACCTATCTCGGTCCCGTCGACGACGAGGCGGGCATGCACTACCTGCGTCCAGAGACCGCGCAGGGCATCTTCGTGAACTTCGCCAACGTGCTCCAGGCTGCCAGGATGAAGCCCCCGTTCGGCATCGGCCAGATCGGCAAGAGCTTCCGCAACGAGATCACACCGGGCAACTTCATCTTCCGCACCCGCGAGTTCGAGCAGATGGAGATGGAATTCTTCGTCGAGCCCGGCACAGATGAGACCTGGCACGAGTACTGGCTCGAGCAGCGCATGAGCTGGTACACCGGCCTCGGCATCGAGCCGGAGAACCTGCGCTTCTTCGAACACCCGGCCGAGAAGCTCTCGCACTACTCCAAGCGCACCGTCGACATCGAGTACCGCTTCGGGTTCAGCGGGAGTGAGTTCGGCGAGCTCGAAGGCGTGGCGAACCGCACGGACTTCGACCTCAAGACGCACGCTGCGGCATCGGGCAAGGATCTCTCGTACTTCGACCAGACCAAGAACGAGCGCTGGGTGCCCTACGTGATCGAGCCGGCGGCCGGGCTCACCCGCTCGCTGATGGCGTTCCTCGTCGACGCGTACCACGAGGAGGAAGTGCCGAACGCGAAGGGCGGCGTCGACAAGCGCACCGTGCTCAAGCTCGACCCGCGCCTCGCGCCGATCAAGGCCGCCGTGCTTCCGCTGTCCCGCAACGAGGCGCTCTCGCCGATGGCGCGCTCCCTCGCTTCCCGCTTGCGCGAGTCGTGGAACGTCGACTTCGACGACGCCGGCGCGATCGGGCGCCGCTACCGCCGCCAGGACGAGATCGGCACCCCGTATTGCATCACGGTCGACTTCGACTCTCTCGAAGACCAGGCCGTCACCGTGCGCGACCGCGACACCATGCAGCAGGAGCGGGTGCCGCTCGACAAGCTCGACGCCTACCTCGCCGAGCGCCTCCGCGGAGCCTGACCCGAGCGCGGGCTTTTCGCCGCTGCGCGTGTGGTCCGCCACCCGCGCAGCGGCGCAGCTCCCGCGCTCGCCGAAGAGACGCCGAGACGCCGCGCGCGAGCGCTCAGGAGGCCCGGTGCGCCGATCCGGGGAACGGATCCAGGGGCGGAGCGGACTCGGCCACGGAGCCGGCGCCGGACTCGACCCGGATGCCGAAGAGGGCGTCGAGGCCGCCGGTGAACGCGGCCTGCTCACCGGCCCTCGCGAGTTCGCGTGAGCGCACCATCGGCGTGTGCAGCAGGACGCTCGCGAGATGCCGCAACGCCCGCTCGGTCTGTTCGGTATCGTCGCCGTGCGCGCGCGCCCGTTCGATCTCTGAATCGAGCAGGTCGAAGACGTGGCTGCGCAACGCGACGACCGCTGGGGTGAGGCTCTGCTCTTCCGCGACCGCAGAGAACTTGCGTGCGGCGCGGTCGACGAGCAGGCGGGCCTCGCTCGTCGCATTGAGCTCTTCGAGCGGGGCGTGGATGCGGATGGTCTCGAGGTCGAGCAGCTCGACTCCCGGGACCTCGGTGACGTCAGGAGCGACGTTGCGCGGCAGGCCGAGGTCGATGATGAGCCGTCGGCCGGCCGGAGCGACCGGCTGTGCTCCGGCGTCGACATCCGCGGTTGCTGCCGCGCCCTCCCGGAGCAGTGCGGCCGTGACGACGTGGTGTTCGACGGTCGTGCAGGTCAGGATCAGGTCGGCACGATCGGCTTCGACGGCGAATCCCGACTCGGTGATCGCGGTGATGCCATGCGAGCCCGCGAACTTGACGGCGCGCCCGGTGGGCGAGTAGACCCGCACGTCGGAGACGCCGAGGTCGCGGAGCGCTGCGAGGGCGGCGCCGGCGTAACGGCCGGTTCCGACGAGCAGCACGCGGGTGCTCGCCCAGTTCACGATGCGGGTCTCGGCGAGCTGCAGGGCGAGGCGCACGAGTGACCGCCCGGCCGCGCCGATTCCGGTGCGGTTCTTGATGCCGCGGGAGGTCTGCGACGCGCGCTGGAACAGCCGCTCGAGTTCGGGGGTGGTCGTGCCGCGCTCGCGGGCCTGCTCGAGGGAGCGGCGCACCTGGCCTGCGATCTCGCCCTCGCCGACGACGACGGATTCCAGGCCGCTCGTCACCGCGAACAGGTGCTCGGCGACGCCGTTGCCGTGCACGAAGTCGAGGGTCTCGCGGAGGACCTCAGCGGTGACGCCGGTGCCGGCGCTGACGCCCGCGATCGCGGCCTGTACGGCCTCGAGGGGGGAGGCGCCGTCGGGTTCGTCGAGGTCGAGGTAGGCCTCGAAGCGGTTGCAGGTTGCGACGATGACCGCTCCGGACAGGCTCGGGTATCGCTCGATGATGCCGCCTGCCGTGCCGGGCGCGCCGACGGACAGCTTCTCGAGTACATCGAAACTCGAGTTCTTGTGGTTCGCGGACAGGCAGATCAGCACTCGGTGAGTCTACTTTGTCCATCTGGGCGTGGATCATCTGCGGAAAGCGCTTGGCTCCTGAAAGTTTGACAGAATTGACACAAATGAACCTCGACGCTCAACACCCCCTCGCCTCCGGACTCACCGCCGATTCCCGCCTCATCCGCGCATACCAGGGCACCCGCCCGGAGGCCACCCCCGTGTGGTTCATGCGCCAGGCCGGGCGTTCCCTTCCCGAGTACCGGTCGCTGCGGGTCGGCACCCGGATGCTCGATGCGTGCCTCGACCCGGAAATGGCCAGTGAGATCACCCTCCAGCCCGTGCTCCGGCACCAGGTGGACGCGGGAATCCTGTTCAGCGACATCGTGATCCCGCTCAAGCTCGTCGGTGTCGACGTCGAGATCGTCGCCGGGATGGGGCCGGTGCTCGGCAAGGCCGTCCGCACCGCCCGCGACGTCGCCGAGCTCGTCTCCCTCGACCCCGCCGTGCTCGAGACCACCCTCGACCCGATCCGGAAGGCCGTCGCCCGAACGGTCGCCCAGCTCGGCGGGACCCCGCTGATCGGGTTCGCCGGGGCGCCGTTCACCCTTGCGGCCTACCTCGTCGAGGGCGGCCCGTCCAAGGACCACATCCACGCGCGCACCCTGATGCACGCCGACCCTGCGGCCTGGGCCTCCCTGATGGACTGGACCGCAGAGGTGACCGGCCGCTTCCTGCGCGCCCAGGTGCTCGCAGGAGCGAGCGCTGCACAGCTCTTCGATTCCTGGGCCGGTGCGCTCTCCCTCGCCGACTACAGCCGGTTCGTCGCCCCGGCGTCGGCTGCTGCGATCGCCCACGTGCGCGATCTCAGCTATGCCGAGACCGCGCCCGGTGCGGACGCACCGATCCGGCGCAACGTCCCCGTCGTGCACTTCGGCGTCGGCACCGGCGAACTTCTCCACGAGATGCACGCCGTCGGCGCGGACGTCGTCGGCGTCGACTACCGGGTGCCGCTCGACGAGGCCAATCGCCGACTCGGCGGGAACGTCCCCCTGCAGGGCAACCTCGACCCCGCGCTCCTCGCCGCGCCGTGGCCAGTCCTCGAGGCGCACGTCCTCGACGTGCTCGAGCGCGGGCGCACAGCTCCTGCCCACGTGCTCAACCTCGGCCACGGCGTCCCGCCGCTGACCGACCCGACCGTGCTCACCCGCCTCGTCGCATTCGTGCACGAGGTCACTGCCGGCGCTCACGGGGAGACCGGAGCACCCGGGGCATCCGCCACCGCACCGAGCGAGCCGGCGTCCACGCCGGCCGCGTCCTGAGCCGGCGAGCGATGAGCGAAGCGCCGCGGGGCGGGCGGATGAGCGGCGTGCGTGACGTCGTCGTCGTCGGCGGAGGGGTGGCCGGCCTCTCGGCTGCCCGCGAGTGCGCCAGGGTCGGGCTGAGCGTCACCGTGCTCGAGGCTGGATGCGACCTCGGCGGCGCGCTCGCGAGCCACGAGGTCGCCGGGCTCACCCTCGACAGCGGGGCGGAGAGCTTCGCGGTGCGCCGCAACGCCGTGGCCGAATTCATCGAAGGACTCGGTCTCGCCGACCGGGTCGTGCAGCCGAACGCCGCCGGCGCGTGGCTCTGCCTGCCATCCGATCGTCCTGGCGGACCCGCGGTGAGCGTTCCGATGCCCCGGGCTGGCGTCCTCGGCATCCCCGGCTCACCGCTCGCAGAGGACGTGCGCCGCGTGATCGGCTGGCCGGGAGCCCTGCGGGCCTGGCTCGACCGCCTCATGCCCGTGCTCACGATCGGCAGGGAGCACAGCCTCGGCGAACTCGTCCGCAAGCGGATGGGCCGCCGCGTCCTCGAACGCCTCGTCGAGCCGGTCACCGCGGGCGTCTACACCTCCTCAGCAGACGATCTCGAAGTCGACGTCGTCGCTCCCGGCCTCAACGCCGCCCTCACCGTGACCGGGTCGCTGTCCGGCGCCGTGCTCTCCCTCCGCAGCGCCGCTCCCGCCGGCTCCGCGGTCTCCGGGCTTCGCGGCGGCATGGCCGGCCTCGTGACCGCGCTCCGCGCCGAACTCGACCGCTTCGACGTCGAGGTGTTCACGGAGGCCGCCGTCACCAGCATTCGCCCCGTCACGGCCGGACCCTGGCAGGTCACGATCGCGCCCCGGCCGGAAGCCTCCGAAAAGTCCGGTGCCCCCGAAAGCCCCGAGAGCCCCGATACCCCCGAAGCGACCGCCGCGCCAGGGGGGCGCGAATCCGGCGACCTGCCAGCGACCCTGCCGGAGACCCTGTCGGCGCGGTTCGTCATCCTCGCGACGCCCGGCGCCCAGGCCCTCGCCCTCATCGCGCCCCTCGGACCTCAGCAGAAGGCGCTCGGCGCCCTGCACTGGCCGAAACCGACCCCGATCGAACTCGCCACCCTCGTGCTCGCCGCCCCTGAGCTCGACGCGCATCCGCGCGGCACCGGGGCCCTCGTCGCCGCCGGCGCACCCGGCATCACCGCAAAGGCACTGACCCACGTCACCGCGAAATGGGACTGGGTCGCCGAGACCGCGGGTCCCGGCGTGCACGTGCTCCGGTTGTCCTACGGCCGCGCGGGGCAGAAGAGCCCGAGCGCCCGCCTCACCGACGACGAACTCCTCTCCCTCGCCCTCGCGGATGCCTCCGCCATCCTCGGTACCCCGCTCTCCGCGGACCAGGTGCTCGGCTTCGACCGCACCCGGTGGGGCGACGCCCTCTCGCCGGCGACCGTCGGCGCCCGCGACCGCGTCGACCAGGTGCGTCGGGCCGTCGCGGCCCTCGAAGGGCTCGAGGTCACCGGGGCCTGGCTCTCCGGAACCGGGCTTGCCTCCGTCATCCCCGATGCCCTCGCGACCGCCGGCCGGACCCGTCGCGATGCGCTGGTTCTCTGAGCCGTTCTCCCCAGTAGTCCGGCAGTTTGCCCTCCACCGTTTCCGCAGGCGGGATACTCTGAGACGTACGTGAACGACGAAGAATGGAGTGACAGATGCGGGGAAAGCTTCTTTTTATCACCGGTGGACTCGTCGGTTACGTCCTGGGCTCCCGTGCCGGACGTAAGCGCTACGACCAGATCGTGGCCTCTGCCGAGAGCCTCTGGAACGCCGACCCCGTGCAGCGCCGCGTGACCGAGGTCCGCGACTTCGCCCTCGAGCGGGTCGGCGACGTGCCGGCCGCGCTCATCAACGCCGGCAAGAAGCTCGTCGGAACCCTCACGGACAAGACCGCGAAGGCCACGGATGCCGCGGGCCCAGGCCCCCGGTACGGCACGTCCTGGCCCACGAAACGCCCGGCAGCGTCAGCACCGTCGGCCACCCCGACGGCGACCCCTGACCACGGCACCCCCGACCCGGGCGCGCCCACATCGGAAGCACCCTCACTGTGACCGGATCGCCGGCCGCGACCGGAACCCAGACCGACAGCGCCCGCGCAGGCGGGTTCGGCCCGCGCCCGCGCAAGACCCTGATCACCCTCGTCTCCGAGCTGCCCGGGCAGATCGCCGCGCTCATCCACGCCGAGATCGAGGCCTTCAAGTCCGAGATGGCGGGCAAGGCGAAGAACATCGGCGTCGGCATCGGCCTCTTCGTCGTGGCCGGCGTGTTCGCATTCCTCGCGGTCATCGTCTTCGTCGCGCTCGCCGTGATCGCCCTCGCGCTCGTGCTGCCGCTCTGGCTCGCGACGCTCATCGTCGCGGTCGCCCTGCTCCTCATTGCCGCGATCCTCGTGCTGATCGGCGTCAACCGGGTGAAGGCCGGTACGCGCGCCGACCCGGACGGCCTCGCGGCAAGCATCCGCCGGGACGCAGACGCGATCAAGGGAGTCGGAGACTATGAGCACTGAACAGGACAAAACGACCGGTGCTGCAGCGACTCCGTCGAAGTCCACGCACGCGTTGCGCGCCGAGGCGACAGCCGCGCGCGCCCAGCTCGCGCTGACCCTCGACGCTATCGAGTACAAGCTCAACGTCCCGAAGCGGATGCGTGACCAGGAACGCCTCGCCCGGCGCCGCCTGCACAAGCTCGGCGAGGAGAACCCCACGGCACTGCTCGGGGTCGCCCTCGGCAGCGCCCTCGCGGTCGGAGCCGCGGTCTGGTTCGCGCTCAGGGCCGTCCTCGACGACTGAGGCCGGCCGGACGGGCGTGCCCAGCCGGGCGCCAGCTGAGTCTTTTGGCTCTGGTCACAAAAAAGTAGAGACTGTACTCATGACTCAGCCGGCTGCCGGAGAGGCAGTAACCTCTTCCCACCCCGCCCCCGACGCCGACACCCTCACCGGTGACGCAACGGGTGCGGCATCGCCCCAGGGCTTCACCCTTTTCGCGGTGCTTCGCAAGGACCCGACGAACCCGGACGACCTCGACGGCCGCGACGTACCGCACGCGGTCCTCGAGCTCGACGACATCGTCGAACTCGTCGAGGCGGAGGGCGTCACCGTCCGCGGCTTCTACGACGTGTCCGGCCTCCGCGCCGATGCCGACCTGATGATCTGGACCCACGCCCCCGAGGCGGAGACCCTGCAGTGGGCGAACCGGGAGCTGCGCCGCAGCCGGCTCCTCAAGAGCCTGCTGCCGACCTGGAACGCGATGGGCGTGCACCGCGACGCCGAATTCAACAAGAGCCACGTGCCCGGCTTCCTCCGCGGCGTCGAACCGAAGGCCTGGCTGACCGTCTACCCGTTCGTCCGCAGCTACGAGTGGTACCTGCTCCCCGAGGCCGAGCGCAGCGCCATGCTCGCTGACCACGGCCGCAAGGGTGCCGCCTTCCGCGGTGCGATCGCGAACACCGTCTCCGCCTTCGCCCTCGGCGACTACGAATGGCTCCTCCCGATCGAGAGCGACGAGCTCACCGAGCTCGTCGACCTCATGCGCGAGCTCCGCAACACCGAGGCCCGCCGCCACGTGCGCGAAGAGGTCCCGTTCTACACCGGGCGCCGCATCTCCACCGCGGAACTCGTCGAGGTGCTCCAGTAGTGAGCGCGTACGACGCCATCCTCCTGGCCGGCTTCGGGGGACCCGAGGGACAGGCCGACGTGATCCCCTTCCTCCGCAACGTCACGGGCGGCCGCGGCATCCCGGAGGAACGCCTCGAAGAGGTCGCGACGCACTACCGCCACTTCGGCGGCATCAGCCCGATCAACGCCCAGAACCGCGTGCTCCGCGCCGCACTCGAAGCAGAACTCGACCGCCGCGGCATCGACATCCCCGTGCTCTGGGGCAACCGCAACTGGGACCCCTACCTCCGCGACGTCGTCGCCGAGGCGCACGCCAACGGCCAGGACCGCCTGCTCGCGATCGTCACAAGCGCATACAGTTCGTACTCCGGCTGCCGCCAGTACCGTGAAGACCTCGCGGCCGCGCTCGAGGTCACGGGCCTGACCGGCGTGGTGCACATCGACAAGGTTCGCCAGTTCTTCGACCACCCCGGCTTCGTCACCCCCTTCATCGCCGGCGTGAGCAAGGGCCTCGCGGATGTCGCCGCCCAGATCCCGGGCATCGACCTCGCCACCGAGGTGGAGGTCCTGTTCTCGACGCACTCGATCCCGTCGACGGACGCCGCGAAGAGCGGACCTGCCGAGCGCGGCTTCGGTGAGGGCGGCGCATACGAGGCCCAGCACCTCGCCGTCGCGCACACGGTGATGACCGCTGTCGCCGCAGCGGATGCCGCGGCGAGCGATACCCCGTGGCAGCTCGTCTTCCAGTCCCGGAGCGGGCCGCCGAGCATGCCATGGCTCGAGCCAGACATCAACGACGCCATCCGGCTGCTCCCGGCCAGGGGCATCCGTGCCGTCGTGATCGTGCCGCTCGGTTTCGTGAGCGACCACATGGAGGTCATGTGGGACCTCGACAACGAGGCGACGGAGACCGCGCACGAGCAGGGACTGTTCTCGGTGCGCGTACCCACGCCCGGGGTCGACCCTGCATACGTGAGCGGGCTGATCGACCTCGTGGTCGAGCGCCTCGAGGACACGCCGGCAGCCGAACGCCCCGCGATGACCCCGCTCGGACCCTGGTACGACGTCTGCCGGCCGGGCTGCTGCGAGAACGTGCGCCTCGGCTTCAAGCCAGCCCTCGCCGGGATCGCGCCGTGAGCACGATCAGGATCGGCACCCGGGGGAGCGCCCTCGCCCTCGCCCAGACCCAGGCGGTCGCCAACCGGATCGCAGCAGCAGCGGGCACCGAGGTCGAGCTCGTCGTGATCACGACCCACGGCGACACCTCGAAGGAACCCCTGTCCGGCCTCGGCGGGACGGGCGTGTTCGCGAGCGCCCTCCGCGAGTCCCTGCTGAACGGCGACTGCGACGCGATCGTGCACTCCTTCAAGGACCTGCCGACCGCGCTGTACCCCGGCCTCGTCGTCGGCGCAACGCCGCGCCGCGCCGACGCCCGCGACGTGCTCTGCGCCCGGGACGGACTGACCCTCGAGACCCTTCCGGAGGGCGCCAGGGTCGGCACCGGTTCCCCGCGCCGGGTCGCCCAGCTTCTGAAGGCCCGGCCGGACCTACACGTCGTCGACATCCGCGGCAACGTGGACACCCGGCTCGGCAGGGTCGCCGCAGGCGACCTCGACGCCGTTGTGCTCGCCGCGGCCGGCCTCAGCAGGCTCGGCCTCCTGAGCGCGGTCGAGGGCGAGTACCTCGAGCTCTCCGACTGGCCGACCGCGCCCGGCCAGGGTTCCCTCGCGATCGAGGTGCGGGAGGGCAGGCTTGATCGCCCGCTCGGAACCGCGCTCGCCGCGATCAACCATGCGACGAGCCAGGCCACCACGACCGCGGAGCGTCTCGTGCTCGCGCGACTCGAGGCCGGCTGCGCGGCCCCGATCGGCGCGATGGCGGCGATCGACGACGGCCTGTTGTTCCTGACTGCCACGGTGTACAGTCCTGATGGTGCCCGAAGTATCGTGAGTTCGCACGCCGCGACGCCCGATTCACATTCCGTCACCCACCTGGTCGAGGCCGCCCAGGACGTCTCCGAGCGTGTGGCCCGTGATCTGATCCAAGGCGGGGCTGCCGATTTTGCCCCCATGAAGGTGACTTCTTAAGAAATGACCTGGCGCTACAAGACCCTCTCCAATCCCACCAAGCCGCTTGCCGGCTGGCGGGTCCTCGTCCCGCGCGGCGGCCCGTGGGGTGACCACGTCGCCGCGGACCTCCGCTCCCGCGGTGCGCAGCCGATCGTGGCCCCGATGATCAACTTCGCCGCGACCGACAACGCCCCCGCGCTCGACGCGGCGCTCGCACGCCTCGCGGACGGTGACTTCGACTGGATGACGATCACGAGCGCGACGACCGTCGATGTGCTCTCCTCGCACCGCGCCGTCGTGGCTCCCGGCACCCGGATCGCCGCCGTCGGCGAGACCACCGCGGCGGCTCTCATCGCCGCCGGCTATCGCGTCGATCTCGTCCCCGCCGAGGACAACTCCGCCCGTGGCCTGCTCGCCGAGTGGGAAGCCGCCACCCAGGGTGTCGTGCCCCTGCGCATCCTCACCCTGCGCTCCGAGATCGCCAAGCCCCTGCTCACCGAGGGTCTGCGCCGGATCGGCCACGAGGTCGAGTCCGTCGTCGCCTATCGCACGATCGGCGTTCCCGTGGACCCGCGGGTCGTTGCGGATGTCGCGGCCGGCAAGGTGCAGGCGCTCCTGGTCACCTCGGGGAGCGTCGCAGAACAGGTGCAGGAGCAGTTCGGACCGGTCCCCGAGACGACCCTCGTCGCCTGCATCGGTCCGCGCACCGCCAAGGACGCCGCGGCCCTCGGACTCCGCGTCGACCTCGTTGCGGAAGCCCCCAGCGCCGAGGCTCTCATCGAGGCCCTCTCGCACTTCGCCGAACTCCGCTAGCGCCTCAACCTTCCCGCCCTCCCGCGAAAGCGGGTGAATCGTCGGTTTGGGCGCGCGTGAACGACGATTCACCCGCTTTCGCGGCGGCTCGAGTGGTGTCTCGTCTGGCGTGGGTAGGGTGGATGGGTGATTACTCCAGTTATTCGGCCTCGACGGATGCGTTCGAGTTCCTCGCTCCGCCGGCTCGCCAGTGAGACCCGCATCCACCCCGCCGAACTCGTGTTGCCGATGTTCGTCCGCGAAGGGCGGGAGTCGGTGGACATCACCTCCATGCCCGGCGTGGTGCAGCACTCGATCGACAGTGCGCGCCGGGCCGCAGCCGAGGCCGCCGCAGCAGGTATCGGCGGCGTGATGCTCTTCGGAGTGCCGGATGTGCGCGACGCCATCGGCTCCGGCGCGACCGACCCGCTCGGGATCCTCAATGTCGCGACCCGGGCCATCGCAGACGAGGTCGGCGACGCGCTCGTCGTGCAGACCGACCTGTGCCTCGACGAATTCACCGACCACGGCCACTGCGGGGTGCTCGCGCTCGACGGCAGCGTCGACAACGACGCGACCCTCGAGCGGTACAACGAGATGGCACTGATCCAGGCGGCCTCCGGTTCCCGGCTGCTCGGGCTCAGCGGCATGATGGACGGCCAGGTCGCCTCCGTTCGCGATGCCCTCGACGGTTCGGGATTCCAGGACACCGCCGTCCTCGCATATTCGGCGAAGTACGCCTCCGCGTTCTACGGCCCCTTCCGCGAGGCCGTGCAGTCGACGCTCACGGGCGACCGGCGCAGCTACCAGCTCGACCCGGCCAACCGCAGGGAGGGCGTGCGCGAGGCCCTGCTCGACATCGAACAGGGCGCGGACGTCGTGATGGTCAAGCCGGCAGGCAGCTACCTCGATGTGCTCGCAGACGTCGCGGCCGTGAGTGATGTCCCGGTCTGGGCATACCAGGTGTCCGGTGAGTACGCGATGATCGAGGCGGCCGCCGCCCAGGGCTGGATCGACCGCCGCCGTTCGATCGAGGAATCGGTGCTCAGCATCCGCCGGGCAGGCGCAGACGCCGTGCTCACATACTGGGCCGTCGAACTCGCCGCCTGGCTTACCGAAGGAAACCGCCCGTGATGACCCGCAACGACGAGCTGTTCGCCCGCGCCCAGCGCGCCATCCCCGGCGGCGTGAACTCGCCGGTCCGGGCCTTCCGCTCGGTCGGCGGCACCCCGCTGTTCCTCGTGAAGGCCTCAGGAGCCTACGTCACCGACTCAGACGGCCGCGACTACGTCGACCTCGTCAGCTCCTGGGGGCCCGCGATCCTCGGCCACGCGCACCCCGAGGTCGTCCACGCGGTCCAGGCCGCTGCAGCACTCGGCTTGTCGTTCGGTGCGTCCACTCCGGGCGAGACCGAACTCGCCGAGCTGATCGAGGGCCGCGTCTCGGCCGTCGACAAGCTTCGCCTCGTCTCGACGGGCACGGAGGCGACGATGACCGCCATTCGCCTCGCCCGCGGCTTCACCGGTCGCGAGCTCCTGATCAAGTTCGCCGGCCACTACCACGGCCACTCCGACGGACTCCTGGCCCAGGCCGGCTCCGGGCTCGCGACCCTCGCCCTGCCCGGTTCCGCCGGTGTGACCGCTGCGACTGCGGCGCAGACCCTCGTGCTCCCGTACAACGACCTCGAGGCCGTGCGCGCCGCGTTCGAAGCCCACCCGGGGAGGATCGCCGCCGTCATCACCGAGGCCGCCGCCGCGAACATGGGCGTGGTCGCGCCAGACCCCGGCTTCAACGCAGCCCTGACCGAGCTCGCGCACTCCTACGGTGCGCTGCTCATCATCGACGAGGTGCTCACCGGCTTCCGGGTCGGGCCGGCCGGGTACTGGGGCCTCGACAACGCGGGAGAGACCCCCGCGAAGCCGTACAGCCCCGACCTCTTCACGTTCGGCAAGGTCATCGGTGGCGGCCTGCCCGTCGCGGCCCTCGGCGGACGTGCCGACGTCATGGACTACCTCGCCCCCGCAGGCCCGGTCTACCAGGCCGGAACCCTGTCCGGGAACCCGGTCGCCGTCGCAGCGGGCATCGCGACCCTGCGCGCCCTCGACGACACCGTCTATCCGCGGCTCGATGCGACGGCGCTGCTGCTCTCGAACGCGGTCTCCGCCGCCTTCTCAGCAGAGGGTGTCGCGCACAGCGTGCAGCGGGCGGGCAACCTGTTCAGCTTCGCGTTCGGGGCGGATGCCGCAGCGCACCCCCCACGGGACTACGCCGCCGTGCAGCGCCAGGAGGCCTTCCGGTACGGCCCGTTCTTCCACGCGATGCTCGACGCCGGGGTGTCACTGCCGCCGTCGGTGTTCGAGGCCTGGTTCGTCTCTGCGGCCCACGACGAGCAGGCGATCGAGTGGATTCTCGACGCGTTGCCCGCGGCGGCGAAGGCGGCAGCGGCGGCCGTCGTGCCCGACTGACGGAGCGCACAGTTCCGCGTTACTGCATTGTGAGGTTTCGACAGCGGGAATACCGGCCGAACGGGGCAGACTAGGCCTATGGCTTCCTTGCGCGTTCATCCCGATCGGCTCGAGGTACACCTGACGAAGGCCGAGAAGACGCTCGCCTTCCGCCGCGAGGACATCGTCGTCGCACGGGACAACATCCGCTCGGTGACGATCACGGACGACCCGTGGATCTGGATCCGCGGGATCCGCGCCCCCGGCCTCGAGGTTCCACTCGTGCTCGCGGTCGGCACCTGGAAGTTCCACGGGGGCAAGGACTTCCTCGCGATCAAGCGCCGCCGCCAGGCCGTCGTGATCGACCTCATCGACGAGGACTTCTCGCGCGTGATCCTCACCACCAACCACGCTCCAGACCTGATCGCCTCGCTCAAGCTGTAGCCGGTCGCCGGTCGCCGGTCGCGGGTCGCGGGTCGCGGGTCGCGTGCTACGGGCGCACTCCGCTCGTGGTGACGATCTTCGTCCAGGGCCCCGGCGGGACGTCGGCCGCCTCGACGAACTGCCAGTCGACCGTGTCGTTCTCCCCGTTGATGTCGCTGAATCGCAGGCAGCCGTTCAGGGCCGGGGAGACGTCCATGCCCGCTCCGTTGAACTTCTTGTTGGCCGGCCGGGCATCGTCCGCACCGAACACGTATGCGGCATCGTGGTACTGGCCGGGCCCGGCGTCCTCGATCTGGCCGTAACAGGTCTGGCCGTTCGAGCGGATGCGGACCCACCTGTTCTTCATCAGGCTCACGGTGTCATCGCCCGCCGAGCCCGCGTACGCAGACTGGCCGGCCCACGGCACGACCTTCCCGCGGGTCGCGAACGCCTGGGCGTCGTTGAGGTCGTCGAACGGGAGATCGAGGTAGAACGGGTTCTCCTTCGGAGCCAGCTGGGTCGGGAAGTAGTCGTTGGCCGCCGTCCGCACCTCGGTCTGGCAGTCGTCCGCCGTGCGGACGCCGTCGCAACCGCCATAGCTCGCCATCCACCCCGAGTCATACGTCGAATAGACCTGGCTGCCGTCCGCGGCGTTCGGGTCGAAGATCTCGCCGACCCAGAACGTCGTCGAGACGATCCCGGTGTGCCAGGGGTACGCCCCGACCGTGGGAGCCGTCGGGGCCGCGCTCGCGGACGGCGCGGGGGTCACGGATGGTGCGGGGCTCCCGCTGGGTGTCGGAGTGCCGGGGGACCGGCTGGCCGAGGGGGGAGCTGTGCTCTGGCCGGGTCGCGGAGCGGTCGACACCACGATCGTCAGCACGGCCAGAACCGTCAGGCCGATCGCGAGGAGACTGATCAGGAGTGCGCGCCGGCGAGGGGTCCCGCCCGCTGGCTCATCGTCTTCCGGCATTCGCCCTCCTCCAGCACACAGAACGTCCACATCGGTTCGGCAGCCGATGGCGTTGAGATGCTACCCGGCCTCTCGCGCGCTCACGGTTCATCTTCACCACCTTCCCAGTGGACCGTCGGCCGGCTCGCACCGGCCGCCGGCCGCCACCGCCCCGCTCAGTCGACGGTGACCGACTTGGCGAGGTTGCGGGGCTTGTCCGCGTCGAAGCCGAGCTCGACGGCGAGGCCGAGTGCGAGCATCTGCAGCGGAACGACGGCCGCGAGCGGCCCGCACGGTGCTCCGAGCGACAACGGGACTTCGACGCTGCTGCCCGGCCGGCCGATCGTGATGATGCGCCCGCCGCGCGCGCGCACCTCGGCGATATTCCCGGCCAGCCGGGGATCGTCGTCGTCGATCACGACGACAGGGGTGCCCTCCTCGACGAGCGCGAGCGGACCGTGCTTGAGTTCGCCGGCCGGGTAGGCCTCCGCCCAGCGATACGTGATCTCCTTGAGCTTGAGTGCGCCCTCCGCGGCGTATGCGACACCGGCGCCCCGCCCGAGGAACAGGAACCCCTTGGCGCCCCGCACCTCCTCGACGAGGGGAGGAAGCAGCGCCCGCGCGGCGGCTGCGGCCTCCGCGAGTTGTTCCGGAATCAGGTACAGGTCGTTGACGAGCCGGTGGGCCCTGGCCACATCCATCCTGCCGCTCGCGACGAGCGACGAGATCACGAGCCCGGTGCCGACGATGACCTGGCAGACGAACGTCTTCGTCGCGGCGACACCGATTTCCGGCCCGGCCGCGCAACTCACGACGGCGTCGACCTTGCGGCCGAGCGTCGAGTGCACGTTGTTGACGAGGGCAAGCACCGGGGAACCCTCCGGTCCCTCCTCGAGGGCCCGGAGCACGTCCGCGGTCTCGCCAGACTGGCTGATCATCACCGTGAGCGTTCCCGGTTCGACGACGGAGCCCGCCGCTTCGCTCGCGACGACGGAGGAGTGGCCGAGCCCGCCGAGCCGGCTGAGTGCGGAACCGATGACCTCTCCGGCGTTGAGGGAGGTCCCGCACGCGACCACCCGCATCCGGTCGAACCGGGGCAGGCCGAGGTCGTTCCAGAGCTCGCCGGTCGCGATCCGGCCGCCGACCTCGTCGAGCAGGCGGGCCGCGGCCTCCGGCTGCTCCCGGATCTCGGCGGCCATGTGGTCGTCGGCCTCGACGGTCAGCGAGAACTGCGGCCGCGGCGGCCGCGGGATGGCCGGGGGAACGGCGGCCGGGATCCCGGAGTTGGTCCAGACCAGGTCGTTCGTGACCTCGACGACGTCGCCGTCCGCGAGGATGTGGAATTCGTCGACCCAGTCGCCGATCGCAGAGATGTCGCTCGCGAGGAAGATCCCCGCCGCGGAACGGGCAGCGAGCAACGGCGAGCGGTGTGCGGCGGCGACCATGCGCCCTGTCCGTGCGTCGAGGACGACGAGGGCCCACGAGCCGGTCAGCTGGGCGACCGCGGCGCTCACCGCTCCGAGCAGGTCGTCGGAGTCGAGCAGGCGGTCCTCGACGAGGTGGCAGATGACCTCACTGTCGACCTCGGAGGAGAACCGGTGCCCGGCATGCACGAGCTCGGCGCGCAGCCGGTCCGCGTTGTCGAGGATGCCGTTGTGCACGACGCTCAGGCGGCCCTCGCAGTCCTGGTGAGGGTGCGCGTTCTGAACGCTCACGCCGCCGTGGGTGGCCCAGCGGGTGTGGCCGATGCCGGTGCCTGCGAGCAGGGGGCCGCCCCACTCCTCGACAAGCCCGGTGAGGGAGTCGACGCGCGAGATCGTGCGGAACACGGCCGTCGTGCCGTCTTCAGCGGACACGGCGATGCCCGCAGAGTCGTAGCCGCGGTACTCGAGGCGTTTGAGTCCCGCGACGAGATAGCCGGGCGCAGGTTCGATGGCGCGACAGGCGATGATCCCGCACATCAGAGCAGCCCGGGGATCTGGCTGCCGGCGGCGACGAGGCCGGGGGCGTGCGGATGCAGCGGCGAACCCGCGAGGGCCATGGCCTCGTTGGCGTTTCCGCCGGCCGCCGCGGCACCGGCCACGTTCCGGATCACGTCGTCGAGCGGGGTACTCGGTTCGAAGTCGACGAGCTTCCGCGCGAGGCCGTTGTTGGGGACCCGGCGACGCATGTCCTCGTAGCCGGGGGCGTACGCCTGCTCGTAGGGAATCAGGCTGATGTCGCTCGTCGAGCCGAGGACGTCGATCACGCGCTCGGCGAGGCCGAGGATCGAGATCTCCTGGGCGCCGCCCATGTTGACGGCCAGGCCGTACGCGGCCGGAGTCTCTGCGAGCCGGACGAGGGCGGGCACGATGTCGCCGACGTAGGAGAAGCAGCGGGTCTGTCGTCCGTCGCCGAAGACCGTGAGTGGTTCCCCTCGCTGCGCCTGGCCGACGAGGTTGGGAAAGACCATGCCGTAACGCCCGGTCTGCCGCGGCCCGACCGTATTGAACAGGCGCACGATGGCAACCGAGAGTCCGAACTCACTCCAGTATGCGTGCGCGAACGCCTCATCGATCCCCTTCGCGGCGGCGTACGTCCACCGGGACTTGAGGGCGGAGCCGAGGATGCGGTCGGACTCCTCGTCGAGGCTGTCAGCGGTGTTCTTCCCGTAGACCTCGCTGGTCGACGCGAGCAACAGGGTCGCCCCCGCGGCGACGCACGCGTCGAGGACGTTCTCGGTGCCGTGGATGTTGGTGCGCAGGCTCGTCAGGGGCTCCTCGACGATGAGCTTGACGCCGACGGCCGCGGCGAGGTGGAAGACCCGGTCACGCCCGGAGATGAGGTCGGTGACGAGTGCCCTGTCGAGGATGCTGCCCTGGACGAACCGCAACCGGGGGTTGTCACTGACCCTGGCGAGGTTGCGGAGCGAACCCGTCGAGAGGTTGTCGAGCACGATGACGTCGTCACCCTGCTCCAGCAGGTATTCGGTGAGGTGGCTGCCGATGAAGCCGGCGCCGCCGGTGATCAATGATTTCACGGTGGTTCTCCGATCGAAGGGGTGGGCAGGGCAACGGATGCCGGGGGCCGAGCGGCCCCCGGCATCCGCCCGGGAAAGAAGGGGTCAGAGCTGCACGCGGCGGGGCAGGTCGGTGCGACGGTAGGTCGTGTCGAGCACGAGGACCTCCGGGGACAGCCATTCCCAGTCGACGTTGTCGTGGTCGGTGTGCAGGACCACGAGGTCGGCGCCGAATGCGTCCGGGTCGACCGTCGCGGTGAGCTCCCTGCCGTTCCTGAGCCGGACGGACCCGAAGAACGGGTCGTGGAACCCGACGTCCGCGCCCTGGTCGGCCAGCATGCTGAGGATATCCAGCGCAGGCGACTCACGGAGGTCGGCGACGTTGGGCTTGTAGGAGACTCCGACAACGAGCACGCGTGCGCCGCGGAGAGGCTTGCCCTGGTCGGCGAGGGTTTCGCGCACCCGCTCGAGGACCCGGCGCGGGCGGCCGGCGATCTCGCTCATCGCGTGTTCGATGACCGGCGCGTCGACGTGAGCCTTGCGGAGCTGCCAGAGCAGGTAGTGCGGGTCGCACGGGATGCAGTGCCCGCCGACGCCGGCGCCGGGGAAGAAGGGCATGAAACCGTAGGGCTTGGTCGCTGCGGCGTTGATGACCTCGATGACCGACAGCCCGAGGGCGAGGCACGCCTCGGCGAATTCGTTCGCGAGGGCGATGTTCACCGCCCGGAAGGTGTTCTCGAGGAGCTTGCTCATCTCGGCGACCTCGAGGGAGCTGACACCGTGGATGTTGCGGGCATAGCGGCCGAGGAGGGCGGCTCCTGCGGCCTGGCAGGCCGGGGTCGCGCCGCCGACCACCCGCGGCACGTCCTCGTGGGCGTAGCGGTCGTTGCCGGGGTCGATGCGTTCCGGGCTGAAGGACACGAAGATGTCCTTGCCTGCGGTCAGGCCGCGAACGAGCAGCGGGGTGACGAGGAGGTCCCTGGTGCAGCCGGGGTACGTCGTGGAAGTGAGCATCAGGAGCTGGCCGGGAACGGCGGCGTCGACGACCATCGTGCACGCGCTCGCGAGGATCTCGAGGTCGGGCGTGAGGTGTTCGTCGATCGGCGTGGGGACGCAGATGATGACCGCTGCCGCGTCGCCGAGGAGGTAGGTGTCACCCGTGATCTGGAAGTCGTCGCCCGACATCGCCGTCTCGAGGCGCTCCCGGTCTGACTCGAGGAGGTCGGCTTCACCGCTGCGGATCACGGCGAGCCGGCGTTCGCTCACGTCGACGCCGAGTACGCGGAGACCTGCGGCGTGCAGGGACAGCGCCGTCGGCAGCCCGACGTATCCCAGGCCCACGATGGCGACGTCGAAGTCGAACTGGGTGCGGGGGATGACCGGGATGAGCAGGGCGTCCGCGTTCGTGCGCTGGCGGCCCTGGTGCGTGAGCGGCAGGGAAGAGTCGTCGACGATTTCGATTGACATTCCAGGTCCTTTGTTCGGGTAAGTCTGTGTGGTTAGGTGCGGTTCGGTGGTTAGGTGCGGTTCGCGGATGCGCCGCCGTCAGTCGAGGAGTTTCGGGACTCGGCGAGGTGCGGCGTGTGGTGTTCCCGCGGCCAGTCTCTGCAGATGTTGCGATCCGGGCAAGCCATGGCCGGGACTCTGCGGGATCGTGTGGGCATCCCGCACCCGGATGTGGTTAACCGCACCTGTCTGTCGTGGCGGGCGCCCCGTCCCGCGTGTACGGTCGGACCACCGGAGCGACCCCGCGTCCGGCCGGTCGACGGAGAGTCACATGCTGAGCCTGGTCGTGGTGCTCGTCCTCGTGGTCGGGGTGAACACCGCCCTGTGGGGCACGGTCGGTCTGGGCCGTGTTGTCGCGCAGGCGTTCCGGAAGCGGCCGCGGAGTGCGCGCCACCGGCTCGCACAGCAGGCCGCTGGCGGGGCGGCCTCCGGAGCAGGCGGCCGCGTCACCCCGAAAGACGTCGCCGTGCTGATCGCGGCGCACAATGAAGAACTCGTGATCCGCAACACGATCCGCTCGGCCGCCAGGCTCGTGCCCGTCGGCAATATCTTCATCGCCTCGGACGCGTCTAAGGACACGACGGCGGTGATCGCGGAGGAGAGCGGGGCGAACGTCGTCGAGCTCCTGCCCAACCGCGGCAAGGCCGGTGCGCTCGTCGCCGCGATCACGCACTTCCGGCTTGCCGAACGCTTTGAGATCGTGATGCTGCTCGACGCGGACACGCAGCTCGCGGACGACTACATGGAGACGGGCCTGCCGTACTTCGATGATCCCGGGGTCGTCGCCGTCGCCGGCCGCGCCGCGACGGTGACGGACCCGCCATCGCCGACCCGGCTCGGCCGTTTTCTCGTGGCGTACCGCGAACGCTTCTATGTGGTCGTGCAGTTCCTCCTCAAGTACGGCCAGGCCGCCCGCTTCGCGAACGTGGTGTCGATCGTCCCCGGCTTCGCGAGCATGTATCGCAGCCGGATCCTCGCCGACATCGACATTTCCGCCCCGGGGCTCGCGATCGAGGACTTCAACATGACATTCGAGGTGCATGCCAAGAGGCTCGGCCGCATCGCCTTCCACCCCCTCGCGGCGATCGCGTACACCCAGGACCCCGACACCTTCCGGGACTACACGAAACAGCTGCGCCGGTGGACGCTCGGCTTCTGGCAGACGGTCCGCCGGCACGGTTTCCGGTTCGGGACCTTCTGGGGAGCCCTCGCCCTCTACGTCTTCGAACTCGTGACGAGCAGCATCATGATGCTGATCTTCCTGCCGCTGCTCCTGATGTCGCTTGCGGCCGCGGCCTGGGGCGAGGTCTCGGCAGACCCGGTGTCGATCGCGGTCGCGCAGGCCGTCCCTCCGGCGTCCATCGTCATCGGGGTGCTGGTGCCGGACTACCTGCTCACGATCCTGGTCGTGATCGTGACCGGGCGGGTGCACTACCTGGTGCTCGGGATCGGCTTCCCGCTCGTGCGCATCGTCGACGCGTTCATCTGCCTCCGGACCATCCCGCAGGCGTTCTTCGGCCGGTCGAGCGGCACCTGGAAGAGTCCGGAACGACGGAGCAACACGGCGGCGACACCCGGGATCGCGGTCGGCGACGCCCTGCCGGGGTAGCGCGACCTGACCGGTCCCTTTCGATCAGACCATCCCGCTTGCCGCACCGTCTGACAGCACCGTGCCGGTGCCGGAGAGCAGCGCGATCAGGTGCGACCGGGACTTGGCACCGAGCTTGTTGTATGTGCGGGTGAGGCGCACCTCCACGGTGCGCAGGGAGACGAAGAGCTCGGCGGCGATCTCCTTGTTGCGCTTGCCCTGTTGCACGAGTTCGGCGACGAGCCGTTCGTCGGGGGCAAGGGTCGCGAGGAGGGGATTGACGCTCGGGGCGTGGGTGCCGAGACGGACGGCATCCGCTTTTCTGGCCCACGGGATGGCGCCGAGCTGGGTGAAGATCATCCGCGCGGCCAGGTACTGGTCTGCGCCTTCCCTGCCGTGCCCGAGGCTCACGAGCCGGTCGGCGAAGCTCAGGAGGGTGCGGCCCTGCTCGAATTGCGAATCGCCAGGCTGCCAGAGGCCCGCGGCCTGTTCGAAGACGGCGATGGATGCCTCGCCGGGTGTCAGCAGGGCCTCGGCCCGTGCCGTGGCGAGCACCGTCCACCGGGTGTGGAAGGGCCGGGCCCTGGCCCGGAACTCACGGAACTGGATCACGGCCTCCCGCAGCCGGCCGGACAGCACGTATGCCTCGATCAGGTCGACCTGGCTCCGGAGCAGCGAGGGGTTGCGGAATGCTGACCCTATTGCTCCGGCCCGGTGCAGGAATGCGATCGCATCGTCGAACCTGCCCTCCATGAGGGCGAACCGGCCCTGGTCTGCCACGAGCCGGGCGGCGAGAGCCGGATGGTCGCTCGTCGCGAAGCTGCGGTTGCAGAGTTCGATCGCCGCGTCCGCGCGCGCTCGGTCTCCGCGGGCCTGCCAGTACCAGGCCGTCAGCAGCTGGAGCGGGCGGCGATGCACCTGTTCCGTCCCGGATCCTGTGAGCGATTCGATGATGGCCATGGCCTCGAATTGGTTGCCGGCGAGGATCTCGTTCTCTGCGAGGTAGTACCTGGCCGTCTGCAGGACGATCGGGTCCGGCGGGGGCTCGAGGCCGACGACGGTGCGCAGCACGCGCCTGGCGTCGCCGTATCGGTCGATGAACGTGAGGCTGCGGCCGAGGACGGACAGTGCCCTGGCGCTCGTCTCCTCGGTCCAGCCGTGCCGGGACAGCCGCTCGAACATCCGGGTCGAAGGGCCGGGGTCACCCTCGAGAGCAGACAGCAGCAGTGCGGAAAGCTCGTGGAGTTCGACGGACTCCGGGGTCGCGCTTTCGAGGAGGTGACGGCCCCTGGCGAGGGCTTCCCGCGCGGCGTCGACTTCCCAGCGCTCGGCGTGACTGAGGGCGCTCATGCCGAGCAGGCGCGCGAGGTCTTCCGCCCTGCCGCTCGCGCCGCGCGGTCCGACCCAGTCGTCGAGGTCGGTCGTGAGCAGCTGGTGGGTCGACATGAATTCGATCCCGCTGCGGAGGGTCGCGAGCTTTGTGACCGTGGCGATCGAGCCGGGCCTGCGCTGGCCGAGCCTGGCATAGCGGGCCGCATAGGAGAGTTCGCCCTGCAGGTACAGCGCCTCCGCGACCTCGAGCAGGGCTTCGGGGCTTCCGGTGGCGTCGAGCGCGAGGGCGAGGGCGCGTTCGGCGAGTTCGACGGACTGCCAGATCAGGCCCCTGCGGCCGAATTCGGCAGCGGAGGCGAGCAGTTCGTCCGAGGAGAGGCTGCCGGCATCCGCCCAGCTGCGGTGCCACGCGGCGAGGCCGGGATCCCCTCCGGGTGCGTCCTCGCTGCGGGCGGCACGGGCATGGAATTCGGCGCGGGTACCGGCGTCGATGGACCAATAGAGGTGGGAACGCAGCGCTGAGTCCGAAATCCGGAGGTACCGGCCGTCGCGGATGACGGTTCCCGCGGACAGGAGTTCTTCCAGGGCGCCGCGGATGGGGTCGCCGCTCTGGCGGATCGGATCCTGGCTGCTGAGGTAGGAGCAGGACAGCATCGCCAGGAGGAGGTGCTGGTCGTCCGGTTCCTGTGAGGTCCGGGTCGAGGGAGCGCGGGAGGCGCGGAACGGCAGGGCGACGGGGGCGGCGTTCCCGAGGTGCCTGCTGGTCAGGAGCCGGGCGTTCCTGGCGATTTCGGACGGACTTCCCGATGAGGAGGATGCCAGCATCCGCCGGAGTGCCTCGTCGGACTGGGGCCCGAGAAGCTCGGTGGCGAGGAGCATCGATTCGGCGAAGGTGAGGCGGTCGAGGGTGATGCGCGGGAGCGAGGCGAGCGGGCCGACGGGGGGCTCCGCGCACACGGTGCCCACGAGGCGCAGCCCCGTGCCGCCGAGGCGCGCCGCGACCATCGCGAAGACGGTCTGGCTCGGGAGGTCCATCAGGTCGAGGTCGTCGATCAGGAGGAGGGTTGTCTCGGGGGTGAAGTCGCGGATCAGGGCGAGGAGTTCCGCCGCGCGGGCGGCGAGCTGGGCATCCGCTTCGCCGGGGATGAGGAGTTCGCTCGAGAGCGCTGCGGCGGCCGGGGTCTGGAACGAGGCGACGAAGGCCGAGAGGCCGGAGAGCGGGAAGCCGGCTTCCGCAGGATTGATCCTGACCCGGAAGATCTCGATCCCGGGGATCGGTTCGACGGAGGCGAGCAGGCGCGATTTGCCGGATCCGGGCTCCCCGACGACCAGCATGGCTGACTCATGAGGGGCGGTTGCGAGTTCGAGGATCGCGCCCAGCGTGTCGCGGTGGATGCTGGACTTCATGCGACGACCCCAGGAATCATTCCGGGCCATTCCGGGGGTCGGTGAAGGAGTTCATTCATGAGACGGCGCTTCGTTTCGGGTAACGAGTGCGTGCGGATCACTCTGTTGGGGGAGTACAGCAGCCGCCTCGGGGATGAGTCGGTGCTCTGCATTACTACCTGTGTGCGGTCCCGGAATGGGTGGTCCGGGACCTGTCACCCCCGGTGAAGGGGGTTCCTGTTATGCAAGGTACGCTCATTTTCTTCCAAGGTATCCCCCACTAGTGGGGGATTACGGCGCGCCGAAAGCCTGGGGGTGCGCGGAGGGGCATCCGCTGTGATAGCGGTACTGGGCGGTTCTGCCACGACTAAATCGTGTTTGACCGCGCTATTCGTGGATCGCGACGACCGTGCGCCCGTGCAGCCGACCCGCGAGGATGTCATCGGCCGCCGGGATCGCTTCCTCGAGCGTGATGCTCGACGTCAGGCCGTCGAGGAGCGCCAGGTCGAGGTCGGATTCGAGCCGCGACCATGCCTGTTCCCGGAGGGCCAATGGAGCCTCGACGGAATTGATGCCGACAAGGCTGACCCCGCGCAGGATGAAGGGCATCACCGTCGTCGGGAGGTCGGCGCCCTGGGCGAGGCCGCACGCGGTGATCACGGCCCCGTAGTTCGCCTGGGCGAGGACATTGGCGAGGGTGGCGCTTCCGACGGAGTCGACGGCCGCGGCCCAGCGCTGGGCCTGGAGCGGTTTTCCGGGCTCGGAGAGGCTGCTCCGGTCCAGGATCGCCTCGGCCCCGAGGCCGCGGAGGTAGTCGCCGAGTTCGTCGACGCGACCGGTCGATGCCGTCACCCGGTAGCCCCTGGCCGAGAGCAGGGCCACCGCGATCGAACCGACTCCGCCTGCGGCGCCGGTGACGAGCACAGGGCCGGAGTCCGGCGTTGTCCCGGCGCGTTCGAGCGCGAGCACGGCGAGCATGGCGGTGAATCCGGCCGTGCCGATCGCGGCGGCCCTGAGGGCGCTGATTCCGGCGGGCAGGCGTACCAGGGACGCGCCGGAGACCCTCGCGCGTTCGGCGAGGCCGCCGTGGTGGGTCTCGCCCAGGCCTGAGCCGTTCAGGATGACCCGGTCTCCTGGCGCCCAGCGCGGGTCCTCGCTCGACTCGACGGTGCCGACGAGGTCGATCCCGGCGATGAGGGGCCAGGAGCGGATGACCCCGGGGCGACCGGCGAGCGCGAGCCCGTCCTTGTAGTTGAGGCTCGAGTAGTCGACGGTGATGGTCACGTCACCCGGCATCAGGAAGGAATCGTCGACGAGCGTGAGCGCCGCGTGCTGCGACGTGGCGCCGTCCTCCGCAACGGTTCGTTCGACGACGATGGCGCGGAACTGAGTCTCAGGAGTCATGCTCCGAGCCTACTTCCCGCCCCTCGCCCGCGTTCGGCCTAGTCGGTAGCATGAGCGCTATGACCGCCGCCGTCGTGCCAGAGAAGGTGCGGGTCGTGCCGCGCCGCCTCTCGGTGAGCGCGGGAATCGACGCCTTCTTCTTCGTCTTCGCGGGGTTCGCCGCGGTCTGGCTCGCCGTTCTGCTCGTGAACGAGAGTTTTCAGCTCGGCTGGGGTGCGCTCTGGTTCGCTGTGCTCTTCTGGGTGCTTCTGGCCTACCTTGTGCTTCCGCGGCTGCACCGGATCCTGACCCAGTTGTACGTTCCCCACTACTTCATCGGCAGGACCCGCACGAGCGACGGCCTCCTCGACGACCCGGTCAACCTCGCTATCACCGGCACGGCGGAGCAGCTGCAGCAGGCGCTCGCCGCGGCAGGGTGGACGCGGGCGGACGACATCACGCCAGGCACGACCTGGAGGATGGTCTCGGCGACGCTCGCGAGGCGCAGCTATGACGAGGCGCCGGTCAGTCCGCTGTTCCTGTTCGACCGGATGCAGGACTTCGCCTACCAGCAGGAGGTCGCCGAGAATCCGGCCAAGCGGCACCACGTGCGGTTCTGGCGCTGCCCCGACGGCTGGCTGCTCCCCGGTGGGACGAGGGTCGACTGGCTCGCGGCGGGGACCTTCGATCGTGCCGTCGGTTTCTCGCTGTTCACCCTGCAGATCACGCACAAGATCGACGAGAACACCGACATCGAGCGGGACCACATCGTCCACTCGCTTCTGCACGCCGGCTCGGGGGCTCGGGTGCACGTGATCCGGGACTTCTCGAGCGGATACCACGCACGCAACGGCGGCGGCGACACGATCCAGACGGACGGCGACCTGCCCGTCGTCGACGTGTCCGGCATCGCGGTCTCCGGCGCTGCGGCTGCACGTGCGGGGTCTGCCGCGCCGGAACCGGCACCGACCGCGGCAGCGGCAGCGGCATCGACGGTGGCATCGACGGCGGTACCGACCGGGAACGCGGTGCCGTCCGAGCCCGGCGCCCACCGGCGGCGGCCGGCATCGATCAGCGTCGGAGCCCTGATGCTCGGCGCGCGGGTCCTGTCCGGTCTCGGTGTCATCGTCCTCGCGGCGCTCGACTGGCCGGAGTTCGTCTCGGCCGTCGCCCTCGACGGCACGCCGGCGGGCACCGTCGACCCCGCGACGGCCGGGGTCGCCCTCGGGATCCTGCTGGCCGGCTACGGGGTCGTCCTCGCCCTCAACATCGGCTTCGCCGCATTCGTGTACTTCGGCCGGAACTGGGCACGGATCGTCGCGATGTCCTTCGCGACGGTGAGCATCGTCACGAGCTTCGTCGACTATGCCGTCAACGGGGCCGCGATCACCCTGCGGACCTCGCTCGTGAGCGTCACCTTCGACATCCTGATCCTGCTCGCCCTCTCGGCCAGGGACGCGAGGGAGTTCGCCCGCGCGCGGCCGGTCAGGAGTGCGCGGGGCAGGCGGGCGCCGTAGCGGCGCAGTCAGGGCAGACGACGAGCTGTGCGCGGCAGGACGGCTCGCGGCAGTTCTGCATCCGGTTGGTCGCTGCCGCGCAGCAGGCGCAGCGGCCGAGGACCGCGGTGTCCCCTGCGAAGTCGACGGACATCCGCTGGTCGAAGACATAGAGCGAACCGTCCCAGAGACCGGCATTCCCGTAGGCCTCGCCGTACCCCACGATGCCGCCATCGAGCTGGTAGACCTCGCCGAAGCCGCGGTCCTTCATCAGTGAGCTGAGCACCTCGCAGCGGATGCCGCCGGTGCAGTACGTCACGACCGGCCGGTTCTTGAGGTGGTCGTACCGGCCGCTGTCGAGCTCTGCGGCGAAGTCGCGGGTCGTCGCGACGTCGGGAACGACGGCGCCCCGGAAATGCCCGATCTCCGCTTCGAAGGAATTGCGGCCGTCGAAGAAGACCAGGTCGTCGCCGCGCTCGGCGGCGAGTTCGTGCAGCGCGGCGGGGGAGAGCCGGGTGCCGCCGCCCTGCACTCCTGCCGCGGTGACCGTGAGGTCGCCGGGAGCGCCGAAGCTCACGATCTCCTCGCGCACCTTCACCACGAGGCGCGGGAAGTCGAGGCTCAGGCCGGCCTCGTCGAGCCCGGTGCCTTCGCTCCACCGGAAGTCGATGTCGTGGAACGCCGGGTACTCGCGCGTCTTCCGCACGTAGCGTTTCACGGCCGGGAGGTCGCCGCCGATCGTGCCGTTGAGCCCGTCCTTCGAGATCAGGATGCGGCCGCGGAGGCCGAGGGCTTCGCACAGGTCGCGCTGCCAGAGCCGTACGGCCTCGGGGTCGGCGAGCGGCGTGAAGACGTAGTAGAGCAGGATCTTCGGAATGGCCACCGCGCCATGTTACCCGCCCTGGTTCGGTGTAACTCCTGCAGATTCCCGCGGTTGACGGCGGGCGCCCCGGAATCACGCGGCAGGAATTCCACCGCCGGGGAATGTGCAGGAGTCATGCCCAGGGGTTGGAGGACAGCCGGGTTTCCTCGAGGTCGAGCATGCGCTGGGCCCTCTCGATGAGGTGCGAGCCGTATGCCCCGGTCTCACGGGCGTCGAGCAGGGCGGCGCGCTCACGTGCGAGCACGTGCAGCCGCAGCGCACGGTGCTGGTGGTGAGGGGCGCCGGTGGCCGGGGCCGCCGTCTCGTCGAGCGCCTGTGCGCGGCGGATGCTGTCCGCACGCACCCGGGACAGTGCCTCCGCGGTGAACGGTTCACCACCGTCCTGCGCGAGCGCAGGGTTGCCGAGGCTCTCGAGACCGGCCGCGCTGATCTGGCCGACGAGGGCTGCGAAGCCACGCTGGTCATCCGCCTCGGCGCTTCCGGTGAGCCCGAGCCTGCGGATCAGCAGCGGCAGGGTGCCGCCCTGCACGATCAGGGTCACGAGGGCAACGGTGAACGCGATGAAGATCAGCTGCGGCCGGTAGGGGATGCCGGTCGGCAGCGACTGCGCGGCGGCGAGTGCGACGACGCCTCGCATCCCCGACCAGCCGAGCACAGCGCCGTCCCGCCAGCCGAGGCTCTCGACCGTCTGGAAGTCGAGGTCCGCCCGCTTCCTGGTCAGCCTCCTGTGGGCCCTGGCCTGGGCGACGTCCTCGTGGCTGGCCGTGCGCAACCGCCGCAGTGCGGAGTCGACCTCCCGGCCGCCGGCGCGGGCCCTCCGCTCTTGTCGTTTGAGCTGGGCGATAAGGGGGACGACGAAGGCGCCCCGGACGACGACGAGGACGACGGTCGCGAGAAGCCCGATGCCGACGGCCTCGATGACGCTGACATGGTCCTCGTGCACCTCGCCGACCAGGTATTTCAGTTCGAAGCCCATCAGGAGGAAGACGCCGTTCTCGAGCACGAACTGGATCGTCCGCCAGTTCACCCGTTCGCTGATCCGCACCTCCGCCGTGAAGACCAGCGGCCCCCGATGCCCGGTCACGAGCCCGGCGACGACGACGGCGAGCACCCCGGACGCGTGGACGTGGTCGGTCGGGATGAACGCGAGGAACGGCACCGCGAATGAGATCGTCGTGTTGAGTACGACGTTCCCCAGGCGCGACCTCAGCCACACGGTCAGGTGCCCCACGACGAGACCGATCCCGATCGCGACTCCGACCGCGAACGCGAAGTCCCCGGCCACGCCGATCAGGGACACCCCGCCTGCCGTCGCCGCGATCGCACAGCGGAGCAGCACGAGGGCCGAGGCGTCGTTGAGCAGTCCCTCACCCTCCAGCAGGGTCACCACCCGGGGTGGCAGCCCCAGCCGGCGCCCCATCGAGGTCGCGGCGACCGCATCCGTCGGACTCACGACCGCACCGAGCGCGAGGGCGGCGGGAACGCTGAGTCCGGGCAGTAGCCAGTGGAACAGTGCTCCGCTCGCGACGGCGCTCACGATCACGAGCAGCACAGAGAGCCCGGTGATCGCCGTCGCGTTGCGGCGGAAGTCGTGCAGCGGCACGTTGACCGCCGCCGAATAGAGGAGTGGAGGGAGGACGACCGCGAGGATGAGCTCGGGCGGGAAATCGAAGGCCGGTACGCCGGGGACGAGGCTCGCCGCGATCCCGATGAGCACGAGGAGGAGCGGGGCGGCGACTCCGAGCCGCGGCGCGATGACGGCAACCGACACGATGGTCAGGATGCCGAAGACGCCGAGAAGGGGATAGTCCATTGCTGGACCGTAGCGAGCCGGGCTGGACCCGACCGCTGTGCGACCTTGGCGGCGCCTGAGGATCTTCGAAGCGAGGGCGCCTGGCGCCTAAACTGGGGGCAGCCCGCACAAGAACCCCCGCCGCCAGGAGGACCCATGACCACCGCCGATCCGCTCGCCGTCTACGGCGAGGTGCCGCTCTTCACGCTCTCGAGCACGGATGTGACCGACGGGGCACCGCTTTCGGCCGCGCAGTTCGGCGAGGAAGCCGGTGGCCTCGACCGGTCGCCGCAGCTGTCCTGGAGCGGGTTCCCCGCCGACACGAAGAGTTTTGCGGTCACTCTCTACGACCCGGATGCCCCGACCGGCTCTGGCTTCTGGCACTGGGCGGTCTTCAACCTCCCGGCCGCCGTCACGTCCCTTCCCGCCGGAGCCGGCGCCCCCGGCGGTGCCCAGTTGCCCGCCGGCGCGGTCACCCTGCCCAACGAGCTGCGGCTCACCTCCTTCATCGGTGCCGGCCCGCCGCCCGGAACCGGCACCCACCGCTATCAGTTCATCGTGCACGCAGTGGATGTCCCCACTCTCGACCTCGACCCCGGGTCGACTCCCGCCGTGCTCGGCTTCACCCTCCGGTTCCACACCCTCGGCCGCGCGGTCATCGAGGCGACCGGAGCATTCGGCGGGGCGGCGCTGCACCCCTAGAAGGCCTGTCCCCGACAGGAACATGAGGGCTTCTCAGGTCGCTCACACGCGCGGGACCTAGGTTCGTGCTGTGAACCAGATCCGCAGCACCCTCGCATGACCGCAGGAACCACCCTGAAACCCCGAGAAACCAGCCTCCGCCGTGTGCCCGTATGGGTCTGGCGGGCCTTGATGATCCGGCTCTCACCCGGCGAACTGCACAAGTTCAACCTCCAGCCGATCGATACTGTGGACTACCACATCGACGTCGACTACGTCGGGGATGAGAGCCGTGACCACCGGCTCGACGTGATGGTGCCGCACGACCCTGCCGGGCCGCTTCCGGTCTACGTGTACTTCCACGGGGGCGGCTGGACCTCCGGCGACAAGGCGCCGCTCACCAAGTACTGTGCGAGCCAGGCCGCAGACGGCATGGTCGTCGTCAACGCCAACTACCGGATGGCCACCCGGTTCCAGCTCAGGCACATGCTCGAGGACGGCAATGCGGTGCTCGACTGGGTGGCCCGCAACATTGCCGACTTCGGCGGGGACCCCACCCGGATCGTGCTCGGTGGGGATTCGGCCGGCGGTCACATCGCGGCGCTCCTGGCGGCATCCGCTTTCGAGCCGGAGCTCGCGGCCCACTACGGCATCGAACCCCACGTGGATCCGGGCAACCTCCGCGGCCTCGTGCAGCACTGCAGCATCGCCGACCTCTCGGTGATGTTCGAGCGCGGCTTCGTGCTGAGCCTCAACTTCCTGCGCATGCTGCTGCCCGAGCGGGGGCGCGGAGTCGTGCTGCGGGCCGCGGCGCGGTTCATGAACCCGATCGAGTGGCTCGACAGCGGGTTCCCTCCGGTCTTCGTCACGACGAGCGAACGGGACTACTTCTACCGGGCGAACCTGAACTTCATCGCGGCGCTCAAGCGCAGGTCGATCCAGGTGGACAGCCTGATCTACGACCGGCGACAGGCGAACACCCATCACACCTGGCAGCAGGACGCTCGGCATCCGGAATCGCAGGAGGTGTACCGCCGTCTCGGCGCGTTCGTCCGTCGCGTCGCGGCCCTGCCCGTCCCGGTCCCCGTCGCCGTCTAGGGACGGCGGGTCAGCTCTGGGCGCCGGTCGCGGCGAGGACGCCGCCGAGGCCGATCATCATGACCCCGCCGCCCGCTGAAAGCTTCTCCAGCCGTTTCGGCGACTTCGCGAACCAGTCCCGCGCCGAGCCGGCGGCGATGGCCCAGACGCTGTCTCCGGCGAGGGCGAGCACCACGAAGACCGTGCCGAGGGTGAGGAGTTGCAGCGGCACCGCGCCCGCACGGTAGTCGACGAACTGGGGAAGCACGGCGACGAAGAACACGATGGACTTGGGGTTTGTGGCGCCGACGACCGACCCTTCGGCGAGTAGCCGCCACCACGGCCGGGCGACGAGCGTGATGCCGCGGGTCCGGGTGACCGCGCCGCGGTACCGGATCGCGTGGATGCCGAGGTAGACGATGTATGCGGCCCCGACGACCTTGACGATCGTGAACACCACGATCGACTGGGTCACGATCGCGCCGAGGCCGAGCGCGACGGCCGCGATGAGGGGCAGCATCCCGAGGGCGTTCCCGAGCACGCTCAGGAATCCGCCGAGGCGCCCGAGCGCCAGGGAGCGTCCGATCACGAACAGCACGGTCGGCCCCGGAAGCGCGATGAGGGCGACGGAAGCGAGCGCGAAGGTGAGCAGGTGATCGATCGGGACCATACCGGAATGCTACCCAATCGCCCGAGGCGTTAACATCGCAGGATGCATATGCTGATCCGCACCCTCTTCCACGGCTGGCTGTCGAAGCGGGGCCCCCGCGTCGGGTCCTACGACGTCGTCAGAACCCGGTTCGTGACCCTCCCGACCGACCAGGACATCCTGCGGCACATGAACAACGGGGTGTACCTGTCGATCATGGACATCGCCAGGCTCGACCTGCTGCACCGTACCGGCATCTGGCCGATCTTCACCGCACGCGGCTGGTACCCCGTCGTCGTGAGCGAGACCATCAGCTTCCGTAAATCGCTCACCGTCGGCCAGCGGTTCACCGTCGAGTCGCGCATCCTCGGTTTCGACGAGAAGGCCGTCTACGTGGAGCAGCGCTTCGTGCGACCGGATGCCGACGGTAACCCCGAGATCCTCGCGCTCGGCTTCATCCGGGGCCGCTTCCTCAAGCGCGGCGGGGGCGTCGTCGGAATCGAGGAGCTGCTCGCCGCCGTCGGACCGGCGCCCGCCGGCCTCACCGTCCCGGCGTGGCTGCTCGAGTGGAGCGCCGACGTCGCCCTGCCCGCGACCCGCGCGGCCGCGCCGAGTCTCTGGGAGTAGCCGGCGGCAGCGGCCGTTTCGGCAGCGGGCACAGCCGCTTTGGCGCGCCGACGTCCGGGAGGGCTCGCACCCTCGGGGACGGTCGGCAGGACTATGCGCGCGGCGGTGCGGGGACGGGAACGACCGGGGGCTTGTCCGGGACGATGAGCTCGGAGTAGTAGAGCTCGTGCGCGCCCGCGTAGTGCTCGTGGCCGGGCACGGGGTGACCCGTGCGCATCGCGACGAGGCGATCCAGGTAGTAGTCCCAGAACGGCCCGACGCGTGCCGCATCCGCAGCGGAGTGCAGGCGCTGCCCGAGGGTGAGCGTGGTCATGCCCGCGCCTTCGACGAGGTGCAGGATCAGGTGCCTCGCCGCGTCCCCTTCGCCGAGGTTGACGGTGAACCGCTTCGGCGGGATGCACTTGAGGATCGTCACGTACGTCCACTCGGCATCCGTTTCGGAGAGCTTGAAGCGCACGGCGCCTGTCTCCGGCGCGCCGGTGTATGTGCCGATCCACCCGGCGAGGCCGCCTGGCCGGCTGACGCTCGCCCAGACGTCGTCGATGGGGGCGGTGAAGAGCCGATCGAGCATGAGGTACAGCCCGTCCTCGCGATGGGCAAGGCGACCGGTGGGTTTGGCTGACATGGGGACCTCCGCGATGAGTGAAACACGAGCCGTGCCTTCAGGCTAAACCCGTTGGGCGTCCCCGTGCCACAGCATCGCCCGACGGCTCCGTCAGCGGGCCCCCGGCCGCGGGTTCGGCCGTCGTTTCAGTCGTCGAGCTCTGCCTCGAGGACCGCCATTGCGGCGTTGTGCCCGCCGATGCCGCTGACCCCGCCGCCGCGCCGGGCGCCCGCGCCGCAGACCAGGATGCGCGGGTGCCGGGTCGCGACGCCCCAGCGCTCCGCCGCGGTGTCCCTCGGGGCGTCGTCGTCGAGGAACGGCCACTCGAGGGGACCGTGGAAGATGTTCCCGCCCGGCATTGCGAGGGCGTGTTCGAGGTCGAGGGTCGTCTTCGTCTCGATGCAGGGCCTGCCGGCGGCATCGGTCAGCAGCAGGTCCTCGATCGGCTCGGCGAGCACCGAGTTGAGCGAGGCGAGCACAGCCTCTTGCAGCCTCGCCCGGGTGGCGTCGTTGTTCTCGTCGCTCAGCCAGCGGTTCGGCGCGTGCAGGCCGAAGACGGTGAGGGTGTGTGCGCCGGATGCCGCGAGTTCCGGCGAGAGGATGCTCGGGTCGCTCAGGGAGTGGCAGTAGATCTCGCAGGGCAGCCGGTCCGGGATGATCCCGCGGACGGCCTCGTCGTACGCGCCTTCGAGCTGGGTGTACGTCTCGTTGATGTGGAAGGTTCCGCCGAACGCAGCCTCGGGGGAGACCGTCGTGTCGCGGAGCCGCGGCAGCCGGCGCAGCAGCAGGTTGACCTTGACCTGGGCGCCCTCCGGCTTCGGCCCGGCCCCTGGCGCGTCCGCACGCGCGGCCCCTGTCGTGCCCCGGCCGCCGGCATCCGCTTCGAGGAGCTGCTCGAGTACCCAGGGGGCGACCCCCGAGAGCACGACCGTCCCGGCGACCTCGCGGATGCTGCCTCCGCGCCGGTAGCGCACGGTTCCGTCCGGGCTGACGCTCGTCACCTCGGCGTCGGTCACGATCCGGGCGCCCGCCTGCCGCGCCGCCTTCTCGAGTTCGCCCGTCACGGCGCCCATCCCGCCGATCGGAACGTCCCAGTCCCCGGTCCCGTTGCCGATCACGTGGTAGAGGAAGCAGCGATTCGCGGCAAGGTCGCCCGCCTCCGCCGACGTGAAGGTGCCGATCAGGCCGTCGGTCGCGACGACGCCGCGCACGAGGTCATTCGTGAATGCCTCGGTGATGGTCCGGCCGAGCGGATGTTCGACGAAGCGCTCCCACAGGGAGTCGTCGCCGAGCAGGAGCCTGGCCTCTGAGCGGGTCGGCAGGGGTTCGCAGACCGTGGGGAAGAGCGCCAGGGCGAGCCGCCCGGTGTCGGCGTAGAAGGCGGCCCAGGCATCGGAATCGGCTCCGGCGCCGATCCGGTCGAAGCTCGCCCTGGTGGCTTCGGCGTCGCCGTTGTCGACGAGGAGGCCGCCGGCCGGGTCGGCCGGGTTCGGCGTGTATGAGGAGAAACGCCTGCGGGCGAGGCCGATCTCGAGGCCGAGTTCCTCGATGATCCGTTGCGGCAGCAGGCTGACGAGGTAGGAATAGCGCGAGAGGCGGGCGTCGACGCCCGCGAACGCCTCGGCGGAGACCGCGGCACCGCCGACGTGTTCCGCGCGCTCGAGCACGATCACGCTGCGGCCGGCGAGGGCGAGGTACGCGGCGGCGGTCAATCCGTTGTGGCCGCCGCCGACGATGACAACGTCATGAGTGGGTTCCGTCACGCCTCGAGACTAGCAACGGGTGCCGCCGCGTGCGGGCCGGCGCGGGACATCCGGCCCGGACGGCGATCAGGGAACGATGTGCCCGGCAGCGCGGAACAGCTCGTACCACTCGGCCCTGGTGAGGGTCACGTCGGACCCCTGGGCCGCCCCGGTGACGCGTCCGGGGGTGGTGGTGCCGAGAACGACCTGCATCCTGGCGGGGTGCCGGAGGATCCAGGCGGTCGCGATAGCGAGCGGCGGGACGCCGTAGTGGGCGGAGAGCCTGTCGATGACGGCGTTGAGTTCGGGGTACTCGGGAGAGCCGAGGAACACCCCCGAGAAGAAGCCGGCCTGGAACGGCGACCATGTCTGGATGGTGATGTCGTTCAGGCGGCAGTAATCGACGATTCCGCCCCCGTCGCGGGTCACGGCTTGCTCCTGCCCGCTCATGTTCGCGGCGACCCCCTGCGCGATGATCGGCGCATGCGTGAGCGAGAGCTGCAGCTGGTTGACGACGATCGGCTGGCGCACGTGCTTCCGGAGCAGGTCGATCTGGCGCGGTGTGTGGTTCGAGACGCCGAATGCCCGGACCTTGCCCGTGGATTCGAGTTCGTCGAACGCGCGGGCGACCTCCTCGGGTTCGACGAGGGCGTCGGGGCGGTGCAGCAGCAGGATGTCGATGTGGTCGGTCCGCAGGGCTGCGAGGGACCCCTCGACGGATTCGATGATGTGCTCGTAGGAGAAATCGAAGTACGGCCCGTCCCCGACGATTCCCGTCTTGGTCTGGATCGTGATCTCGTCACGCTGGGAGGGGTTGAGCTGCAGCGCCTCCCCGAAGCGGCGTTCGCAGCCGTGCAGTTCGGAGCCGTAGATGTCGGCGTGGTCGAGGAAGTCGATCCCGGCGTCGCGGGCGGTGCGCACGAGTTCGCGGACCTCGTCGTCGCTCTTCTCCTGGATGCGCATCAGGCCGAGGATGACGTTCGGAGCGACGATATCGGTGCCGGGCAGGGTGAAAGTCTTCATGTGGATTCACGCTAGGCGAGGCGGGTACAGAAGTAAAACAACTGACGGTGATGCGATTGAGAAGGGCGAACGATCAATGTGTCGGCCGGGGCGGCGCGGTCGCCAGCGCCGCTCACCGCGGTCGCTGCTCCCCGCTGGCGTTGCCGATCAGGTCGGGTTGCTCGTCGGCTGGCGTTCGAGGGTGCCGATCTCTTTCCCGCCCTGGTCCGTGAGGGTCATCGTGGAGCCGTCGATGGTCGCGGACGTCGCGGATCCCAGCCAGGTGATCACGGATGCTCCCATTCCGCACGCTGTCGCGGGCGTGCTCACCCCATTGAAGGCCCGCCCGTGACCATCGTCAAGGCGTGAGCATCGTCGCGGCGCGACCGTCGTCACGGCGTGACCGCGCGGGCGAGCGCGTCGCGCACGGCGACGACGCCCGGCCGCTTCGTGCTCGAGCGGCGTGCCGCCGAGAAGAGGGTGCGGCGCGGGTGGCCGGGCAGGTCGACGAGGCGCACCGTGGGTTCGGCGCCGGCCCAGACCAGGTCGGGCAGGATGCCGACGGCGTTCCCCGATTCGATCAGGCGGATGTGCGCGATCAGGTCCGCGGTCTCGAACCGGACATCGGGTTCGAACCCGGCTTCGCGGCAGAGCTGGCTCGCCCACGACCGGGAGACGGTTCCTTCCGGTTCCATGACCCACGGCATCCGCGCCAGGCCTGCGAGATCAGCGCTCGCGCTCGCGGACGGCAGCGCGAGTCGCAGCGCATCCGTCGCCAGGTTGACCCTGTCGAGGTCCGCCCTGTGGGCACGCCCGTGCCCCGGGTACTGCTCGGCGAGGACGAGGTCGAAGTCCCTGGCACTCACTTCGAACAGGCCGCGCTCCGGCTCGCGCTCGGTCACCTCGACACGCAGCTGGGGGAATTCGGCGGCCAGGAGGGTCAACGCCCGGGGGATCACGGCGTGGGACGCGGACTGGAAGACCGCCACCCGCACGGTGCCCGAGACGGTCGTGAGCGAAGCCATCATCTCGGCCTCGGCGATCTCGAGCCGTTCGAGCAGGTGGGTGGTGTGGTCGACGAGGATCTCGGCCTGCGCCGTGAGCTGCACGCGGCGACCCACCTTGTGCAGGAGCTCGACGCCCGCCTCCTTCTCGAGCAGGGCGAGTTGCTGGGAGACCGCGGACGGGCTGTACGAGAGCGCCTCGGCGACCCCGGCGAGGGTCCCGCGGATCTTCAGTTCACGCAGCAGGCGCAACCTCCGGACGTCCAGCATCCCGTGCACCTTCCGCTCGGCTCCATTGCACACAAATCCTAACCACTACTCTGCACAAACGGTCGCTTTTACTTATCGGAAGTTCCCGCGACACTGGACTCAGATTCCGTCCCCCCGGAACGGCTCCCGGCCGTTGCGCGAGCGAAAGACTACCCTCGTGACCATGAGCAACTCACCGTCCGTCGTGCACCAGGCCCAGAGCGCGGAGGTTGTCACGCTCGTCAGGAAGTGGCTCGCGGAGAGCACCGCCATTCCGGCGGACGTCTCCGCGGAACGCCTCGCCGGCGTGCTCAAGGACCCGAACGGCCTCGACTTCACGGTCGGCTTCGTCGACGGCGTCATGCGCCCCCAGGACCTCATGGTCGCCGGCTACAACCTGCAGGCCGTCGCGAAGAAGGCCCCCGGCTTCCTGCCAGGGTACCTGCGCGGCGCCATCGGCCTCGGCGGCGTGCTCGGCCCCGTGCTGCCGTGGGTCGTCATCCCGGCCGCCCGCAAGGTGCTGCGACAGATGGTCGGCCACCTCGTCGTCGACGCGACGCCGGACAAGCTCGGTCCCGCGATCGCGAGCCTGCGCGAATCCGGCAACCGGCTCAACATCAACCTGCTCGGCGAGGCCGTGCTCGGAGAGAAGGAAGCCCTCCGCAGGCTCGAGGGCACGAGGGAACTGCTCGCCCGCCCCGACGTCGACTACGTCTCGATCAAGGTGTCTTCGATCGCGAGCCAGCTCTCGATGTGGTCGTTCGACGAGGCCGTGACCCGGGTCGTCGAGAGGCTGACCCCGCTCTACGAGCTCGCCGCGGCATCCGCTGTGCCGAAGTTCATCAACCTCGACATGGAGGAGTACCGCGACCTCGACCTCACGATCGCGGTCTTCGAACGCATCCTGGACCAGCCCCGCCTGCTCGGCCTCGAGGCCGGCATCGTGCTGCAGGCGTACCTGCCCGACGCGCTCGGCGCCCTCCAGGGCCTGACCCACTGGGCGCAGAACCGGCGCGCGGCCGGGGGAGCCCCGATCAAGGTGCGCGTCGTCAAGGGCGCCAACCTCGCCATGGAACACGTCGACGCGATCGTGCACGACTGGCCGCTCGCGACCTACGGCACCAAGCAGGACGCGGACACGAACTACAAGCGGGTGCTCAACTGGGCGCTGACCCCGCAGAACACGGATGCCGTCCGCATCGGCGTCGCCGGGCACAACCTCTTCGACGTGGCGTGGGCCCACCTCCTCGCCAAGCGGCGCGGCGTCGACGACCGGGTCGAGTTCGAGATGCTGCTGGGCATGGCGACGAGCCAGGCCGAGGCCGTGAGCCGGGACGTCGGCAGGCTGCTGCTCTACACGCCCGTCGTCAACCCGGCCGAGTTCGACGTGGCGATCAGCTACCTGATCCGCCGCCTCGAGGAGAACGCGAGCCAGGACAACTTCATGTCCGCCGTGTTCGAACTCACGACCTCGCCCCCGCTCTTCGAACGCGAGAAGGAGCGCTTCCTCGCCTCACTCCGGGCACTCGAATCATCGGTCGGCCCCGAGGCCTTCGTGCCAGCGCCGAACCGAAGCCAGGACCGTTCTGCGGTCACCCAGCTCGAGGCGACAGAGTCTGCGGCCGAAGCGGCGCAGCACACCGACGATGACCTCGGCCTCACCAATGCCGTGCTCGGCTTCACCCGCGGCTCGCTCAGCGACACGGCCGCGGTCCTGACCCACGCGGGCGCGGGCGACGTGGCCGCCGGCATCCGCCGTTTCCACAACGAGCCGGACACCGACCCCTCGCTTCCGGCGAACCGCGCGTGGGGGCGCCGGATCCTCGCCCAGGTCGAGGGGTCACGCCTCGGCATCGACACGATCCTCGCCGCCCGCGTCGATACAGAGGAACAGCTCGACGCCATCATCGACACCGTCGCCGCGAGCGGCAACGAATGGGGCCAGCGCCCCGGCGGGGAGCGGGCCGCGATCCTGCACCGCGCCGGCCTCGCGCTCGCCGCGAACCGCGACCGCCTGATCGAGGTGATGGCCGCAGAGACCGGCAAGACCATCGCAGAGGGCGACCCCGAGGTGAGCGAGGCCATCGACTTCGCGCACTACTACGCCGAGAGCGCCCGGGCGCTCGACGCCGTGCAGGGCGCCATCTTCGTGCCCCCACGCCTCACCGTCGTGACCCCGCCGTGGAACTTCCCCGTCGCGATCTCCGCCGGCGGGGTGCTCGCCGCACTCGCGGCAGGCTCCGGCGTCATCGTGAAGCCCGCGAAGCTCGCCCAGCGCTCCGGAGCGGTCATGGTCGAGGCGCTCTGGGAGGCCGGAGTGCCCCGCGACCTCCTCGCGCTCGTCGACCTCGCCGACCGGGAGCTCGGCACCCGGCTGATCGGGCACCCCGCGGTCGACCGGGTCATCCTCACCGGAGCATACGAAACCGCGCAGCTGTTCCGGAGCTTCCGCGAGGACCTGCCGCTGCTCGCAGAGACGAGCGGCAAGAACGCGATCATTGTGACCCCGTCCGCCGACCTCAACCTCGCCGCCGCCGACGTCGTCAAGAGCGCGTTCGGGCACGCCGGACAGAAGTGTTCCGCAGCGAGCCTCGTCATCCTCGTCGGTTCCGTCGCCAGGTCCGAGCGTTTCCTCGGCCAGCTCGTCGATGCCGCGACGAGCCTGCGGGTCGGACGACCCTCCGACCCGGTCACCCAGATGGGCCCGCTCATCGAACCTGCCAACGGCAAGCTCCTGCACGCCCTCACCGAACTCGGCGTCGGCGAGAGCTGGCTCGTCGAACCGAAACAGCAGGGCGAGGACGGCGCGCTGTGGTCGCCGGGCATCCGCACGGGAGTCGCTCCCGGTTCCTACTTCCACCTCACCGAGTTCTTCGGGCCCGTGCTGGGAGTGATGCATGCGCGCACACTCGAGGAAGCCATCCGCTTTCAGAACGCGGTCGACTACGGGCTCACCTCCGGACTGCACTCGCTCGATCCCGAGGAACTCGCGACCTGGCTCGAGACGATCGAGGCGGGCAACCTGTACGTCAACCGGGGGATCACGGGCGCGATCGTGCAGCGCCAGCCGTTCGGCGGCTGGAAGCGCTCGTCGGTGGGAGCAGGCACGAAGGCCGGCGGCCCGAACTATCTCTACGGCCTCGGCAGCTGGGTGACCAACCCGGGCAGGAACAGTTCGACCCTGCACCTGCGCGGCCTCGAACCGAGCGTCACGCAGCTCATCGAGGGGTCGCAGCCCGTGCTCGACTATGCCGACTTCGACGTACTGCGCCGCTCGGCCCTCAGCGACGCGCTCGCCTGGCGCGAGGAGTTCGCGGCGGTCAGGGACGTCTCCGCGCTCGGCGTCGAACGCAACCTGTTCCGCTACCGGACGTTGCCCGTCACGGTGCGCCTCGCCGAGGACGGCACCCTGTCGAACCTGCTACGGGTGCTCATCGCCGCGACCCTCTCGAAGTCGCGTTTCACGGTGTCGAGCGCGCTGCCCATGCCTCCGATCGTGCGGGGCGCCCTCGCCGAGCGTGAGATCCCGGTCACGGTCGAGAGCGACGCCGAATGGCTCGCCCGCGCCGCAGCCGGCGGCATCACGACGAGCCGGGTTCGGCTGATCGGCGGCGACCCGCTGACCGGGGCGACGGATGCGGCGGCCCAGCTCGCGCACGCCCTCCGCGGCAGCCCCGACGTGGCCGTCTACGCCCACCCGGTCACCCAGGCAGGCAGGGTCGAGTTGTTGCCGTTCCTCCGTGAGCAGGCGATCTCGATCACGGCGCACCGCTTCGGCAACCCGAGCACCCTCTCCGCCGGCATCATCTGACCGCCCCGCCCCGCCCCGCCCCGCGCGCTCACCCGAACCGCGAGAGCGGAGATTTGGCCCTTAAACCACGATGTTAAGGGCCAAAACTCCGCTCTCGCGGACGGGGTGGGCGGTCAGGGGGGAGCGGCACACAGCCTGCATACGAGGAACGATCAGTTGAGTGGGGGATAATACCGGGGACCGTGGCGTGCCAGCGGCGCCACAATTCGACAGGGGAACAGCACTTGGACGGAAACGCAACGACGTCGCACACAAACGTCGCGCTCTTGGCGGTCGCGAGCACCCTCGCACCGATCGTCACTACCTCGATCGAGATCGACCGTCGACTGCAGCCGGCCCTGAAACGCCTGCGTCTCCCGAGCGGCCTGCTCCAGCGCGTCGCCGGCGTCTACGAACGCCGCAACTGGGGCAGCGACCTCGCCTTCGACGACGCGGCCGTGTCAGCGGGCAAGCGTGCCCTGCGCGACGCGGGCGTCGAGCCGGGCCAGGTCGGTCTCCTGATCAACACCTCGGTCACCCGCAAGCACCTCGAGCCCTCCGTCGCCGTGCGCATCCACCACGGCCTCGGCCTGCCGTCGTCCGCCACCAACTTCGACATCGCGAACGCGTGCCTCGGGTTCGTGAACGGGATGACCCTCGCCGCGCAGCTGATCGACTCCGGCCAGGTCGACTACGCCGTGGTGATCGACGGCGAAGACGCCGACGAAATCCAGTCCAACACGATCGACCGGCTCGGGCGGCCCGACATCGGCCGCAAGGACTTCATGAGCGAATTCGCGAGCCTGACCCTCGGGTCAGGGGCGGCCGCGGCCGTCCTCGGACGTGCAGACCGGCATCCGGAAGGCCATCGCATGCTCGGCGGCGTCACCCGCGCCGCTACCCAGTTCAACGGGCTCTGCGTCGGCAGCGTCGACGGCATGTTCACCGACGCCAAGGCGTTGCTCAAGGGCGGCATGGAACTGGTCGTGTCGGCCTGGACGGAGGCGAAGCGCGACTGGAACTGGTCGAGCATGGACCGCTACATCCTGCACCAGGTCTCTGACGTGCACACCAACGCGATCGTGAAGGCCACCGGGCTCGACCGGGCGAGGGTGCCCCTCACCTACCCGCTGTTCGGCAACGTCGGGCCGGCGTCGATCCCGATCACCCTGGCCGAAGAGGCCAAGACCCTGCGTCGCGGCGACCGGGTGCTGCTCATGGGGGTCGGCTCCGGCCTCAACACCGCCATGATGGAACTGGCCTGGTGACCGGCCGCACCATGACCCACCCCCGGCAACAGCACCAGTACCGCCTGCCGCGCGCCGCTGCGACGCCCGCGCCGGCGTCCCTGCCGCCCGAGGGGCTGCCGGGACTCGACCCCGCGTTCTCGAGGCTGGTCGAGGCAGGGGAGCCGGGCGCCGGCATCCGCACCTGGCACCTGCTCGACAACGGGCCCGTGCTCGCGTCCCGCGGCATCACCCCGGTCGGCACGGTGCTGTGCGTGCACGGGAACCCGACCTGGTCGTACCTGTGGCGGTCGCTCGTGACGCAGGCGACGGATGCCGCCACGCGCGGCGAAGAGGCCTGGCGCGTGATCGCCGTCGACCAGCTCGAGATGGGCTTCTCCGAGCGCACCGGGACGGTGCGCCCGCTCGCCCGCCGGGTCGCAGACCTGGGCGACCTCACGGACGCGCTCGGCGCGGAACCGCTGGGACTCACCGGCCCGGTCGTCACCTTCGGCCACGACTGGGGCGGAGTCGTCTCGCTCGGCTGGGCGATCGACCACCCGGACCTGCTCGCGGGCGTGCTGCTGCTCAATACCGCCGTGCACCAGCCGGAGGACGCCGCGATCCCGGCGCCCCTGCGGCTGGCACTCCAGGGCGGCGTGCTCGGCACCGCGACCGTCACGACGCCCGCGTTCCTCGACACGACGCTCGCGCTCGCGCATCCGCCGCTGTCCGCCGCCGTCAAACGCGCCTACCGGGCGCCGTACCGGGGAGCGGCCCGCCGGGGCGGGATCGGCGCGTTCGTCGCCGACATCCCGGTCGGTCCCGGATCCGTCAGCACGCCGGAACTCGACCGCATCGCCTCTGGCCTTCGCGGCCTCGAGGTGCCGGCCCTGCTGCTCTGGGGTCCCACCGATCCGATCTTCAGCGACCGGTATCTCGACGATCTCCTCGACCGACTGCCCGACGCCGACGTTCACCGCTTCGAGGGGGCCGGGCACCTGGTGGCCGAGGATGTCGACTACGCCGCGGCCGCACTGACCTGGCTCGCCGACCGCGCCCCGCTCGCCGCCGTGCCCGCCGCCCTCACCGCCGCCGGGCCCGTTCCGGTCGAGAGCGCCCGATCAGCCGGTCACTCTCGACCGGAACAGGACGTTTCGGACGGGGAACCCGCGCCCGAATCCGGCCGCGGCGACTACCGGCCGCTCTGGCACTACCTCGATGAATTCCGGGAGAGCGACGAGATCGCCCTCGTCGACATGGCGCCCGGTCACGGTGCCGCCCAGCTCAGCGTCAGCTGGCGCGAGCTGTCCGCGCGCGTGCGCCGGCTGGCCGCAGGGCTCTACCAGATCGGCGTCCGCAAGGGCGACCGGGTCTCGCTTCTCGTTCCTCCGGGCGCCGACCTCACGGCCGTGTTGTATGCCTGCGTGCGCATCGGCGCCGTCGTCGTGGTCGCGGATGCCGGTCTCGGCCTCCGCGGCCTGACCCGGGCCGTCCGGGGCGCGCGCCCAGACCACGTCATTGGAGCGACCCCCGGGTTGGTCGCCGCCCGGGCGCTCGGCTGGCCCGGCCAGAAGATCGCCGCGGTCACCCTCGCCAGGCCGCTTGCCAGGCTCCTCGACGTCTCCTTCACCGTCGCCGAGCTGGAGTCGCTCGGCGCGGATGAGGGCCTGCCACCAGAGCCCACCGCGGCAGACACGGCAGCCGTGCTCTTCACGTCCGGGTCGACAGGGCCGGCCAAGGGCGTCGTCTACACGAACGGCCAGCTCGCCGCGGTCAGCCGGGCGCTTCGCGAGCAGTACGGCGTGGGCCCAGGGACGGGCCTCGTCGCCGGCTTCGCGCCGTTCGCCCTCCTCGGCCCCGCCCTCGGCGCACGCTCGGTGACCCCCGACATGGACGTCACGTCGCCGAAGACGCTCACCGCGACCGCGGTGGCCGCCGCTGTCGCCGCGATCGACGCATCCGTCGTGTTCCTGTCTCCGGCAGCCCTCACGAACGTCGTCGCGACCGCGGCACGCCTCACCCCCGCCGACCGGGCGTCTCTCGCCGCGGTGCGCAGCTTCCTGTCCGCAGGCGCGCCGGTCGCAGAGCCGCTCCTCGCGGCCGCAGCGCGGTTGATGCCGGACGCGACAGCGCATACCCCGTACGGCATGACCGAGGGCCTCCTGATGACGGATATCACCCTCGAGGGCATCCGGGTCGCGACCGCGGCCTCCGCTGGCGGCGTCTGCGTGGGATGCCCGACCGGGACCACCCGGATCCGGATCAGCGCTCTCGACGACCGGGGCGCGGCCACAGGCGCACTGTCCGAGGAGACCGGTGTCACCGGTGAGATCGTCGTCTCCGCGCCCCACGTCGAAGACCACTACGACCGGCTCTGGCTCACCGACCGGGCCGCCAGGCGCGGAGCGATCGCGGGCGAACGCTGGCACCGCACCGGCGACGTCGGCCACCTCGACGCCGACGGCCGGCTCTGGGTCGAGGGCCGGCTGCCGCACGTCATCGTCACCGCGGAGGGCGTCGTCACGCCGGTCGGCCCCGAGCAGGCCATCGAACGCGTTCGTCTGACCCCGCGCGATGCGGTCACCGCGGGCATGTCCGGCAGGCCGAACCCCGGACACCCCGGTGTCGCCCGTGCGGCCCTCGTCGGGGTCGGACCGGTGGGCACCCAACAGCTGGTCGCCGTCGTCGAGACGAGCCCGCCCGCCCGGCGGGTCGGACTCGCGACGGAGGCACTCGCTGCCGCGATCCGAACGGCATCGCCGGCACCTCTCGCTGCGGTGCTCGTGGTTCCCCAGCTGCCGACGGACATCCGGCACAATTCCAAGATCGACCGCAGCCGGCTCGCCCGGTGGGCGGGCGGCATCCTCTCCGGCGGGCGGATGACGCGACCGTGACCCCGTTGCGGGTGCTCATCACCGGGGCGAGCGGTTTCCTCGGTCGCGCGGTCGCGGCAGAACTGGTCGCGGCCGGACACGAGGTGAGCTGCTTCCAGCGGCGGCCGTCCGGCGTCGCAGGGGCCAGGGACCTGCTCGGTTCCGTGACCTCGGCCCGGGACGTGGATCATGCCGTCATCGGCATGGACGCCGTCGTTCACCTCGCGGCCAAGGTCTCCCTCGCGGGCGACCCGCGCGATTTCGAGGCCGTCAACGTCGGGGGCACCCGCTCCCTGCTCGCCGCGGCCGCGGATGCCGGGGTCTCGCGCTTCGTCTTCGTGTCGTCTCCCTCTGTGGCCCACGCCGGGACATCCATCGTCGGCAGCGATGCCGGCCCGGCGGATCCCGGTCGTGCCCGCGGCGACTACGCCCGGACCAAGGCCCGCGCGGAATTGCTCGCGCTCGACGCCGACTCTCCACTCATGCGGGTCGTGGCCGTGCGGCCGCACCTGGTCTGGGGCCCCGGGGACACCCAGCTCGTCGCCCGGATCGTCGAGCGGGCCAGGGCGGGGCGCCTTCCCCTGCTCGGGCACGGCGCAGCTCTCATCGACACGACCTACGTGGACAATGCGGCCACGGCGATCAGTGCAGCCCTCGACCGGGCGCGCGAGGTGCACGGCAACGCCTACGTGATCACCAATGGCGAGCCCCGGCCCGTCGCCGAGCTGCTCGCCGGCATGTGCCGGGCGGCCGGGGTCCGCCCACCGGCCTGGTCGGTTCCCGCCGCGCTCGCACGCGGCGGCGGCTCCGTGATCGAGGCCGCCTGGCGAGTGCGCCCGGGAGCCGACGAGCCCCCGATGACCCGCTTCCTCGCCGAACAGCTCTCGACCGCGCACTGGTTCGACCAACGCCGCACGCGCGCCGACCTGCACTGGACCCCCCAGGTGACCCTCGACGAGGGCTTCCGCCGCCTCGCCGCCGCATACACCTAGCTCCCCGCTTTCGCGGCTGGGCTGGGCGGGGCGCGTGCGGAGTGATCAGGGGCGGATGCCGAGCGCGGCCGAGACGAGCGCGAGCGCGTCGTCCGCGCCGAGGCCGAGCACGCGCATCCGTTCGGCGAAGTCGGCAGCGGCGCGTTGCGCCTGGCGCAGGGTCGGGTCGCCCGTTGCGGCGATGAAGGAACCCTGGCGGCCGCGGGTCTCGATCACCTCGCCCCGCTCGAGCTCGCGGTAGGCCCTGGCCACCGTGTTCGGGGCGAGTCCGAGTTCGTCGGCGAGCCGGCGCACGGTCGGCAGCTTGTCTCCGGGCGCCACGGCACCGGTCCGAACGGCCTCGAGCACCTGAAGCCGCAGTTGCTCGAACGGCGGCGTGGGGGAATGCTCGTCGATGGTCAGCTTCATGGTGCCGCACCCGGTTTCCTTGTGTTGGTTATGTACCAAGCTAGCCCGCAGGGACCCGTGCGCGGAACCGCTCGCTGCGGCATACTCGGTTCCATGAGATTCACGACCGTCCTCGAGCTTTCCGGCAAATCGGCAACGGGCATCCGCGTTCCCGAGGAGGTCGTCGCGGGCCTCGGCCCCGGCAAGCGCCACGCCATCACGGTCACGATCGGCGGTCATACCTACCGCAGCTCCGTCGCCCCCTACCGCGGCGCATTCATGATCGCGCTCAGCGCCGAGAACCGTGAACAGGCAGGCGTCGCCGCAGGGGACGAGATCGAGGTCGACGTCGAGCTCGACACCGAACCCCGGGTGGTCGAGGTGCCCGCAGACTTCGCCGCAGCGCTCGACGAGCAACCGGATGCCCGGGCCGCCTTCACGGCGCTGTCGTACAGCAACCAGCGCGCCCACGTCCTCGCGATCGAGAGCGCGAAGACGCCGGAGACCCGCCTGCGCCGGATCGAGGCGGCCCGGTCCGCACTCACGCCGGCCGCACCGACTCCCTAGCCTCGGGCCCGCCGTCGATTCCCGGTTCGGGAAGTGCTTTCCACTCAGAGGGCATGACCGACCCCGTGTGGAGCGAGGTCGAACCGGATGGCTCGCTAGGCTCAGAAGGTGACCTGGCCCGCCGACCTCCCCGCCGAACTGGGCGGACTCCTGCCCAGCCTCATCGGGGTGCTGCTGCTGATCGCGGTCGTCACCGCCCTGCTTCGCGGCTTCCACGTGCCCCGCCCGTACGCACCCGCCCTCGCGATCCTCCGGGGCACCCTCCAGCTCGCGGCGATCAGCCTCATCCTGAGCGGCATCATCTCCGATCCGCTCTGGGTCGGAGTCGGGCTCAGCGTGATGCTCATCGCCGCCGTGAGCACGGTCAACCGGCGTCTCGGGGCGACCCGGCAGCACTTCGGCTGGATCGCCGCAGCGATGGGCCTCGGCATCCTTGCGACACTCATCGTGGTGTTCTCGGTCGGCGCCATCGAATTCTCGCCGCGGTATGTGCTCTCCTACGGCGGAATCATCATCGGCAACGCGATGTCGATTGCGACCCTGACCGGCCGGCGCTTCGGCGAGGCCGTCACCGAGCACTGGGACGAGGTCGAGGGCTGGATGGCGCTCGGGGCGACCCCGCGGCAGTCGACGCTCGACCTGGCGCGCCGCGCCGTCTATTTCGCGATCATCCCCACGACCGACCAGACCAAGACCACGGGCCTCGTCACCCTGCCCGGAGCGTTCGTCGGCGCGATCTTCGGCGGAGCCTCGCCCCTCGAGGCCGGGCGCTTCCAGATCGTCGTGCTCGCCGGCATCCTCTGCGCCGGTGCGATCACGGCCGTCACCCTGATCCAGTTCCTCGCGCCGATCCGCATGAAGCCCGCCACGATCCCCACCTAGTCACCACCGACGAAGACCGCTCTCGCGGGCAGCGGCGCGGCTACTCGGCGGCGCGGTGGATGAGCCGGGAGAGCACGATCGCGCTGCGGGTGTGGTCGACGTTGGGTGCGAGGCGCACCTTCTCGAGTGCGGCCTCGAGCCCGGGAATGTCCCGCGCCCTGATGTGCACGATCGCGTCGGCGCTTCCCGTGACGGTGCCTGCGTCGACGACCTCCGGTACGCCGGAGAGGATGCGCAGGAGTTCGTCGGGGGCGACGGTCCCTCGGCAGAAGAGCTCGACATATGCCTCGGTGCTCATGCCATCGATCGCGGGGTCGACCTGGATCGTGAACCCGCGGATGATCCCGTCGGCGACGAGCCGGTCGACCCGGCGCTTGACCGCGGAGGCGGACAGCCCGACGACCGAGCCGATGTCCCCGTAGCCCGCGCGCGCATTCTGTCTCAGAAGGTCGAGTATGCCGCGGTCGAGGTTGTCCATTCCGAGAGTCTAGGGGGAATTCCGCGCACTGGCGTGGAATTCCTGCGCATATGCCGACGATCACGCCGATTATGCGCGCATATTGGCGTGCAACGTTGATTCACGCTGTGTGAGAATGAGGACGGCGTCTTTGCGCGGTGCCGTTCACCCGTTCGTTGTTCACTGTTCGACGTTCACGTTCGACCGCGCGGAGCTCTCATGAGTGACCTGGTCCGCCATCCACCCCGCGTTCCGATTCCGTCAGTAGCAGACGGAGCGCAGCCGAAGGAGACCTCATGACCATCGATCTCGACCCCACAACGACGCCGGAGACCGCGGCCACGGCCCCGGTGCGCACGGCCGTCAAGCGCACGGTGCTGATGTGCAAGCCCGACTACTTCACCGTCGTCTACCGGATCAACCCGTGGATGGACCCGGCCATCCCGACCGACACGAGCCTCGCCGTCGCCCAGTGGCAGACCCTCTACGACACCTACATCGGCCTCGGCTTCGACGTGCACCTGGTCGACCCGATCGACGGCCTGCCCGACATGGTCTACGCCGCCAACGGCGGTTTCGTCATCGACAACATCGCCTACGGCGCCGCGTTCACCTACCCGGAGCGCCAGCCGGAGGGCCCCGCCTACATGGACTGGTTCCGCGACAACGGCTTCGACGTCCGCGTGCCCGTCGAGATCAACGAGGGCGAGGGCGACTTCCTGCTCGTCGGAGACGTCATCCTCGCCGGCACCGGCTTCCGCAGCGCCTCGAACAGCCACGAAGAGGTGTCGGCGATCTACGGCCGCCCGGTGATCACGCTCAACCTCGTCAACCCGAGCTTCTACCACCTCGACACCGCGGTCGCCGTGCTCGACGACACCAACATCGCCTACCTGCCGAGCGCCTTCGACGAGCAGAGCCTCGCCGTGCTGCGCGAACGCTACCCCGACGCCATCATCGTCACCGAGGAGGACGCGGCGATCCTCGGCCTCAACTCCTACTCCGACGGCTACAACGTCGTCATCGCCGCCCGCGCGAAGGACTTCGAGCGCCAGCTCCGCGAACGTGGCTACAACCCGATCGGCGTCGACCTCTCCGAGCTCCTGCTCGGCGGCGGCGGCGTCAAGTGCTGCACCCTGGAGCTGCGCCGATGAGCACCGACACGAACATCCGTCCGGACGCGAACCGGGCCGACCAGACGAAGGATGCCGCACTCGGCACGCCGGGACAGGCATCCGCAACGCCCGCCGCCTTCATCGCCCTCGAAGAGGAGCATGCGGCCCACAACTACCACCCGCTTCCCGTCGTCGTCGCGACCGGCGACGGCGCCTGGGTGACGGATGTCGACGGCAAGCGCTACCTGGACTGCCTCGCGGCGTACTCCGCGGTCAACTTCGGCCACTCGAACCCCATGCTTCTCGATGCCGCCAGAGCCCAGCTGGGCCGGATCACGCTCACGAGCCGCGCGTTCCACAACGACCAGCTCGGCCCGTTCGTCACGGCTCTCGCCGAGCTCGCCCACAAGGACATGGTGCTCCCGATGAACACGGGCGCCGAGGCCGTCGAGTCCGGGATCAAGGTCGCCCGCGCCTGGGGTTACCGCGTGAAGGGCGTCGCGCCGGACCAGGCGAACATCATCGTCGCCGGGGGCAACTTCCACGGCCGCACCACCACCATCATCAGCTTCTCCGACGACGAGTCGGCCCGCGCCGGCTTCGGCCCGTTCACGCCCGGGTTCCGCACCGTCCCGTTCGGCGACGCCGCGGCCCTCGAGGCCGCGATCGATGAGAACACTGTCGCCGTGCTGCTCGAACCCATCCAGGGCGAGGCCGGCATCGTCGTGCCGCCCGCCGGGTACCTTCCCTCTGTGCGCGAGATCACCACGCGCCGCAACGTGCTCTTCATCGCCGATGAGATCCAGTCCGGTCTCGGCCGCACCGGAGCGACCTTCGCGTGCGACCTCGTCGGCGTCGTGCCCGACCTGTACCTCCTGGGCAAGGCCCTCGGCGGCGGGATCGTGCCCGTCTCTGCGGTCGTCGGCAACCGGGACGTCCTCGGCGTCCTGCAGCCCGGCGAGCACGGCTCGACCTTCGGTGGCAACCCGCTCGCCGCGGCCGTCGGCCTCGCCGTCGTGCGGATGCTGGCCGAGGGCGAGTACCAGGAGCGCGCCCGCGTGCTCGGTGCGCACTTGCACGAAGCCCTCAATGGCCTCGTCGGGCGAGGAGTCGTCGCGGTCCGTGGCGCCGGGCTCTGGGCCGGAATCGACATCGACCCGTCGCTCGCGAGCGGCCGCGCCGTGTGCGAGGCACTCATGGTCCGCGGCGTCCTGGCCAAGGACACCCACGGCTCCACGATCCGGCTCGCCCCGCCGCTCTGCGTGTCCGAGGCCGACCTCGACTGGGCCGTCGCCCAGCTCGCGGCCGTCCTCGACGGGTTCGCCGTCGCCTAGCGTCCGCGTCAGGTCGGCGCGAACTTCAACGAGTCGGCTCGGCTGAAACGGGCAGTATCGGCCTCGCTAGCTTCGCGTCGCGGTCACGCCCTCCGGCCGGGCGATACGGCTCAGCCGGGCCAGCTGGGTGACGTGCCCGGGCTCGAGCTCCTCGAGGGACTTCACGCCGAGCAGTCGCATCGTGCGGGTGATCTGCTCCGACAGGATCGCGATCGCCCGGTCGACGCCGGCCTCGCCGCCGGCCATCAGCCCGTAGAGGTAGGCCCGGCCGACGAGGGTGAACCGTGCGCCGAGGGCCACGGCCGCGACGATGTCCGCGCCGCTCATGATGCCGGTGTCGAGGTGCACCTCGAGGTCGTTGCCCACCTCGCGGGCCACCTCGGGCAGCAAATGGAACGGGATCGGCGCGCGGTCGAGCTGGCGACCGCCGTGGTTGGAGAGGATGATCGCGTCGATGCCCATTTCGGCGAGCCTGGCGGCATCCGCCACGTTCTGAACGCCCTTGACGACGACCTTGCCCGGCCACCGCGCCTTGATCCAGGCGAGGTCTTCGAAGGTGACGGTCGGGTCGAACATGGTGTCGAGCAGTTCGCCGACGGTGCCGCTCCAGCGGTCGAGGGAGGCGAAGGCGAGCGGGTCGGTCGTGAGGAAGTTGATCCACCACTCCGGGCGCGGCAACGCGTTGACCACGGTGCCCACGGTGAGCTGCGGCGGGATGGAAAAGCCGTTGCGCTTGTCGCGGAGGCGCGCTCCGGCAACGGGCACGTCGACCGTCACGAGCAGCGTGTCGAAACCGGCCTTGGCGGCCCGGTCGACGAGCGCCATCGAACGGTCCCTGTCCTTCCACATGTAGAGCTGGAACCAGTTGCGTCCTGTGGGGTTGGCGGCCTTGACGTCCTCGATAGCGGTCGTGCCCATCGTGGAGAGCGAGAACGGGATGCCGGCCTTCGCTGCCGCGTGCGCGCCGGCGATCTCGCCCTCGGTCTGCATCATCCGGGTGAACCCGGTCGGTGCGATCCCGAACGGGAAAGCGACCGGAGCCCCGAGCACGTCCCAGCCCGTCGAGACCGTCGAGACGTCGCGGAGGATGGCGGGGTGGAACTCGATGTCCTCGAAGGCCTGGCGGGCGCGCGCGAGCGAGATCTCCGCCTCCGCTGCCCCCTCGGTGTAGTCGAAGGCAGCCTTGGGAGTGCGCCGCTTGGCGATCGCGCGCAGGTCATAGATGGTGAGGGCGCTCTCGAGGCGGCGCTTCTTCGCGTTGAGCTCCGGCACCTTGAACTGCATGAGTGGGGCGAGGTCTTTGATCTTGGGGATGCGTCGTTGGACCATGGTCAGGATTTCCGTTCTGGGGTTGGGCAGGGCGGGTCGGGGGCTGCGGCGGTCGGGAGATCGGGAGATCGGGTGCTCGGTGGGTCAGGTCAGGTCAGGTCGGCTCGGGAGGGGAGCGGCGCCCGGACGGGGTCGGGATCGCGCGGTCCCGCCGTGAGCCGGGTCTCGGCGTAGTACCCGGCGATGTGGGCCTGGACGGCCCGGCGGGCCGCGGCGGGGTCGGCCGCGCGAATGCACGCGACGATCTCGCGGTGTTCGAGCCTGAGGCGGGCGGATGTCTCCGCCCACGACCCGAGCGCGGCAACGCCCGCGCGTGCGTACGCTTCGATCGCACTGCGTAGTCCGGCCATGGTCGCGGTGATGACCTGGTTCCCGGTTGCCTCGGCGAGGGCGAGGTGGAACTGGGCGTCGAGCGCGAGGAACTCGGACTCGGTCCGACCCGGCGCATCCATGGCGTCGAGGAGCTGTTCAGCCGGTTCGAGCGACGCAGGGTCGTGCGCCTCGGCGAGTTCGGTGACGACGGCGGCCTCGAGCACGAGCCTGGTCTTCACGACGTCCTCGACCGGGAAGCCCTGGGCCGCGACCTGCAGCCGCATCAGCGCGGACATCCCGCCGCCGGGAAGCGCCACGATGATCGCCCCCGATGTCGGCCCGGAGCCCGTCGCGGTACGGATGAGTCCGAGCACCTCGAGCACCCGGATGGCCTCGCGCACGCTCGACCGGCCGACGCCGAGGGAGGCGGCGAGGGAGCGTTCGGGTGCGAGGCGATCCCCGGGTCGCAGCCGACCCGAGAGCAACTCGCCCTCGATCGATTCGAGCACGAGTTGCCAGGCCCTGCGCTCGTCGGGGAGTGCGCCCTGCGCGGGCACGGCGTCAACGGTCACGGGCTCCTCCTCGGCAATGGGGTGGTGTCGGTCGTTGCGGCGGCGGCCGTGAGACGAAGCCGCTGTGGTCTGACCACACACTACACGGCGACGCCTGCCCGGGTCCAGCCCTCTCCCCAACCCGCCCCTCCAACCGCGAGAGTACGAAAATGGCCCCTTCACGTCGTGCGGAGGGGCCATTTTCGTACTCTCGCGGAGTCGAAGGCGCGAACCATTGCGATAGGGTTCCTCCAACCCGAGCACGTCCAGGCCAGGAGGCCCCATGACCGCGAACCCAGCTCCCCAGCTGATCGACCTCGAACTTCCGGCCGCGAACGGCGGAAGCGCCGGACTCCGCGCGGTGCTCGGAGTGCCTGCCGGCTCCGGTCCCTGGCCCGGGGTTGTGCTCGTGCACGAGGCCTTCGGCATCAGTGACGTGATGCGCCGGCAGGTCGAACGACTGGCGGCGGCCGGCTACCTCGCACTGATGCCCGACCTCTTCACGGAGGGCGGCGCCCGGAAGTGCCTCGTCGCGACCTTCCGCGCCCTGACCGCGGGCGAGGGGCGCGCGTTCGTCGACATCGAGAACGCGCGGCACGCGCTCATCGCCCGGGCGGACTGCACGGGTGAGGTGGGTGTGCTCGGCTTCTGCATGGGCGGCGGCTTCGCGCTCGCGGCCGCCACGCGGGGGTTCGCCGCGGCATCCGTCAACTACGGCCGGCTGCCGAAAGACCTCGACGCAGCCCTGGCGGGTGCGTGCCCGATCGTCGGCAGCTATGGCGGCAGGGACCGCTCTCTCGTCGGCGCCGCTGCCCGGCTCGAGGGCGCGCTCGAGGATGCCGGCGTGCCGCACGACGTCAAGGAATACCCCACGGCCGGGCACTCCTTCCTCAACGATGCCGAAACAGGCCCGGCCGCGGTGCGCTTCCTCACGCAGCGTATCCTCGGCGCCGGCCCCGACCCGGAGGCCGCCGCTGACGCCTGGATCCGCATCGAGGCGTTCTTCGCCGAGCACCTCGCCTCGGCCGCGGACCCCGCGCCCGCCGACTGACCGGTCTCAGCGAGCCGATGCGAGGGCGGGTTCGGTGGGAGTGACACCGGATGCCGCGAGCAGCTTCATGAATTCGCGCATCCAGCTGGGGTGGTCCGGCCAGGCCCTGCCGGAGACGAGGTTGCCGTCGACGACGCCCGCGCCGTTCTCGAACACGCCCCCGCCGAGTTCGACGTCGATCTGCAGGGCCGGGTACGCAGAGCTCGTGCGGCCGTGGAGCACCCCGGCGGCGGCGAGCAGCATCGGGCCGTGGCACAGTGCGGCGACGGGAGCGTTCCGTTCGAAGAAGTGCCGGACGATCCGCTTCGCGTCCTCGTCGCTGCGGATGTACTCCGGTGCGCGGCCGCCGGGGACGACGATGGCCGCGTAGTCGGCCGGGTCGACGTCCTTGAACGCAACGTCGGCATCCCAGGTGTGGCCGAGCTTCTCGGTGTAGGTGTCGAAGCCGTCCACGAAGTCATGGACGACGAACTGGAGCTTCCTCTTCTCCGGGGCGCCGATATGCACCTCGAAGCCCTCCTCGAGCAGCCGCTGGTAAGGGTAGAACACCTCGAGGGTCTCGGCGGCGTCGCCGGTGAGAATGAGGATCTTGGTCATGACGTTCCTCTCTGAACGGTGTGAATCTGAAAGTTGCTGAACTCAGCGGACGGGTCGTCCGTTGACGCCTTCAGTGTTCCCCCGACCGGCGCGCCGGGCAAGTGCCACCGGCGCAGGCCGGTGCGGAACAGCTGGGAAAGGGTCCAGGCCGGCTCAGACGAACATCAGCACGACGCCGAGGACCGCCGATGCGAGCCCGGTGCCGAGCAGGATCAGCCCGGTCAGGCGCAGGGCCTTGCCCTCCGATTCCGGGGCATGCGTCACCCCGCGGGATGCGTCACGGGAGTGGTACCAGACCTGCACGTCGTCGCCCGGCGCGAGCCGGTGGCTCTCGTGCGTGTTCGCGGCCCGCTCGTGCACGTCCCCCGAGCGGTCGAACCAGCGGATGACCGTGTGCGATCCCGAGGACGCGATCACGCCATCCGTGGCGACCCAGCCGCCCTTGACACCGCGGATCGCAAGCCCGAGGACATAGAGGACGGCGCCTCCGACGAACCCGACGAGGGTCAGGACCTCGCTGATGAGCCCGATGAGGTCGTGCGCGTCCATTCGCCCCACTCTCGCCCGCACGTCTCGTGCTCGTTCGCCCTGTGACCACGATCGTATCGTGCCCCGGCGCGGCGCCGTGAGGGTCCCCGATACCCCTGATCCGGGGGCCAGCGGATACAGTCGAGAGATGACCACGGTCGAAAAACCCGTCCCCGCCCACAAAGACCGCAGCTTCTTCGGGCAGCCGCGAGCTCTCGCCAATATCTTCGGCGTGGAAATGTGGGAGCGGTTCTCCTTCTATGGGATGCAGGGCATCCTGCTCCTGTACCTGTACTACTCCGCCGCCGAGGGCGGCCTGGGGATCGAGCAGGCGACGGCCGCCGGCATCGTCGGCGCGTACGGCGGAGGGGTCTATCTCTCGACGATCCTGGGCGCCTGGATCGCCGACCGGGTGCTCGGCAGCGAGAGGGTGCTGTTCTACAGCGCCATCGTGATCATGCTCGGGCATCTCGCCCTCGCCCTCGTGCCCGGCGTCGCAGGCGTGACCGTCGGACTCTTGCTGATCGCGCTCGGCAGCGGTGGCCTGAAGGCCAATGCGACGAGCGTCGTCGGTTCGCTGTACACACGGGACGACCCTCGCCTCGACGCAGGCTTCTCGCTCTTCTACCTCGGGATCAACCTGGGCGCGTTCTTCGGCCCGATCCTGACCGGGCTCCTGCAGACGACGGCCGGCTTCCACTTCGGCTTCGGCCTCGCCGCCGTCGGTATGGCGATCGGGCTCACCCAGTATTCCTTCGGACGCAGGAGCCTGCCCGAGATCGTGCACCAGGTTCCGAACCCGCTCCCGCGCTCGCGCTGGACCCCCTACCTCGTCGGCGCGGTTGCCGCCGCGGCGCTCGTCGTGGTGCTCGTGTTTGTCGGCGTGATCACAGCGGACGGCCTCGTCACCCTCGTGATCGCCCTGACGGTCATCGCGACGATCAGCTACTTCGTCGTCATCCTGCGCAACCGACAGATCAGCATCGTCGAGCGCAAGCGGGTCTACGCCTTCATCCCGCTCTTCCTCGCGAGCGCCGTGTTCTGGTCGCTCTCCCAGCAGCAGTTCACGGTCGTCACGATCTACACGGACGAGCGCCTCGACCGACACTTGTTCGGATGGGAAATCCCGGTGTCCTGGATCCAGTCCTTCAACCCGGTCTTCATCATCCTGCTCTCCGGCGTCTTCGCCGCGCTCTGGACCCGCTGGGGTAGCCGCCAGCCGTCGACTCCGGTCAAGTTCGCGCTCGGCACCGCGGTGATGGGCGTGGCCTTCCTCGGCTTCCTGCCGTTCGTGGGCGGCGGTGCCAACTCGACGCCGATGCTCGCGATGATCGGCATTCTCTTCGTGCTCACGGTCGCCGAGCTCCTGATCGGCCCTGTCGGCCTCGCGCTCACCACGAAGCTCGCGCCCGCGCCGTTCCGAACCCAGATGGTCGCCCTGTTCTTCCTGTCGATCGCCCTGGGCACTGCCGTGTCCGGTTCGCTTGCCCAGTGGTACACCGAGGTCCCCGAGACGCTCTACTTCAGCGTGATCGGCGGCGTCGCGATCCTGTTCGGCATCGGGCTCGCGGTCTTCGCCCGTCCGGTGCTCCGCCTCATGGGCGGCGTGCGCTAGCGGGGTCCCTGCCGCCCTGCGTATCGGCGAGCGGATGCCGCCGGCCGGTCCTCCGGCATCCGTCGCCCCGCCGGTGCGGTCGCCGCCGCGCCGCTTTCGTCAGCCCGCTCCCGAAACGGCGGGCGCGGCCTGCCGAAACCGGCGCGGGCGCGACCTAGCGGGTCGCCTCGATGATCGCGATCTCGCGGGTGGCGGTCTCCACGTCGATGGGGTCGTGGTCGCGTCCGTCGCCGTCGTGGTGCACCTGCATGTGGGGCACGACCCCTCTGCGGTACCGAACGCGCAGGCTGCGGTACCTGATCAGCCAGAACAGCATGGCCCCCGCGGCAAGGATGCCCGAAAGAGCCGCGACGCCCAGCGCCCAGCGCGGGCCGAAGCGGTCGGCGACCCACCCGACGAACGGGGCGCCGAGCGGGGTGCCGCCGGCGAAAATGGCCATGTAGAGCGCCATCACCCGGCCACGCATCGCGGGCTTCGTGGTGGTCTGCACATAGGCGTTCGCGGTCGTCATGAGCGTGAGCGAGAACAGCCCGACGAAGACGAGCGAGACCGCGAAACTGAGATACGTGGGCATCACCGCGGCGATTCCGCACGCCACGCCGAAGAGCGCGGCGCCGGCGACGACGAGGCGCAGTCGCGGGCGGCTGCGACGGGCCGACAGCAGCGCGCCCGCGACCGAGCCGACGGCCATGATGGAACTCAGCAGCCCGAATTCGCCGGCGCCCATGTGGAATTCGACCGTCGCCATGGTTGCGGTGAAGATCGCGAAGTTGAGCCCGAAGGTTCCGATCAGGAAGACCGCGATCAGCACGACGATGATGTCTGGCCGATGCGCGACGTAGCGGAACCCGGCCATCAGCTGGCCCCGCTTCCGCGGCGCCCGCGGCTGGGGGCGCAGCTCGCTCGTGTGCAGCAGGGTCATCGCGACGACCGTCGCGGCGAAGGTGACGGCGTTGATCAGGAACACCCAGCCCGCGCCGACCGCGACCGTCAGCAGGCCGGCGACGGCCGGGCCGATCAGGCGGGCGCCGTTGAACGAGGCCGAATTCAGTGCGACCGCGTTGGACAGGTTGCTGTCGGGGACGAGCTCGGAGACGAAGGTCTGCCGTGCGGGAGAGTCGATCGCGGCGACGATCCCGAGTCCGAGCGCAAAGAGGTAGACATGCCAGAGCTGGGCGACGCCGGTCACGACGATCAGCCCGAGCCCGAGGGCCAGGACGCCCATCAGGCTCTGGGTCATGATCAAGAGCCTGCGCCGGTTGAACCGGTCCGCGATCAGGCCGGACCACGGCATCAGCAGGAGTTGCGGCCCGAACTGCAGGGCCATCACGATCCCGACCGCCGTTGCGTTGTGGTCGGTGAGCATCGTCAGGACGATCCAGTCCTGGGCGGTGCGCTGCATCCACGTTCCGATGTTCGACACGAGGGCGCCTGCGAACCAGATTCGGTAGTTCGGGACGCTCAGGGAGCGGAACATGGTACTCAACTGTCGGTGAGCTCCTTCATGACGGTGATGGCCTCGGTGAGCACGCTGCGCTGTTCGGGGTTGAGCTTGGCGATGCGGAGGGCGAGCCAGGCATCCCGTCGGTTGCGGGTCTCGTGCATGAGGGTGCGACCGGAGTCGGTCACGGTGAGGATGATCTTGCGGCCGTCGTCCGTGGAGCCCGCCCGGTGGACGAGGCCGGCCGATACGAGCACCCCGACGGTGCGGCTCATCGAGGGCGGAGTGACCCGCTCATGCTCGCTGAGTTCGCGCAGGGTGAATGGACCGTTGAAGAAGAGGGAGCCGAGGGCGGAGAACTGGCTCGCGCTCAGCTCGTTGTCGGCCTTCTCCTGGCGCAGGCGGCGGGCGAGGCGACCGTTTGCGACGCGGAAGTCATGGCTGAGCTCTGCAACGCTCGGCCGGTGTCCGGCGTGGGTGTCCGGCGGGGTCACGGCCGGTTCGAGCATGGATTCCATAACTCATAACTGTAACCGTTTAGCGAGGCTAAGTATTCCCGTGAATTCTCCGGTTCTGACAGAATTCTCCCGTTCTGACAGACTGGCCGCGTGCCTACCTATACGGATGACTATGGCGTCACCTTCGAGTACTACGTCTGGCCGGTGCCGCGCCCGCGGGCGGTCGTTCAGGTGGTGCACGGCGTCGGTGAACACGCCAACCGCTATACCGAGCTCGTCGGCCGGCTGAACGAGGCCGGCTACACCGTGTACGCGGACGACCACCGCGGCCACGGGCAGACCGGGCTGCGACAGTATGCCGGCGACACGACCAGGCTCGGACGGCTCGGCCCCGGCGGGTTGCGGGCCGCGGTCGCCGGCGTGTATCAGCTGAGCGGCATCATCCGCTCGGCGCACCCGGACCTGCCGCTCGTTCTGCTGGGGCACAGCTGGGGCTCGTTCATGGCGCAGATGATCCTCAACGAGCACGCGGATGCCTATGCCGCGGTGGTCCTGACCGGTACCGCCTATCGCTGGCCGGGCTACCTCAACGGCGGGGACCTCAATGCGCGGCACAAGCACCTCGGAACGACGGGCGTCGAATGGCTCAGCCGTGATCCCGCGGTCGCGGACGCCTTTGTCGCCGATCCGCTGACGACCATGACGCCGCTCGCGAAGCTCTTCGGCCTCCGGGAGGCCGCGCGGCTCTTCGGACGTCCGGCGCGCGGACTGCCGGCCGACCTCCCGCTCCTGATCCTCGTCGGCGGGGACGACACCGTTGGCGGGGAGCGCAGCGCAACCATGCTCAAGAACGCATACGCGCGGCGCTCAGGGTTGCGGGACATTCGCCTGGTGGTATATCCCGGTGCCCGGCATGAAGTCTTCAACGAAACGAACCGCGCCGAGGTCTTCGACGAGCTGATCGGCTGGCTCGACAGGCAGTTACCCCCGGGGGTCGGCGGGATCGACGGTTAGGCTGGCCTCATGCATGGTGAATACAAGGTCCCTGGTGGCAAGCTCGTGGTCGTCGACCTGGACGTCGTCGACGACACGATCGTCAATTTCCGGCTGGCTGGGGACTTCTTCCTCGAGCCAGACGATGCCCTCGGGGCGATCAATGCGGCCGTGACCGGCCTGCCGGCCGGCACAGATGCTGCAGGGCTCGCCGCCGCGGTGCGCGCGGCCCTGCCACCCCAGGCCACCCTGCTCGGGTTCTCCCCCGAGGCCGTGGCGGTCGCGATCCGCAGGTCCCTCGCGCAGGCGAGTGGCTGGCGGGACTACGACTGGCAGCTCGTGCACTCCAAGGCCGTGCCCCCGGTGATGCAGATGGCGCTCGACGAGGTGCTCGCGATCGAGGTCGGCGAGGGCAGGCGTAAGCCCACGCTGCGGATCTGGGAGTGGACGGAGCCCGCCGTCGTCATCGGAAGCTTCCAGTCGCTCCGGAACGAGGTCGACGCCGAGCAGGCGGAGGCCCACGGCTTCACCGTCGTCCGCCGGATCAGCGGCGGCGGCGCCATGTTCATGGAGGCAGGCTCGGTCATCACATACTCGATCTACGCTCCCACCGCGCTCGTGCAGGGAATGACCTTCGCCGACTCCTACGCCTTCCTCGACGAATGGGTGCTCACCGCGCTGCGCTCGCTGGGCATCGACGCGCACTACCAGCCGCTCAACGACATCACGAGCCCGACCGGCAAGATCGGCGGCGCCGCGCAGAAGCGTCTCGGCAGCGGTGCCGTGCTGCACCACGTGACTATGAGCTACGACATGGACGGCGAGAAGATGGTGCAGGTACTGCGCATCGGTCGCGAAAAGCTCAGCGACAAGGGCATCACGAGCGCCGTCAAACGGGTCGACCCGCTCCGCAGCCAGACCGGCCTCAGCCGTGCCGAGATCATCGACAGGATGAAGCAGACCTTCACAACCCTGTACGGCGCGGTAGACGGGGACATCACCGAGGCGGAATACGCCGCCGCCGAGGCGCTCGTGGCGAGCAAGTTCGGCACCGACGAGTGGATCGCCCGCGTCCCCTGACCGACGGTCGAGGCCTGCTCGAGGGGGGGACGGCGGCTACCGGCCGCGGGTCAGCAGGTCCTGGTATTCGGCGTGCTTGTCGATCCACGCGACGACATAGGGGCAGACGGCGACGACCGTCAGGTCAGTGCGCTCGCGCATGTCGTCGAGGGCCTGCTCGACGAGGATGCTCGCGAGTCCTTCGCCCCGGTGCCGGGGGTCGACTTCGACGTGGGTGAAGAGCACCCGGGAGCCGTCGATCTCATAGTCGGCGAAACCCGCGGTCGTGTCCCCGAAGAGCAGGCTGTACCGGGAGAGGGCCGGCTCATGCCGGAAGGTGGGCCGCGCGGTATCCTGCGTCGTCGCATCCGCCGGAGTCGTTGATTCGGTCGTCGGGGAGTCTGTAGTCATCCCCATAGAGTAAGCCGACTGACACAATGAGGGAATGCCAACCGCGTGGTCCCCGTCCTCCCCCAACCGTGTCGTCCATGCAGACAACCTCGAAATCCTGCCTGCCCTTCCCGACGGGGCGTTCACGCTGATCTATCTCGACCCGCCCTTTAATACCGGTCGCAAGCAGAATCGGCGCACGACCACTTCGGTGCGAGTGGCTGCGGTGACCGGGTCTGTCCCTGACCCGGCATCGGCGGACGCCCCCCTGACTGGGGTCGCTGTGTCTTCGCCGCGAGCGGGCGGTTTGGCGGCCGCCGGCACCATCACGGGGTTCAAGGGGCAGCTCTACGAGCGGATCAAGGGCGACCTGCTCGGCTACGACGACCAGTTCGAGGACTACTGGGCCTTCCTCGAACCCAGGCTGATCGAGGCCTGGCGACTCCTCGCCGAAGACGGCACCCTCTACCTGCACCTCGACTACCGCGAGGCGCACTACGCCAAGGTCCTCCTCGACGCGCTCTTCGGCCGCGACTGCTTCCTCAACGAACTGATCTGGGCCTACGACTATGGCGCGAAGTCCAAGAACCGCTGGCCGACCAAGCACGACACGATCCTCGTCTACGTGAAGAACCCGCAGCACTACTACTTCGACTCGACGACGGTCGACCGCGAGCCGTACATGGCCCCCGGCCTCGTCACGCCGGAGAAGGTCGCGCGCGGCAAGCTGCCCACGGATGTCTGGTGGCACACGATCGTGTCGCCGACGGGCAAGGAGAAGACCGGTTACCCCACGCAGAAGCCGGTCGGCATCCTGCGGCGGATGATCCAGGCCTCGAGTCGCGAGGGCGACTGGGTGCTCGACTTCTTCGCCGGCAGCGGCACGACGGGTGCCGTCGCCGAGTCCCTCGGCCGCCGCTTCCTGCTCGTCGACCAGAACCCGGAGTCGATCCAGGTGATGCGCACCCGGTTCGAGGCCCTTCCGGAGGTCGAATTCCTCGACGCGTCCTGATTCCGGGCCGTCTGGGAGACTGGACGGATGAGACTCCGCATCTTCACAGAACCCCAGCAGGGCGCCAGCTACGACGACATCCTCGCGGTCGCGCAGGCCACAGAGGCGCTCGGGTTCGATGCGTTCTTCCGCTCAGACCACTACATGGTCATGGGCGACGGCGGCGGGCTGCCCGGACCGACGGATGCCTGGACGACCCTCGCCGGACTCGCCCGCGAGACCAGCCGCATCCGCCTGGGCACCCTCGTCTCCTCGGTGACCTACCGGGCGCCGGGGATCCTCGCGATCCAGGTCGCCCAGGTCGACCAGATGTCGGGAGGCCGGGTCGAGCTCGGGCTCGGCACCGGCTGGTTCGAGAAGGAGCACCTCGCCTATGGCATCCCGTTCCCGGCCAAACGCTTCGGCATGCTCGAGGAGCAGCTCGAAATCGTCACCGGGCTCTGGGAGACGCCTGTCGGCGATCGATATGACTTCACCGGTGAGCATTACACCCTCGTCGATTCCCCCGCCCTCCCGAAACCCGCCCAGCAGCGGGTTCCCGTGATCGTCGGCGGCGGCGGGGCGAAGCGCACCCCGGCCCTCGCGGCCCGCTTCGCGACCGAGTTCAACCTGCCGTTCCCCGAGTTCGCCGATATCCCCGGCAAGTTCGCCGGCGTGCGGGCGGCGTGTGCGACGATCGGGCGGGACCCGGGGGAGTTGCACTATTCCGTGGCGCTCATCGCGGTCGCCGGGCGCGATGAGTCCGAGTTCGCACGCCGGGCCGCCGCGGTCGGCCGGGAGCCCGCCGAGCTGCGCGAGCACGGCCTCGCCGGTACCGCCGCGGAGATCGTCGACCGTCTCGGCGCCCTCGCAGAAGCCGGCGTCGACACCGTCTACCTTCAGATCATGGACCTCGCCGACCTGGACCACCTCGACTTCATCGCCCGCGAGGTCGCACCCCGGCTTCCCTGAGCGTTCGAGCGCGGCTGTGGCCGGGCGCGAAGTTCCGCGAGAGTACACTTTCGGCCCCTAAACCGCGGGTTTAAGGGCCACAAGTGCACTCTCGCGAGCAGGGGGCGGTGCGGGGCGGATGCTGCGGAGCGGGTCAGGCGGACTCGCGCAGCACCAGGCTGGTCGGCATGATGTTGTGGTGCGGCACGGTCTCGTCGTCCGCGAGCAGGCGCAGGAGCAGGTCCGCCATTGCGAAGCCCATCTCCTTCGAGGGCTGGCTCACGGTGGTCATCCCGATCGGCCCCGAGGTGGCTGCCGGGCTGTCGTCGTATGCGACAACCGCGATGTCCCTCGGCACGGCCCTGCCCAGCTCGGCGAGGACGCCGAGCGCGCCGGTCGCCATCAGGTCACTCGCCACGAAGAGGGCGTCGATGTCCGGGCAGCGCTCGAGCAGGCGGCGGGTGGCCGCCGCGGCACCGGAGGCCGTGAAGTCGGCGTGCTCGACGGCATCCGTCGCGAGGCCCGCGTTCTCGAGCACCCGGCGGAACCCGGTGAGGCGGTCGATGCCTGCCGGCATGTCGACGGGCCCGGTGATCGTGCCGATCCGGCGCCTGCCGATGTCGACAAGGTGCTGGACGCCGCTCATGGAGCCCGCGATGTTGTCGACGTCGACGAAGTAGTTGTTCGCGCCGGAGTCGTTGGTCGGGCGCCCACCGAAGACGACCGGCATCGTGGATTCGAGGTCGGCGACGAAGTTGTCCCCGGTGTGGTGCGAGATGACGAGTGCCCCGTCGACGTTTCCCGCGCGCAGGTAACGCATGGTCTTGTGACGCGGGTCAGTCGAGGCGACCAGAAGGTTGAGCGTGTAGTCGCTCTCGTCGAGGCGCTGGGTGATGCCCTGCACGACGGCGGCGAAGTAGGGATCGCCGAAGAACTTCGTCATGTCTTCCGGCACGACGAGGGCGACAGACTGGGTCTGCCGGCTGGCAAGCGAGCGGGCAGCGCGGTTGGGCACGTAATTGAGCCGTTCGATCGCGGCCGTGACCGACACGACGACCTCCGGCCGCACCTTGGGCGACCCGTTGACGACGCGGCTCACGGTGGCGCGGGACACGCCGGCCTCGGCCGCCACCATTTCGAGCGTCGGCTGCGGCGGACGCGCGTTGCGGACTCCCGATGTCATGGGGTCAGTCTATTTGGATGCGCGCAGCGCGCTGGCACACCGGAGCCGGAGCGCCGTCCCGAGGCGGGCGCGGGGCACTCCGCAGGGTCGCGGCCGAATGGGTTTCGTGTCGCCTTGACAAGGGATCGGTGGGTGACCTAGTGTTGCGTTGATCAGTGAGAGCGCTCTCATACCAAAATGAGAGCGCTCTCACAACCCCGTTGGACGGGCGCCTCTCCCTGAGAGCCACCCGCCAGGCGCCGGTCGCTTGCAACACACATTTCTCGCATTACACACACGCACAAACACGCACACAAAGGAGTGACAGTGAAGTTCTCACGACGCACCAAGGTCGGGGCAGCAGTAGCCTGCGCCGCATCCTTCGCCCTCATTGCGACGGGCTGTTCATCGGCAGGAACCGGCACCTCAGCCAGTGCCGCACCGGTCGAACTGACCGTCACGACGTTCGGCACCATGGGCATGGATGCTCTCTACGCCCAGTACGAGGCCTCGCACCCCGGCATCACCATCAAGGCCAACAACATCGACACCGGTGGCAATGCCCAGACGGATGCCTTCACCAAGATCGCGGCAGGCAGCGGCCTCTCCGACGTTCTCGCCGTCGAGGAAGGCTGGCTGGGCGCGATTCAGAACGTCTCGAGCCAGTTCACCGACCTCAAGGCTTACGGTGCAGACTCGGTCAAGGACCGCTGGGTTTCGTGGAAGGTCGACCAGGCCACCGACAAGGACGGTCGCATCATCGGATACGGCACGGACATCGGCCCGGAGGGCATCTGCTACAACAGCAAGGCCTTCGCAGCAGCCGGTCTCCCGACCGACCGCGCCGCAGTCGCCACCCTGCTCGGGGGCAGCGGCTCCACCTGGGACAAGTACTTCGCGGTGGGCGAGCAGTACCAGAAGGCAACCGGCAAGGCGTGGTTCGACCAGTCCGGCTTCATCTGGAACTCGATGGTCAACCAGCTCCCCGAGGGCTATTACACCAAGGACGGCAAGCTCAACGTCGAGAACAACGCAGACCTGAAGTCCGCATGGACGAAGCTCGCCGCCGCAAACGCGGCCGGCCTCTCCGCCAAGCAGACCCAGTGGGACTGGAACAAGGGCACGTCGTTCACCGACGGCACCTTCGCAACCTTCATGTGCCCGGGCTGGATGCTCGGAGTCGTCCAGGGCCAGGTCAAGACCGCCGGCGGCGACGCCGTCGGCGCGACGGCCGGCTGGGACTTCGCCGACGTCTTCCCCGGAGGAGCCGCCAACTGGGGCGGGTCGTTCCTGACCGTTCCGACGCAGTCGAAGCACCCGAAGGAAGCCGCTGAACTGGCCACCTGGCTGACCGACGCCAAGCAGGAAGTCGCCGAATTCCAGGCGGCAGGCGCGTTCCCGAGCGTCACGGCCGCCCAGACCGATCCTGCACTCGCTGCGGGGACCGGCATCTCGGCCTTCTTCAACGACGCACCGATCGCATCCATCCTGAGCAAGCGCGCCGATGGCGTGAAGGCCCAGTACAAGGGACCGGATGACTCCACGATCCAGGAGAAGGTCTTCGGACCGTCCACGATCTCCCTCGATCAGGGCGTGTCAGGCGACAAGGCCTGGTCCGACGCCATGACGCTGTTCAACCAGCTCATCGTCAACAAGTAGCAGCAAGCATCCGCTCGGTGGGAGTGCCCCGGTACCTGCGCCCGCAGGCGCCGGGGCACTCCCGCTCGAAGGCAGAAAGCCACCATGACACTCACACGTGAACCAGAAGCCAGCAGCCCGCCGCGGCCCGACCGTACCGGTCGCAAGAGCGCCCTCACCTACAAGCACCGACTCAGCCGCCTGGACGTGAAGCTCTCGCCCTACCTGTACATCTCGCCGTTCTTCGTGCTCTTCGGCGTCGTCGGCCTGTTCCCGCTGGTGTACACCTTCGTGGTGTCGCTCAACCACTGGAACCTGCTGAGCGGCCCGGGGGAGTGGGTCGGATTCGACAACTACGCCGCCGAACTGAACGACCCGCTGTTCTGGAACTCGCTGTTCAACACGATGAGCATCTTCCTGCTCTCGAGCATCCCGCAGCTCATCGCCGCGACCTTCATCGCCGCGGTTCTCGACCAGAACCTGCGGGCCAAGACCTTCTGGCGCATGAGCGTCCTGATCCCGTACGTGGTGACTCCGGTCGCCGTCGCGCTGATCTTCTCGAACATGTTCAGCGAGCAGAACGGCATGATCAACCACCTCCTGAGCTTCGTCGGCGTCGATCCGGTGATGTGGAAGACGGATGTCTTCCCCAGTCACATCGCGATCGCCAGCATGGTGAACTGGCGCTGGACCGGGTACAACGCCCTCATCCTCCTCGCCGCCATGCAATCGGTGCCGCGCGACATCCACGAATCGGCAGCCCTCGACGGGGCCGGATTCTTCCGCAGGTTCTTCTCGATCACGCTGCCGAGCATCCGCCCCACCATGATCTTCGTGATCATCACCGCCACCATCGGTGGCCTGCAGATCTTCACGGAGCCTCGCCTGTACGATGCGACGACCCCGACGCCGGGCGGCGCCCACCGGCAATTCCAGACCACCGTGCTCTATCTCTGGGAGATGGCGTTCCAGCGGCAGAACTTCGGCAAGGCCTCGGCCGTCGCCTTCATCCTGTTCCTCATCATCGTGGCGTTCGGCGTCCTGAACTTCCTGATTTCTCAGCGCATCGCCACCACGGATTCCCGCACGGACGTCAAGTCTGCGAAACGGGTGCTGCGACGCAAGGCCGCGGCCGACCGGGAGGCTGCACTGGCGGCATCCGGAGCGGGCGAGCCCGTTGATTCCCCTCCATCCAGCACGCTCCCCACCGGCGCGAAGGAGCCCAGATCATGACCGGCACACTCACCCCAACTCCCACCGAGCCGGTTCGGCCGGCCCGGCCCGTCAAGCCCCGCGCCGAGAAGAACCCCGCCGGGCGGATGAAGGGCCACAAGGGCCTGGGGATCGACAGACGACCCGGTTTCCTCACGTACGGCATCCTGCTCGCCCTGTTCCTCGGTGGTGCGTACCCGCTCTGGTGGTCGGTCGTCGTCGGCTCGAGCTCGTCATCCGTATTGAGCCAGGAATGGCCGCCGCTCCTCCCGGGCGGACAGTTCTGGATCAACGTCGCCGCCGTCTTCGACACGATCCCGTTCTGGCAGGCGCTGCTCAACAGCGTCGTGGTGTCGACGATCATCACGGTCTCCGTGGTCTCGTTCTCCACGCTCGCCGGCTACGCCTTTGCGAAGCTGCGCTTCCGAGGCAGCAACGGGCTGATGGTCTTCGTCGTCGGGACCATGGCGATTCCCACCCAGCTTGGGATCATCCCGTTGTTCATCCTGATGCGTCAGTTCGGCTGGACCGGTTCCGTCGGTGCCATCATCATCCCGACCCTCGTCACCGCGTTCGGCGTGTTCTTCATGCGGCAGTACCTCGTCGACGTCATCCCCGACGAGCTCATCGAGGCAGCCCGTGTCGACGGCGCGAACATGATCACGACCTTCTGGAACGTCGCGGTGCCCGCGGCACGACCGGCGATGGCGATCCTCTCGCTGTTCACCTTCATGATGGCCTGGACGGACTTCCTCTGGCCGATGATCGTGTCCCCGCAGAACCCGACACTCCAGGTCGCGCTCAGCCAGCTCCAGTCCGCCAAGTACGTGGACTATTCCGTCGTCCTCGCCGGCGCCGTGCTCGCGACGCTTCCCCTGCTGATCCTGTTCGTCCTCGCCGGCAAGCAGCTCATCTCCGGCATCATGGCGGGCGCCGTCAAGGGCTGATTCCCGTCCGATCAGAAACGCGAAAGCGGGTGAATCGTCGTTCTCGAATGGTGAGAACGACGATTCACCCGCTTTCGCGGTCTACAGCGCCGGTCAGGCGAGGGCGGAGACCGCGGCCTGGACCGGCGTGCGGCCGGAGACCAGGTACAGCGTCTCGAGGGCGCCGGAGCCCGAGACGATGAGCGCGGCGAGCACCGCCGCGACGTCCGCGCGCGGGATCGTGCCGCGCACCTCCGGGATACCCGGACCGGTGTGCTCGAGGGTCACGAGCCCGGCGGCCGGCTCGTCAGTGAGACCGGCCGGGCGCACGATCGTCCAGGCGAGGTCCCGGCGCACGAGATCCTCCTCCGCGGCGAGCTTGGCACGGAGGTAGGCCACGAAGTCCGCGGGCACTCCGGCCGGCTCGGCGTCGTCGCGCACGAGGTCGGCCCCGGTCGACGAGACCTGCAGGAACCGGCGCACGCCTGCTGTCTCCGCCGCATCGGCGAGTAGAACGGATGCCCCCAGGTCGACGCTCGTCTTGCGCGCGTCGCCGCTGCCCCCGCCTGCGCCTGCGGCGAAGACGGCCACGTCGGCCCCGGACAGAACCTCCGTGAGCTCGGCGGGAGTCGTTGCCTCGAGATCGAGCACGACCGGGGTCGCGCCGTCGGTGCGGAGGTCGTCCGCCTGGTTCGGGTTCCGGATCAGTCCGATCACCTCGTGGCCGTCAGCCGTGAGGTCCCGGGTCAGAAGCCGGGCGATCTTTCCGTGTCCACCTGCAATTACAATACGCATATCAAGGACAACGCCGCCGGGCGCTCCCGAATTCCCGCGCCCGGCATCCGCCCGCCAACCGCCCGTGTCGGGCGCCCGTGTCAGGCGCGGCCCGGGCGTTCGAATTCGTCGGTGTCGAGCCCCGGCTCGACGAGGGCTCCCATCGTGTCGGCGGCGTGCTGCGCGATCATGGCCTCGGAGGCCCGCTCGGTTGCCTGTGTCGCGGCGTGCTCGTCGGCCGCTTCCTGCATGGCGCTCGTCTTGCGGAGCGGATCGACCTTGAGGAAGAGGCTCAGTGCGAAGGCGATCAGCACGACGACGAGGCTCACCCAGAACACCGTGACCGTGGCGTCGTTGAAGCCGACGAGGAAAGGCTGCGAGAGCCGAGGGTCCGCCGCGTTCAGGAACGAGGTGTCCCCGTCGAGGGCCGTCCCGAGCCCGGCCGGTTTCTGCAACAGGGCCAGGATGCCGGCGTTGGCTGGGTCGGCGAGCACGGCCGGATCGGAGGCGGCCGCCTTGACGCCGGCGACGATCGTCGGATTGCCGAATGCCGCGCCGAGGGTGTCCGGGATGCGGGTGAAGAGCACCGAGAACAGCACGGCGGTGCCGAGCGTGCCACCGATCTGACGGAAGAACGTCGAAGCGGATGTCGCGACGCCGATGTCCCGCGGTCCCACCGAGTTCTGGCTCGCGATGGTCAGCGTCTGCATGAGCTGGCCGAGACCGAGACCCACGAGGAGCATGCCCGTCATCATGAACCAGACCGGCTTGTCCGCGGTCGCGAAGGTGAAGAGCAAGAACCCGCCGGCCATGAACGCGGTGCCGACCGTGGGGAAGACGCGGTACTTGCCGGTGCGGGCGATGATCTGGCCGCTCACGATCGAGGAGATCATCAGGCCGAGGATCATCGGGAGCATCATGAAGCCGCTCTCGGTCGGGGTGGCGCCGTTCACGAGCTGCAGGTAGAGCGGGACGGTCATCATCGCGCCGAACATTCCGAAACCGACGAAGACGCCGAGCACGGTCGCCATCGAGAACGTCGCCGACCGGAAGAGCTTGAGCGGGATGAGCGCGTCATCGCCCATCAGTCGCTCGGCCACGATGAACAGCACGATGCCGAGCATGCCGGTCACGTAGCAGGCGACCGAGGTGAACGACCACCAGCCCCAGGTGCGGCCCTGTTCGGCGACGAGCAGCAGCGGCACTGCGGCGACGATGACCGTAACGGCACCCCACCAGTCGATCCGTACGGGACGCTTGAAGTGCGGGATGTGCAGGAAGCGGATCACGATGATGAGCGCGACGATGCCGATCGGGATGTTGATCAGGAACACCCACCGCCAGCCGGTGATGCCGAGGATCGTCGTCGCGCCGGAGAGGACACCGCCGATGAGCGGGCCGATGACGCTCGAAATGCCGAAGACGGCGAGGAAGTAGCCCTGGTACTTGGCGCGCTCCCGCGGCGCGAGCATGTCGCCCATGATCGTGAGCGGAAGGGCCATCAGGCCGCCGGCGCCGAGGCCCTGGATCGCCCTGAATACCGCAAGCTCATACATCGAGTGCGACATCCCGGCCAGGAGGGACCCGATCAGGAACACGGTGATCGCGATCAGGAACAGCGGCCGGCGCCCGAAGATGTCACTGAGTTTGCCGTAGATCGGCGTGCTGATGCACGAGACGATCAGGTACGCGGTCGTCACCCAGGCCTGCAGCGACATTCCGTCGAGGTCGTCGGCGATGGTGCGCATCGACGTCCCGACGATGGTCTGGTCGAGAGCCGACAGGAACATCCCGGCCATCAGGCCGAAGATGACGAACAGGATCTGCCGGTGCGACATCAGGGGAGCGGAGGCGGGCGAGGAGGCGGAAGCGGGAGGAGTTTGCATCGTCTGCAAAGTTACACGACGGGCAGGGAATCATCAACAGATTCCCGGACCCCGTTCCCGGCCGTTGGGGGGTGTTTCGGCACGCTCGTGGGGCGAGTCCCGGGACTAGGCTCATGAGCGTGCGTACAGAAGGTCAAACGGGGGGTTCATACAGGATGGGTTGGCGACGGATCACGGCTATCTCCCTCGCTGCCGTTCTCGTGGCCGGCGGGGCCGTCGCGCTCGGTTTTTTCGCGACGCACGCCCCGGCATCCGTCGCAACGGCGCTGCCCGCCGCGACGCCAGACCCCGGGTCTCCCGCGACGCACCCGCCCGGCGACCGGCCGACACCCACGGATGCCGCGCGCCCGGCCCCGACCGCATCACCGACGCCGATAGCGTTGGTCCCGCGCTTCGACAAGGCGGCGCGTTCGCACGATGACCCGACCAGCATCTGGGTCGTCGTCGACAAGGACCGCCCCCTGCAGCCGGCCGATTACACCCCGCCGGACCTCGTGACCGTGCCCGTGCCGCACGTCTGGGAACCGCAGCTCCGCCGGGAGGCATCCGACGCCGTCGTGGCCCTTTTCGCCGCCTTCACGGCCGAGACCGGGCTGCAGCTGCAGTCGCAGAGTTCCTACCGCAGTTATCCCACCCAGGTCGCGGTGTACAACGACGACGTCTCGGCCCACGGGCAGGCCGTCGCGGACACGAGCACCGCCCGGCCGGGCACGAGCGAACACCAGACCGGCCTCGCGATCGACATCAGCGCCCTGCCGGCGAGTTGCTCCCTCGACGCCTGCTTCGGGGCGACTCCCCAGGGCACCTGGCTCGCGCACAACGCCTGGAAATACGGTTTCCTGCTCCGTTATCCGGAGGACAAGGTCGCCGTGACCGGCTACGCGTATGAACCGTGGCATTTCCGCTACATCGGCGTCGACCTCGCGACCGAAATGCACACGGATGGCGTGACCACTCTCGAGGAATTCTTCGGTCTCCCGGCGGCCCCGACCTATCACTAGGTCCGGCTCACGCATGGGTTTCGGAGGTTCCGCACAGGGTTCTGGCATGTGCGCGTGTTCGCATGTCGGGTCCCCGTCCGCCGTCCAGAAACGATTTCGTGCGCCCCCATACACGTCCTGAAGGTCCCGCCCGCTCCCGCCATCGCCGGGAAGATCCACTGCCCCTCCGCCCCATCAGCCCTCCACGGCCGACCGATTCGCCGTCCTCGGACTCCCTGTCGACAGGCTCCCTGGCGACCGCCGCCCGCTCCTCCGACTCCCTCGGCGTCGTCCGTTCCCGGCACCGCCTCGAGAAGGCGCCGTCCGGCCACCGCCCGCTGATCTGGCTGGCCGGCTCGGCCGCCGCCGCCAGCCTGTGCTTCGGCCTCTTCGTCCCGCTCTCGAGCCAGGCGTCCCCCGGGGTCGCCACCGCGGCATCCGCCCCACTCGCGGCCTCGCGCCCGGTGCCGGCGAGTGTCGTGGCCGCCGTGCCCGTCGTGGCCGGCAGCCCCGTCATCTACAGCGCGGTGAGCGCCGGCGACGGCGGCTCTGCCGGACCTGTCACCGGCGGAACGGTCGTGAGCGTCACCGGCTCCGGGCTCGCGGGAGTGTCGGGCGTGAGCTTCGGCGGCAACGCCGGCACCGTGCTCTCGGCGACCGACACGACGGTCACCATCTCGACGCCCGCGTCGACCGACTACGGCACCGGTTCCGTGGCGGTCTCGCTCGTCGACAGCACCGGGGCGATCGTTCCCGTCGCGAGCACCCCTGCGGATGCCGCGAACGCCGCCGCAGCGGCCGCGACAGCAGCCGCCGCGTCGAAGGCGTCTTCGGTCGCGTCGCTCTCGCAGGCGATCACGCCCCTCGTNGTCGCGTCGCTCTCGCAGGCGATCACGCCCCTCGTGGATGCCGCGGCCCCCCTCGCCGCCGCGACCCCGACCCCGGCCCCGAGCGGCGCAGCGAGCGCCCTCGCGAGCACCGGCGCCGCGGCCGACACCGCACCCGCTGTGGCCGTCGCCGCCGGCGTGAGCCCGCTCACCTTCCAGTACGTCCCCGACCCGCGCATCACGGCCCAGATCGGCTACGTGCGCGCCCACTGGAACTCATACAACTCCGCCGTCTACGGCGCCATCGGCGGCAACGACTGCGTCAACTTCACGAGCCAGTCGCTGATCGCGCGCGGGTGGACGATGGACGCCGAGTGGTCCTATAGCGCTGCAGGCGCCGGATACAGCTCCGCCTGGTCGAGCTCGACCGCGTTCGCCGCGTACCTGTCCGCCCACCCCGAGCGTGCCACGCCGCTCACCGCCGGCGAAAGCAGCCGGGTCAAGGTGGGCGACATCGTGCAATTCGACTGGGACCGCTCCGGCGACAAAGACCACACCGGAATCGTCACCCGCGTCGTCAAGGACGCCTCGGGAACGCACCTCTATTACGCAGGTCACACCGAAGATAGCCTCGACAAGTCCGTCGAGGAATCCCTCGCGAACACCGGGGGAACGGTGAGCTACTGGAGCGTCGCCTAGCCCGGCGATTCAGCGACACTTCATAGCTTGGCGGGCAGTTTTCCCATTGAAGTGTGATTATCTGGATATATCCCCCCCCAAATGAGACGAGGAATTCGTGCAGTTCACCCGACGCTTTCGCATCAGCGCAGCCGCGCTCGCGTTCGCTGCTCTCGTGATCGGCACCGCCGCCGTCGCATCCTGGGGCGACGACGATTCAGACTCGGCGCGAGCGGAGATCGCCACATCGGTGACCCCCACAGACACCGCGACCCCTCGGGCGACGCCGGCGGATGCCGGTGCTCCCGTCGCCGTCGACACCGCGCCTGTCGCGACCGCAACGCCGACACCCGCTCCGTCGCCCGTGACGACCGCCGCGCCCGCCCCCGTCGCGGCGGCTTCGACCGGCGGAGTGCAGGCCCAGGTCGACTACATGATCGCGCACTGGACGAACTACAACACGGCGGACTACGGCGTCGTCACCGACAACGACTGCGTCAACTTCACGAGCCAGTCCCTGATCCAGCGCGGCTGGGCCATGGACGGCAGCTGGTGGTCCAAGGGCACCGGCTCGTCCTTCACCCACTCGAACGCCTGGGTCAGCTCGACCGCGTTCCGCAACTACCTCGCGAGCTCTGGGCGTGCGACCGCGCTCACCGACCAGCAGCGCGACCAGGTCAAGGTCGGCGACGTCGTGCAGTTCGACTGGGACAACTCGGGCGACCGCGACCACACCGGCGTCGTGACCCGCATCGAGGGCAGCGGCGACGACATCGTCATCTACTACGCAGGCCACACCGACGACACCGACTACCGTTCCGTCGACTACGCGATCACCGTGAAGCACCCGGGCGCCACCGCGTACTACTGGAGCATTCCCTAACCACCGGCCGCGTCACACGACGGATGCCGCCGCCCGCGCCCGCCGACCGGCGAACGTGCGCGACGGCATCCGTCAACGAAAGTGTCTACGCGATGGCGGCGTCAACGATCGCCTTCGCCTCGAGCTGCACCTGGCGGAGGTGCTCCGGGCCCTTGAAGGACTCGGCGTAGATCTTGTAGACGTCCTCTGTGCCGCTCGGCCGGGCGGCGAACCAGGCGTTCTCGGTGACGACCTTGAGGCCGCCGATCGCGGCCCCGTTGCCTGGGGCGTGGCTGAGCTTCGCGAGGATCTTCTCGCCGGCGAGTTCGGTCGCGGTGATCGCGTCGCCGTCGAGCTTGCCGAGCTGGGCCTTCTGCGCGGGCGTCGCCGCGGCATCCACCCGGGCGTACGCCGGGTCGCCGAAGTGCTCGACGAGTTCGGCGTAGCGCTGGCTCGGGCTCTTGCCGGTGACGGCGAGGATCTCGGAGGCGAGCAGGGCCAGCAGGATACCGTCCTTGTCCGTCGTCCAGACCGTGCCGTCGAAGCGCACGAAGCTCGCACCGGCGCTCTCCTCGCCGCCGAACGCGACCGAACCGTCGATGAGCCCGGGCACGAACCACTTGAACCCGACCGGCACCTCCCAGAGGTCGCGGCCGAGGAAGCCGGCGACCCGGTCGATCATCGTCGAGGAGACGAGCGTCTTGCCGATCGCGGCGTCCGCGCGCCAGCCCTCGCGGTGGCTGTAGAGGTAGTCGATCGCGACGGCGAGGAAGTGGTTCGGGTTCATCAGGCCGCCGTCCGGCGTGACGATGCCGTGCCGGTCGGCGTCGGCGTCGTTGCCGGTGAGGATGTCGAAGTCGTCCTTGTGGGCGATGACCGAGGCCATCGCGGAGGGGCTCGACGGGTCCATCCGGATCTTGGAGTCCCAGTCCAGGGTCATGAAGCGCCAGGTCGGGTCGACCTTGGGGTTCGTGACGGTGAGATTGAGCTCGTAGCGGTCGCGGATCGCTCCCCAGTAGCCGACGCTCGCGCCGCCGAGGGGGTCTGCGCCGATGCGGATGCCGCTTGCCTTGATGGCGGCCATGTCGATGATGTTCTCGAGGTCGTTCACGTACGCACCGCGGAAGTCGTAGGTCTCGACCGCGCTCGGTTCGCTCATCTTCACGTCGACGAGTCCGCCGGCGATGAGCTCGTTGGCGCGCGCGGCGATCCAGGAGGTGGCGTCGCTGTCGGCCGGTCCACCGTGCGGGGGGTTGTACTTGAAGCCGCCGTCGGTCGGGGGGTTGTGGCTGGGGGTGACGACGATGCCGTCGGCCTCATCGGTGTTCCCTGCCCGGTTGTAGGCGAGGATCGCGTGCGAGAGCGACGGGGTGGGCACGTAGTCGTCGAACTCGTCGACGAGGACGCGCACGCCGTTGCCGACGAGCACTTCGAGCGCCGTCGTGTACGCCGGGGCGCTCAGCGCGTGCGGGTCCGTCCCGATGAAAAGGGGGCCCGTGATGCCCTGATTGGTGCGGTACTCGACGATGGCCTGCGTCGTCGCGATGATGTGGTTCTCGTTGAAGGCCGTGTTCAGCGAACTGCCACGGTGCCCGGAGGTGCCGAATGCCACCCGTTGGGCGGGCACGGTCACATCGGGTTTCAGGTCGTAGTACGCCTTGACCAGCGCGTCGACATCGATCAGGTCTGATTCCAGGGCCGGAGTGCCCGCACGTTCATTCATGTCCCCAGTCTGGCACTGCAAGTAGGCTGTGAGCCATGTCCGAGACGCGCAAAGCCAGCTACAGCTTCCTGGGGCCGGCGGGCACCTTCACCGAGGCGGCACTCGCCCAGGTGCCCGAGGCGCGCGGCCAGGCCTGGCGCTCCGTCAACAACGTGGGCGAGGCGCTCGCCGACGTCGTCTCCGGTCGCAGCGTCGCCGCGATGATCGCGATCGAGAATTCCGTCGACGGCGGCGTGTCCGCCACCCAGGACGCGCTCGCGAAGGTGCCGGACCTCCGGATCATCGGCGAGTATCTCGTGCCGGTGAACTTCGTGCTCGTGGCCAGGCCGGGCACGACGCTTGCCGACGTGAAGATCGTCGCCGCGCACCCGGTCGCATACGCCCAGTGCCGGAACTGGCTCGAGACGAACGTTCCGCACCACGGCCACATCCCCGCCTCGAGCAATGTGGCGGCGCCGACCTCACTGCTCGAGACCGAACAGGCGGATGCCGCGGTCGCCCCTCCGGGGATCGAGAACCATCTCGACCTCACGGTTCTCGCCACCGACATCGGTGACAACCCGAACGCCGTCACCCGGTTCGTGCTGGTCAGCCGCACGACCGTGATCCCGGAACGCACCGGTGCGGACAAGACGAGCCTCATCGTCGAGCTGCCGGAGGACCGCGCGGGGGCGCTCCTCGAATTGCTCGAGCAGTTCGCGACCCGCGGGGTCAACCTTTCGCTGATCCAGTCGCGTCCGATCGGCGACGCGCTCGGTCGCTACCGGTTCGTGATCGACGCCGACGGGCACATCCACGACGAACGCGTCGCCGACGCCCTGCTCGGCCTGCGCCGGTTCAGCCCGAAGGTGATCTTCCTCGGCTCGTACCCCCGGGCCGACCTGCAGCAGAACGAGTACACCAAGCGCTACGACGACGACGTCTACATCGGCGCGCGCGCCTGGCTCGACGCCCTCCTCCGCGGCGCCTGACCCGCACTCCGCCCCGCCCGCCCCGCCCGCCCCGCCCGCTCCGCGCCGCTCCCCGGTCTCCTTCGGTCCGCGAGAGTACACTTTTGGCCCTCAAACCGCGGGTTTAAGGGCCAAAAGTGTACTCTCGCGAGCAGGAAAGCAGGCGGAGTGGGGCGGGGCCGGGGGGCGTTACGCGGAAGCGGGCGCGGGCATCCGCACCGTGAGCGCGCCGGGGTCGGCACGCAGGGAGACGGCGCGCACCGGGCCGAACTCGTCGCCGTCGATCTCGAACTCCTGCGGGTGCTCGAGCACGATCCTGATCCGTGAACCCCGAAGCGTCGTCATCACCCGTTCGTTGCTCGACTCGCTCTGGGCGATGATCCTGCGCCCGACCGCGGAGCGGCGCAGCACGCCGTTCTCCCACGTCACCCTGCGCCAGATGGTCAGCCAGCCGAGGACGCCCTTGGGCTGCAGCACGGCGATGTCGAGAATCCCGTCGTCCACCTGGGCATCGGGCAGGAACTGGATGTTGCCCGGCAGGACCCCGCAGTTCGCGACCAGGATCGTGCTCACGTGCGCCGGCCGGTCGGTGCGACCCTCGAGGCTATAACGGATGCGGAATGGCTTCGACTTCGGGATCACCCGCATTCCGGCATCGACATACGCGAGCCAGCCGACCTGTTTCTTGAGATCGGCGCTCGTGTTGGCGATCATCTGGGCATCGAGCCCGAGGCCGGCCATCACCAGGAAGACGTGTTCGGCCTTCTCGCCCTCGGTGTCGGTGAGCACTGCGACGCCGAGGTCGATCGCCCGGTCCACGCCGCTGAACGCGATCTCCACCGCCGCATCGAGGCTCGCGAGCGGCAGCGCCAGGTTTCGGGCCAACAGGTTCCCCGTGCCGGCCGGCACGATCGCGAGGGCAACGCCCGTGTCGCGCAGGGCCTCGGCGACCGCGCGCACGGTGCCGTCCCCTCCCGCCGCGAGCACCACGGATGCCCCTTGTTCGATCGCCGTCCGGGTCGCCCGCTGACCGGCATCCGTCTCGGTCGTCGACAGCCACACCGTGCCCGACCACCCGGCGGCGGACTCCGCCGCTGCGACGCTCGCGCGGAGCTTGACCACGTCAACCTTGATCGGGTTGTACACGACGGCCGCTCGACGGCCGCTCGGAGTCTCACCGGGAGTATTCACGGGGTAAGGCTAGCAAGGCGCTCCGGCGGGCGCTTGTAGACTGGCACGGTGATTGATCCTGTACTGCTGCGAGAGAATCCCGATCTGATCAAGCGTTCGCAGAAGGCGCGGGGCGCTTCGGTCGAAGCTGTCGACGCCGCGCTCGCCGCGGACACGGCCAGGCGCACCTCGATCAAGGCCTACGAAGACCTGCGCGCCGCCCAGAACCAGTTCGGCAAGCAGGTCGCGAGCGCGCCCCCCGCCGAGAAGAAGGCCCTCGTCGCCGAGGCCCAGGCCCTCGCCGCCCGGGTCAAGGCCGCTGCGGCGACCGCGACGGATGCCGAGGCGGACTTCACCGGGATCGTCCGCACCCTCGCCAATCCCATCATCGACGGCGTCCCGGCCGGAGGCGAGGAGAACTTCACCACGCTCCGCACCCACGGCGAGATCCCCACCTTCGACTTCGAGGCCCGCGATCACCTCGAGCTGGGCGAAATGCTCGGCGCGATCGACATGGCCCGCGGCGCGAAGGTGTCCGGAGCGCGCTTCTACTTCATGCGCGGCATCGGAGCCCGGCTCGAGATCGCCCTGATGAACATGGCCCTCGACCGCGCGCTCCAGGCCGGGTTCATCCCCCTGATCACGCCCACGCTCGTCCGCCCGGAGATCATGGACGGCACCGGCTTCCTCGGCGAGCACGCCGACGAGATCTACTACCTTCCCGCCGACGACCTCTACCTCACCGGCACGAGCGAGGTCGCGCTCGCCGGGTACCACTCCGACGAGATCCTCGACCTGAATGATGGCCCGCTGCGCTACGCCGGCTGGTCCACCTGTTACCGCCGCGAGGCCGGCTCCGGCGGCAAGGACACTCGCGGCATCATCCGGGTGCACCAGTTCAACAAGCTCGAGATGTTCACCTACGTCCTCCCCGAGAACGCCGAGGCAGAGCACGACCGCCTCGTCGCCCTGCAGGAGGGCATGCTGAAGTCCCTCGGTCTCAGCTACCGCGTGATCGACGTCGCAGCGGGCGACCTCGGGTCGAGCGCGGCCCGCAAATTCGACATCGAGGCGTGGGTGCCCACCCAGAACGCCTACCGCGAGCTGACCAGCACGAGCAACTGCACCACGTACCAGGCCCGACGTCTGGACATCCGCTATCGCACCGAATCGGGCAAGACCGCGCCGGTCGCCACCCTCAACGGCACCCTCGCGACCACGCGTTGGATCGTCGCGATTCTCGAGACGCACCAGCGAGCGGATGGCTCGGTGCTCGTCCCCGAGGCGCTGCGGCCCTGGCTCGGCGGCCTCGAAGTCCTCGAGCCGATCCGATGACCGCGACCGTCTCGCCCTGGCTCGTCGCCCTCGACATCGACGGAACCACCGTGCACGAAGACGGTTCGATCAGCCCCGCCGTGCTCGAAGAAGTACAGCGGCTCACCCGCTCCGGGCACGAGATCATGCTCGCAACCGGTCGTTCGACGGCGGCCACCCTGCCGGTGCTCGAGCGCCTCGACATCACGCCCCGCTACGTGGTCTGCTCGAATGGCGCGATCACCCTGCGCCGGGATCTGACCGCGCCGACCGGGTATCGCCGCGAATGGGTCGAGACCTTCGACCCGAGCGAGGTGCTGCTCTCGATCCGCTCGCACCTCGGCGACGCACGCTACGCCGTCGAAGACGAGCACGGCTTCTACCGGTACACCGAGCCCTTCCCGGATGCCACCATCGGCCTCGACAGTGAACACGTCGAGTTCGACGAGCTGCTCCGCCACGAGGCCACCCGCGTCGTCGTCATCTCGCCTGACCACGAGATGGAAGACTTCCTGCAGGTCGTCGAGCAGATGGGCCTCAACCGGGTGAGCTACTCGATCGGCTGGACCGCGTGGCTCGACATCGCGCCCGACGGCGTCAACAAGGCCACCGCAATGGAGCGGGTCCGAGCCGAGCTGGACATCCCCCGTGCCCGGGTGATGGCCGTCGGTGACGGACGCAACGACATCGAGATGCTCGAGTGGGCCGGGCTCGAGGGCCGCGGCGTTGCCATGGGCCAGTCCCCCCATGAGGTGCTCGCGGCGGCCGGGGAGATCACGGGAGCCGTGCTCGACGACGGCCTCGCCACGGTTCTCGCGTCGCTCTGACGCCGCTCCGGCACCACTCCGAACCGCCTCGCTGCGGGCGTCCCAGCCTGCTGGCAGGGTGAGGAAGGCGCGATCGGCTAGAATCGGTCGGTATTCGTGTGTTGTCGACCGGGCGTTCTTCGCCGGACCGGGCCGCGAACGGGAGGGCTGTCCGAGCGGCCGATGGAGCCAGTCTTGAAAACTGGTGGACAGAAATGTCTCGTGGGTTCGAATCCCACGCCCTCCGCACGAACCCGTTACCCGGCCGGCACCACAGAAGGGATCTGAGTGAGCGACCAACCGAGACTCCGTTCCGCACGATCCCACAAGCTCAGCACCATCGCGCGGCACGGCCGGTTGAAGCACTCGAACCCGGTCGTCACCGTCGTCAAGTTCCTCGCAGCGGCCATGGCCGTCGTGCTCGTCAGCGGAGTCTCCGTCGCCGCGATCGCCACCCTCGACGTCGCATCGAGCGCGCAGCCCGGTGTGCACCTCGCCAATGAGACGAACGGCCCCGTCCCGCAGATCGGCGCCATCACAGGCGGCGTCAACCTCCTCATCGTCGGCAGTGACAGCCGCAAGGGCCAGGACCCGTCGTTCGGCCCGGAGGACTCCACCGGCGACCTCAACGACGTCACCATGCTCCTGCACATCTCGCAGGACCACACCAACGCCTCCGTGATCAGCTTCCCGCGCGACATGTTCGTGCCGATCCCGGCCTGCCCCGACCCGAGCGGCGGCACGTTCAATTCGATGAGCCGCCAGAAGATCAACACCACGCTCACGTACGGCGGGCTCGCCTGCACGGTGCTCACCGTGGAGAAGCTCACCGGTCTGACCATCCCCTTCGCGGCCGAGGTCCAGTTCAGCGGCGTGATGGCCATGTCCACCGCCGTCGGCGGCGTACCGGTCTGTGTCGCCGAGGAGATCCAGGACGAGTACACCGGCACCTTCCTCAAGCCCGGCATGCACACCCTCGAGGGTGTTGCGGCCCTGCAGTTCCTCCGTACCCGCCACGGTGTGGGCGACGGCAGCGACCTCACCCGGATCAACAACCAGCAGGTCTTCATGTCGGCCCTGGTGCGCACCATCAAGAGCGCGAGCACGCTGTCGGACCCGCTCAAGGTGTATTCGCTCGCGAAGGCCGTGACCGCCAACATGAAGCTCTCCGATAGCCTCAACAACGTCTCCGTGATCGCGTCGATCGCGGTCGCGCTCAAGGACATCGACCTGAACCAGGTCGTCTTCGTGCAGGTGCCCACCGGCGGCACGACCGGCGGAGTGCTCCCGCTCCAGCCCGACTTCAAGGAACTCTTCACCGCGGTCGCGGCCGACAAGGCCCTCAAGCTCGGCGGCACAACGGGGCGCGGCGCGACGCTCGACCCGAGCGCGACCGCGACTCCGACGCCCGCCGCGACGACGGATGCTTCCGCGACGCCCGATCCCACGGCATCCGCCGGCGCCACCCCGATCCCCACCCCGACGGACGCCACGACCCTGTCGGAGTCGGCGACCGGCCAGACCGCCGGGGAACTGACCTGCTCCGTCGGCCGCACCCTCAACAACCAGTAGGCGCGGGCCTTCGGGCACCCGTGCAAACGGATGCCGCCGGTACGGTTATGATTACACTCGTGTGTTTGCTCGGTGAATTCTGCGCAGGCGCCAAGGAGACGTCGCATAGTACGGCTTAGTGCACCACCCTGCTAAGGTGGAGTACCCTTCACAGGGTACCGTGGGTTCAAATCCCACCGTCTCCGCACTGTAAGGCCCCCGAGATCCGCGTAATTACGCGGAAGTCCGGGGGTCTTTTTCATGGTCCGGGTGGGTTTGCCCACATTTTGCCCACAATTGCTGGAGCGGCGGCGTGGTTGAGGCCCACTGCAACGGCGTCTAAATCGTCATCGAAGAGGTCGGCATAGACGTCCAGGGTCATCGCCGCGGACGCGTGACCGAGCATCCGCTGCACCGCCTTCACGTTCGCTCCCGACGCGATGGCGAGGGATGCGGCCGTGTGGCGCAGGTCGTGCAGGGTCATTGCGGGCAGGTCGGAGGCGACGAGCGCCGTCTTGAACCACGACCTCGAGCCGCTACTGACGCGTGTTCGCCGGAGGTGCTCCCCGGCGCTGTCGGAGAAGAGCAGATCGTTGGGGCCCTTGCCGGTGAGGTTCTCGAGCAGGGACTGGGTGAGGAATGCCGGGAATACCACTGTGCGGCGCTTGTCGGACTTAGGCGTCCCGACCTCGATGATCCCGCCGACTTCGACGGCGTTCACGCTGACGGATATCCGGTTCCGGACCAGGTCGACGTCTCGCACGCGCAAGCCGATGGCTTCGCCCCAGCGCAGCCCCGTGTACGCGAGCACGAGCAGTAGCGTGCGGTGGATGCCGGAATTGTCGGCGAGGCGCACCACCTCCTCGTGAGTGAGATACCGATGCTCCTTCTTGGGCTTCCTGGGGAGGTTCACGCCGCGGGCGGGATTCGTGGAAATGCGCTTGTCCCGGACCGCGACGTCCAGAATGGACGCCAGGACTCCGAAAGCCCGGATGACGGTCGTGGCGCCGCGCGTGCCCGTCATCGTCGACACCCAGGCCTGGACGTCGCTGTGGCGGACCCCGCTGACGGAGATCCTCGCCCAGCGCGGCGCCACGTAGAGCCGCCAGGCGATCTCGATGGGACGGAGGGAGGATGGCTTCAGGTGCGTCTGCGAAGCGAGCCAGTCAGCTCCCAGAGTGCCAATGGTCACCTTGGCGGCGGAGGCCTCGACGTACTCGCCCCTCGCCATGGCAATCTCGACGGTCGCGGTGAAGAGCTCGGCTTCCCTCTTCGTCTTGAACCCGCGCTTGTCCGTCTGCGTGTGGTCGGGTCGGCGGTACCGCACCCGGTACCGCTTCCCGGCCGCCGTCGTGTACGAGGTGATCGATGCCATGTGTAATCAGGCCAGCCTTCCAGTCGGACTAGTGCGACCGCCGAGACAGTGCCCGTCAGCGGCGATCTCGATCTCAAGGGTGCACCTGCTCGTGGGTTCGCTCAATGCTCACGTTATCCAGGACGACCGACACTGCATCCGTCATCGGAGAGTGACCAGCGCCACGGACCATCCAATTCCGTCTGTCCGTGAGAGGTCCCCTGTGGATAACCGCCGCCGGTCCGTCGCTTTGGGGGCCGATTATTCGTCCCTCCTGGGGACCAAAAATTCGTCCCTGAAGGGGACCAAAAAGTTGTCTCAAAGGGGACCAGAAAATGACCCCCCTAACAGTAAGGAACAGGAAGGAACAAAAACGGAGCAGTACGCGCGCGCGAGAAGAGCCTGTGGATAACTCTCTCGGCGGCTTCGCCCATACCGACAGCCGGCCCTGACTGTGGTCGTTTCGCGGGCATCGTCGCACACGATGCAGGTCCGATCAACCGGCCCGCTGCCAGGCCGCTTCGCCGCAAGTTCGCGTGCCCGATACCGTCAGTGCTGGCGGAGCTTCGAGGATCGCACCGTCAACCGCGCACGTATCCGCTTTGGTATCCAATGCGTCCTTGGCGAGGACCTGGCGACCGACAAATGCCTCACGTCATCGGCGACGGAAGCAACGCACGGACGCCGCCGGCATCGCCGCTGAGGCCCGGGTGCGGGTCCCCATGGTGAACGCTGTTCTCCGACGATGGGACTACGAGCAGTGTGCACGTGGGGGCATGCCGCGGTGACTTGACGGTGGCGCGACGTCGATTTCGTCGCGCAAGTTTGAAGCCGAAATCGCGTTCTTAGGGATGCGCAAATCGCGGCCGCCTATTCGTTTGGGTATTCGTTTGGGTATTCGTTGAGAGCGAATACCCAAACGAATAGGTAAGGGCCCTCTTTCCCTGTCCCACCGCGACCCCCTCGCTGCGCTCGCTTCCCAACCCCCCCACACCCAACGGCATTGTGTGGGGGGTTGGGAAGTAAAGGGGTAGCGGTGGGACAGGGAAAGAGGAAGAAGTGTATGAGAGAGATAAGTAAAAGAAAAAACAAAAACATAAACAAAACTAAGTACAAAAAACAAGAACAAGGATCAAGGAAAACAGGACGACGTAAATCAGAAAATCACTGGTTTTAGAGCGGACGGAGATTGCGACGATGGTGCAGTGGACAGACCGTGACGAGGCAATGGTCAATTGGCTACTGGTCGTGCGACTGGCAGAAATGGATGCAATCCGCTGGGCACTGGGGGCGCTCTCTGGATCTGGTTTCCCCGTGAGCACTCGGAAGGCGCAGACGTGCGCGCGTCGCCGCTGGGGGTGTCTCATAACTAGCGGTGTGCACCGCGGCGAGTTCAGGTGGTGAGAGCAACACCCTGAGTTCCGTGGGGTGTTGTCGATGGCTCGACCGTTGTCGCCTTTGAGCGTTCGTTTAACGTTTTGGG
>NZ_SOFR01000006.1:0-37154 GCF_004402735.1 Cryobacterium sp. MDB1-18-1 | reverse complement strand
CGCCTCAGCGTATTCACCGCCGAGGAGAAGCCGCTGCTGCAGGCGCTGCCGGCGGTCCCGTTCGAGATCAGCACCTGGTCCTACAAACGGAAGGTCAACACCAACGCCCACGTGGTCTGGGCCAAGAACTTCTACTCCGTTCCCTTCAACCAGATCGGCGCGCTGGTCGACCTGCGCGTCACCGAGACGATGCTGGAGGTCTATCGCCGCGATGAGCGCCTGGCCAGCCACCTGCTGCTGCTGCCGGCAACGACCAGCAACCAGTATCGGACCAACGAGGCCGACCTACCCGAAGGTCGCAGTTTCCAGGCCTGGGACCGGACCCGGATCGAGGAATGGGCGACGCGGATCGGGCCGGCAACTGTCACCGTGACGGCCAAGATCTTCGAAACCGTCTTCATCGACGAGGCCGGCTTCGATGCGGCGTTGGCGGTGCTGAAACTGTCGCGCCGGTTCTCCCCGGCCCGGGTCGAGGCCGCCTGCGCGCTCGCGTTGCGGGGTCCGGTCCGATCCCCGCGCTATGCGCATCTGCGGCCGATCCTCGACACCGGGCAGGACAAGACAGGACAGGCCCCCGAGCCCGAGAGCGACGATGGCGGGTATGTCCGCGGCAGCGCCTACTACGCCGGAGGCACCCGGTGAGCGCCCTCGACGGGGAGACCAAACGCAAGCTCCGCGAGATGAACGCCAGCGAGCTGCTGCAGGCGATCGACACCCAGGACGACACCCTCAGCATCGGCCTGGCCTTCGAGGAACGGGTCCGGCTGGCCGTCGACGACGCCTACTCGACGTTCATGCATTCCAAGGTCGACGGGCTGATCCGGCGGGCAGGACTGCGTTATCCGAACGCGGATCTGCGGCGCATCGACCTGCTCGACGAGCGCGGCCTCAACCGGCAGGTGCTCACCCAGCTCGGGACCTGCTCATTCGTCACCCGGCAGCAAAACGTCGTCTTCCAGGGCTTCACCGGGTCGGGGAAATCGTATCTGGGCTGCGCGATCGCCAAACGGGCCTGCGCGCATCGCATCCGCGCCCACTACATCCGGATGCCTGACCTCGAGGAAGCCTGGGTCGCCGCGCAGGACGCCCCGGGCGGGGCGAGCAAGTTCCTCCGCAAATATGCCGCGTTCACGCTGCTGGTCATTGACGAGTGGCTACTCGACCGGCCGACGGAATCGATGCGGACGATGCTGCTGGAGTTGATGGAGCGCCGTTACGGCGAGACCTCGACGGTGTTCTGCACCCAATATCAACAGAAGGACTGGCACCAGCGCCTCGGCGCCGGCGTCCACGCCGACGCCATCATGGACCGCATCATCCACAACACCACCTGGGTCGACACAGGCACCTACAACATGCGGGAACAAGCCGCCCTCGCGACCGCGTAATCCGTGACGAGGAGCACCGGTGGTGCTGAGCCACACCACCACTGGTGCTCTTCCGCACGAACGGTGGGGCTCAACCGCACGATCGGGTGGGGCTCAAAGGCTCGAATACTCAGTCTGGTTCCGTGCCCCTTCTTATGGGTACACCCGCAGTGCGTGACGAGTTCATTTCCCGGACATTGCGCTTTGTAAAAGTTCAGCACGTTCGTACTTCTTCGGCCGTATTCTGGCCAGAGTGCACTAACGATTCCGCCCGGACACCGCCAATCGTCACCAGAGGATTCACAATGTCGTCACCGCGCCCCGAAACATCGCCACCCTCCCCCGACTCATTACCTGCCGCCTGGCAGGTCGACCTGAAATCGATCCACCCGCTCGTCTTCGACAAGTTCGACAGCCCGAAGGCCGTGCCGAAGATCGTTTCGGTCTACTACCCCCTGCAGGGTTGGAACAATTCGATGAAGCGCGCTGTACTCACGATCGGGCTCGTCCACGACCTCCGCTCCGACGGGGCCACCCTCGTGCTCGCGAAATGGCGGAAGCTCGAGCGCACGTTCACGCTGAGCACCCTGGACTTCCCGGTCGACCGAGGCTGACGACTCGTCAGACGGATGCGGCGGCGAGCTTAGGAATCAACGTCTCCAAGAACGCGGCAGTGTCTTCCCAGCCCTCGACAGCGAAGCACTCGACCCCGAGCGCGAGAACCGGGTAGTCGTTGCCGTTCTCGTCGAGACGGTCGCCGACGAAAAGCATGTCATCGAGGGGCACCCCGGTCAGCTGCGCGAGCTTCTTCATGCCGTAGGCCTTGTCGATGCCCTGTCGGGTGATATCGACAGAGGTCGACCCTCCGGAGCGCACCTCGAGGTCGGGCAGCAGCATCTGCACCGCTTCACGCAGGGTGTTCTTCTTGCTCCCGGTCGGGTCCCAGGCGACCTTGGAGGCCACGGGAGCGGCCTGGCCGAGCGCCGAGAACGTAATTTGCGAACCGCGGTCTTCCAAGATCGGACCCCAAGTGTTGCTTTCCCAATAACCGAGTTCTCGGGCCGTGGTCTCGACAGCCACGAGCGCCCGCGACTTCTGGTCATCGGTGAGGTACTCCGCGTAGATCTGCGTCCAGCCACCCCGCTTATGCAGGAAGTACTGCGTACCGCAGGTGGGCATCAGGTGCAGGCGGGCCAGGGTCTCATCGTCGACGTCGTTGAGGTTGTCGATGAGCTGCATGTGGAACTGACCGATCTGGCCACCGGAAATCACGCAGACCTCCACAACACCGAGCAGGCGCACCATCAGGTCGGCCATCCGCGGGTCGATCGGGGATTTGGAGGCCGCAAGTGTGTCATCCAGGTCAAAGGCCACCAGGCGGGGAAGAGTCGTCATGAGTGTGCTGTTTTCCTAACTGAATACTGAGAATGCCCGATGTCGGCCCGGTTACGGACGGCCCAGACCATGGTAGGTCCAGCCGGCAGCACGCCACGCGGCGGCGTCGAAGGAATTGCGTCCGTCGATGACGATCTTGTTCTTGACCAGGGCACCGACCCAGGCCGGGTCGAGGTGTCTAAATTCAGGCCATTCGGTCACGAGCACGACAGCGTCCGCGCCGCGCAAGGTCTCCTCCAGGTCGGTCGAATAGGTGAGCTGGGGGTGCCGCGCCCGCGAGTTCTCGATGCCCTGCGGGTCGGTCGCAACGACGTTGGCGCCGAGACCATGCAGTTGCACGGCGACGTCGAGTGCTGGCGAGTCACGCACATCGTCGGAGTGCGGCTTGAAGCTGAGGCCAAGCACGGCCACCTTGGCGTTGTACGCGCTACCACCGAGTGCCGAGACGGTGAGGTCGATCGCACGCTGGCGTCGACGCAGGTTGATCGAATCCACTTCCTTGAGGAAAGCCACGGATTCGCCACGACCGAGTTCTTCGGCCCGGGCTGTGAACGCCCGGATGTCCTTCGGCAGGCAACCGCCGCCGAAGCCGACGCCGGCGCCCAGGAAACGGCGCCCGATGCGATTGTCGTAGCCGATCGCATCGGCAAGCTGCGTCACATCGGCTCCGGTGACCTCGGCAATTTCGGCCATGGCGTTGATGAAGCTGATCTTGGTGGCGAGGAACGCGTTCGCTGCGACCTTCACGAGTTCGGCCGTGGCGAAGTCGGTGACCACGAGAGGAGTCTCCGCGGCAAGTGCGGCGGCGTAGATCTCGTTGAGCAGCGCGGTTGCGTGCTCGCCGGGCTCTCCAGCGGCAACACCGTAGACCAGACGGTCCGGGCTGATGGTGTCTTTCACGGCGAAGCCCTCGCGCAGGAACTCAGGGTTCCAGGCGAGTGTCGCACCGGTTCCCGATGCTTCCACGATGCCCGCGAGACGAGTGGCGGTCCCGACGGGGACAGTACTCTTGCCCACAACCAGGTCCCCCGCGCCGAGGTGCGGCAGGAGCGCCTGTACTGCAGCGTCCACGTAGGTGAGGTCCGCGGCGTAGCTGCCGGGCTTCTGCGGGGTGCCGACGGCGACGAAATGCACGCGGGAGCCAGCAACTTCGGCAATGTCCGTGCTGAAGCGCAGCCGGCCTGTGGCCATGGCCGAGGTCAGGATCTCGGGAAGGCCAGGTTCAAAGAACGGCGGAAGCCCGACGGCAAGCTGCGCGATCTTCTTCGCGTCGACGTCGATACCGACGACCTCATGCCCGAGCTCTACCATCGCGGCCGCGTGCACGGCCCCGAGATACCCACAACCAATGACAGAAATCTTCATACGTCTAACTCCATACAAAAAGCCTAACGGCGGCGGAACCGAGAATCGAACTCACCTCGGGGTAACGGATGGCAAAGGATCTGCCTCCGGCGTTAAGAAAGGCCCCGGACGATGTCCGGGGCCTTTCCTGGGGGGGGTCACTTCGTGGCGATCAACTTCACACAGTGTCGGAAGAAGTTGCCTCTTGAGTAAACGCTACGCGGCTACGCGGCGGCGGCGAACGAAGCTCAGCACAACCACGAGGGCGATACCGAGGAGGAGCGCACCAGCGGCAGCCCAGATCAGAAGAACCGGGGTGTTGTAGCCGGTGCTGGCGAGGGTCTGTCCGGTCGCGCCGTTGTCAGCGGCCACGACGGTGAGTGTCGCCGTGCCGACGGTGCCGGAGGTGAGGCCGGTGGCCGTGGTGGTGTAGGAACCGGTCGCGTCCGTCGGAAGCGTGACGGAAACGCTGGCCGCACCGGTGGTGGTGGCCGACTTGACGAGCGTCGCCGTTCCGGACTTCACGACGGAGAGAGTAGCGACGCCCGAACCGGTGACGGCGAAGGAGACGCTCTCACCGGGCGTGAAGGACGCGCCGTCGAACGAGACCGTCACTGCCTGGCCAGGAACCGGGGTGCTGTCGGAGACGGCAACGTTTGCTGCCGGGACGTAGCCGGCAGCGTTAGCTGCGGCCGGGACTGCGAAAACGGCGAGGACTGCGAGCGCAATCACCGCGAGGATCTTTTTTGCCATGGTGTTATCCCTGCTGTGGATCACAATGATTTTTCGCCGACACTGGCTGACCTCGAGTGAGGCTACCCCCTACTTTAGGGGACATTCACAGCCCGTTTCCAGTTCGCGTGTTTCTATCGGGTGAACATTTCGTTGCATTGCATACACCCGAGTAGGCCAAAAGCGAGCGCACGCCTCGCGGGCGTGCGCTCGCTTTTCACTCAGCGCCCCTACTGTCGAATGCTAGTGACGTGGTTCCGATACCACTGCACCGTTGATACAAGCCCGTCTTCCAGCCCGATCTGAGCTGTCCAGCCTGCGTCTGCGAGCTTGGAGACGTCGAGGAGTTTCTGGGGCGTGCCGTCGGGCTTCTCTGTGTCCCAGAGAGTCTCTCCTGTGAATCCCACGACCCGCGCGATTGTCTCCGCAATTTCACGAATGGTCACGTCAGACCCGGTGCCTACGTTTACCTGCTCGGGACCGTCGTAGTGCTCCATCAGGTGCAAACACGCTGCAGCCATGTCGTCGACGTGCAGGAACTCGCGGCGTGGAGTGCCTGTCCCCCAGTTAGTAACGGTGGCGGCGCCAGACTGCGCCCCCTCGTCGTATCGGCGTATGAGCGCCGGAAGGACGTGCGACCCTTTCGGCGAGAAGTTGTCGCCGGGACCATAGAGGTTTGTCGGCATCGCTGAGATCCACGGCAACCCGTATTGGCGCCGAACGGCCTGAATCTGCAGGATCCCTGCGATCTTTGCGATCGCATAGGCGTCGTTTGTCGGTTCGAGGTGCCCCGTGAGAAGGGTGTCCTCTCGTATTGGTTGCGGGGCGAGCCGCGGATAGATGCAGGACGATCCCAGAAACAAGAGGCGTTCGACGCCACACTTTAGGGCTGCGTCGAGCACGTTCACCTGTATCCGCAAGTTGTCGCTCAAGAAGTCGACCGGGAACGTGCTGTTCGCCAGGATCCCGCCCACCTTCGCGGCCGCCAATACTGCGTAACGCGGCTTCGCTTCCTCAAAGAATGCGAAGACGGCATCTCGGTCCTTGAGATCCAGCTCAGCAGAGGTCCGACCGATCAGATCGGTGAATCCCTCCGCCTCTAGTCGGCGCCAGATCGCGGATCCGACCAAGCCGCGATGACCTGCGACGTAAAACCGACTTGAGCGGTCCAGGACTCCAGGCACGAATTTGACGTGGTCGCGGTCGTCCGCCATGACTACTTCGTACCCCAACTCGCGAGTTTGACCTCATCGATCCAGTGGCCACCCGCATGCTCGAGCGCGACGATGTCGGCGTCCACCATGATGCGGGCGAGTTCGGCGGTGTCGACCGTGGCCTTCCAGCCAAGCTTGGCCTCAGCCTTGGAGGCGTCGCCAACGAGAGCGTCCACCTCGGTGGGGCGCAAGTATCGCTCGTCGAAGCGCACGTGATCTTCCCATTTGAGGCCGGCGTGACTGAATGAGGTCTCCACGAAGTCCCGCACCGTGAAGTTTCCGCCGGTGGCAAGGACGAAGTCATCGGGCTCGTCAACCTGCAGCATGCGCCACATGCCCTCCACATATTCTGCGGCGTAGCCCCAGTCACGGATCGAATCGAGGTTGCCAAGGTAGACATGATCCTGTCTACCCGCCTTGATGGCTGCGACGGCGCGTGTGATCTTTCGAGTAACAAAAGTCTCGCCACGGCGCGGAGATTCGTGGTTAAAGAGAATGCCGTTCACGGCAAACATGTCGTATGCCTCGCGGTAATTCTTAGTGATCCAGTAGCTGTAAACCTTGGCTGCGCCGTACGGCGAGCGGGGGTAGAACGGGGTCTCCTCATTCTGAGGTGGCGGAGTAGCCCCAAACATCTCCGAGCTTGACGCCTGGTAGAAGCGTGTCTCAATACCAGACATGCGTACGGCCTCGAGCAGGCGAATGGTGCCCATACCCGTCGTGTCACCGGTGTGCTCGGGCTCGTCGAAGGACACACGAACATGCGATTGCGCAGCAAGGTTGTAGACCTCGTGCGGCTGAATCTCGGCGAGCAGAGTGACAAGGCGGCTGCCGTCACTGAGATCGCCATAGTGAAGGAACAACTTGGCCTCGGGGTCGTGCGGGTCAACATACAGGTGATCAATTCGGGCCGTATTGAACGTCGAAGCACGTCGAATTAGCCCGTGCACCTCGTAGCCCTTCGAGAGCAAGAGCTCGGCAAGGTACGAACCATCCTGACCGGTAATTCCAGTGATGAGAGCGCGCTTTGTCATGAATTTCCTCCATCTTTGCCTAACGAATGCGAGTGACCATCGACATGGTCCTGCATTGACGTCAAGCCCCTTAGCCATTGAGCAAATCGGTCAATGGCCACTTCTTGCCCTAGGACGTCTGCGCGGTAGCGCATTCCATTCGCGCCGAACAAAGCAGCCCGCGCTGGGTCGTCCCGGAGCCCAATTGCCTCATCGATTATTGCCTGTGGGTCTTCGGCGTCCACAACGACTCCACCCCTCGCCGACTCGATTTCGGCCGCAGTCACCCCTCTGCGATCGGTTGCCGCGATCACGGGCCGACCTGCATTGTAATAAGACGTCAGTTTGCTGGGCACGGCCATCTCGGAAACACCGAGCTTCTCGTTGACCAACAAAATGTCTGCAGATGCGAGTGCCCTTTGGAAACCAAAGTCGTCGAGAGAATCGATGAACTGCAGTCGAGAGATACCTTTTCCCTGGGCCATGAGCGCGTCTCGTTGGCTTCCGTTTCCCAATAAAACGAAGCGGACCGGGAGGTCCTGTGCTTCCGCAAGTCGTGCGGCTTCGACCACATTCCCGAGAGCCTGCTTAATCCCCATGTTCCCAGCGTGTAGGACAACGGTCTCATCTGGATTCCAGCCGTGAGTCGCACGGACGGCGGTGAAATCGAAGGGCGGAGTCGGTTTGAGGTGGGTCCAGTTTCGAATTACCTCAATTTGCGCAGATCCGATGCCGAACTTTTCACCTAGGTGGGCGGCGAACCGGGAATGAATTACAACCACGCCCGATGCTGCCGCGATCGTGACCTTCTCTACCCAAGTCACTACCCTGGTGATGAAATCTGAACCGGTCCCAGTTTCGGCCATCCCCAAGCTATAGAGGTCCTGTATCCAAATGTTAACAATGCGCTTTCGGTGGCTCATCCGCGCTCTGAGCATCGCAAGGGCGGTCGAAAAGAGCGCTGGCGAGACCATCACAATCACGTCTGGGCGACCCCATTTCGCGAACATGACGCCTATTCCAAAGGAAATCTCAGAAGCCAAACGTTTTAGGCCTTCGGGGCTGGATGGAACGTAGTGCGGCAACCGTGTGACGCGAACGCCATCTAGAAATTCGGACGTCTTTCTACCGCCAAAGCCGGCATGGACTTTCCACTCCGGGTAGTGAGGATGTGCCGTTATGACATCGACGGCGAAGCCGCGTTCCACAAGCCCCTGAACAAGCCCACTCGTGTATGGCGCTATCCCGGTGACCTCCGGTGAGAAGTTCAGGCCGATGACGAGCACCTTCAGCTGAGTCTGCTTGGTCAATGACGATCTGCTTTCTGGTTCTTGATACTTGCTCAAAGTCAGTTCAACTACTCAAAACTGGAGGTGTGCCCGGTCCCGAAACAGGCGCTCCACAACCCACTAACACCCTAGCGTCGTCCAGTTTCGGGCCTCCCCCGTTCGGGTTACAGCCTGATTTCATTCTCATGACGTAAGGGCATCATCCGAACGACCTTCCGTACCCGTTTCAGCCGAGCGCGATTCCTACCCCTGTTGCAGGCGAACGTGGGCCCTAGGATTACGGTGTTGACCGAAATCCCTAGGGTCTGTCCCACGGGAGGACCATCCGCGACGCACGGCGAGGACAAGATGACGAATAGGCCGTCTGATGAATTGGACCCAATTGAGATTCCGGTCATCAGCCTTGCTGCAGCGCCTGGCTCGAGAGAAGCATGGGACCGCCCTAGGTTTGTGATCTATCTGTGGGCTGCAGCAGAGTTGCTATTCGTTACGAATCCATGGCAAGTCAGTTCCGGGCTTCGCGTTCGAGTACTGAGGGCATTCGGTGCAGACATTGGCCCAGGTGTCATATTCCGCCCCAGAACCCGAGTGAAGTTCCCGTGGAAGCTACACGTAGGAGCGAACTCTTGGATCGGGGAAGGGGTTTGGTTCCACAATCAAGACGAAGTATTTATCGGACATGACGTTTCAATCTCGCAGGAGACACTCCTAACGACAGGCAGCCACGCCCATCGTCGCGACATGGCGCTGATTACTAAGGCGATCCGAATAGGCGACGGGGCCTGGGTGACTTCCCGATGCATTGTCCTCGGCGGCGCTGATATCGGTCGTTCGGCACTCGTGACGCCCGGAACAACTGTGAACGGTGCGATTCCTGCAAATCGGGTCTGGGGCCCCCGTAGCCCAGAGGATCTCGGCCCGCGATTCCGCGCATAAGGTATTGACTCGATGGCGCTCCGGAAACGAGTCGCCTGTCTAACTAGATTTTGGCAGCGCTTCACACCGGCTCCAGATCTGCCTCGCGCCACCGCGGCAAGACACGAAAGAGATTGCGGTGATGTGCTCAGCTACCCCTTATCGCTCACGTCGGAACTATCGACACGGAGAGCTGTACTGTGCGCGTGCCTCTGAGCATCAGAATCGAATCGTTTCCGGATGACTCGAGCGGGATTCCCGACGGCAATTCCGTAAGGCTCAATGTCATGTGTCACCACAGCGCCAGCGCCAAGCACGGCCCCCTCGCCGATAGTGACCCCACCGAGAATAATGACGCCACCGCCAATCCACACATCACTTCCAATCTGTACGGCATCCTGCGGGACTGCGGGTCGATCTCCAACCCACGTCGAGAACGCCATTGGAATTCCCACCTCGTCGATCGAATGATCCACACGACCGACAATCTGCACTCCGCGCCCAATCAGGCAGTAGTCTCCGATTGCACCGTCGACTTCGATGACTGTGCGTTGGCCAATCGAAACATTGTGACCGACTCTGAGCCCGTGCACCGAACTCAAGGTGCTGTCACTACCCATTCGCAAGTTCTTGCCGTACGTCACCGGCCCATGGATCATTAGTCGTCGCTGCAATGCACGAACAACTCCCTCTAGCGGTGCTGGGATACGGCTGCGGTTCTTGGGCACCTTGACTACCGATTCGACGGCCATCCATCATCTCCGAGTTCCTGTTTGGTGTTTTTGAGTGCCGACGCGATCCCCGCCGCCATGGCTTCCGCCGAATATGTCTTCCGAATTGCGATGCTGATTCGCTGTCGCTCGCATGCACTGCCGGCAGGCGCGAGCGCATCAAGAGCGGCCGCAAGTGCAAGCGGCGAGTCAGTCTCGAAGAACTCGACGCCACCGATTCGAGCGAGCTCGAGTTCAGGAGAATGCGGTTCGTCCCTTGAGATCAGCATAGGAACGCCAAACCCGAGGCTTTGTGTGAGGCTTAGCCCAACGTAACCCGGCGATACGGAGCACAGAGCGTCTTCATAGAGATGGCGAAGTTCATTCACATCGGCGACCTGGCCGAGAAAGGTTACCGAAGCATTGCCGCCCAGCTCCGAAACAAGGTCGGCGAGGGCCTTGCGTTCGGCGCCCTCTCCTACGATGACAAGCTGCACGCCGCGGGTGGCAAGATCGCTCCTCAAGAATCCTCGGATGAGCAGGTCTACTTTCTTATCGGAAACGAGGCGCCCCACGTACAGGACGCTGGTGTACGGGCCTTCATTGGCCGGTACAGTCAACGCATCCCTTGCGTACAAAGAGTTCGGCGCCACCCAGACGGGCGACCCTGGGAGCTCTGCGAGCGCAAAGGGAACGCTATCGTACCCGTAAAGCACCGTCCCGTTCGAAAGACGCCGCATCGAGCGGCGTAGCACCGCCGTCCTACTGCCTCTTCCGGAGCGAGGGTGCAAATGGCCCCATAGGAGCGTTCGCCTACCCAGAATGCGTCTCAAACCCAGCAATGTCCACGCCGTGAGGCTGCGCGGATTGAGGTCGAGGATCGTGGTCTTGGCGCTGATCGCTGTGCGCCACCCCCCCAGCTGGACAAGTACGCGTCCGGCAAGGACGTAGTTTCTAACTTGCACATATAAGGACCTACTGATTCCGGTTCGAATTGTGGGATCGACGTGCCGATCACCAGCAAACAGGATCACGTCCAAAGACAAATCAGCTTTGAGCTCCTGGATGCAATACTCCCGATAGAAGGGAAGGACGGCGAGATATAACGCGTCGAACTTACTGGCCGGCGATTTTCTGTACATTTGAGGACCTCTCAACGTGAACTGGAAGGATAAGCTAAGCAATCGACGATTAGCACCTTCAACGTCGGAGCCTTTGTGCGGTGACGTATGTATCCCAAAGGCCAAAGCGGTCCACAACCGCCTCGAAAGCCACGTCATTCTCGTTCTTGAGGACGTTGCGACGCCAAAGCGCGCTGCTTTGGCTTGCACCATTGGATGGATATTCGCGACCGGTGTCTACCTTTACCGCTTCGATGCCCGCCAAAGATGCCATGACTTTGAACCAGATATCGTCCGCGGACGGACAAATGAGAGAAGCCGTCGCCCAGTCAAAAACCCGCGGATCCAGAGAATGTGGCGGGTAGAGAATGCCACCCCGACCGGTCAGAAAAACGAGTTGGCCGGGTACACCGGCCTCTGCTGCCGGCCATTCCGTGTATGGGCGGGCACGATTGCCCTCCATCTTTATTAGACTTCCTCTGGTTCCGACTACTGTTCCAGGAAAGGTCAGACTGGCCGCGTCGAGCTGTTGAGCCCAGGATCGCCAGTAAAGGACGTCGTCGTCCGCAGTTAAAATAGTCGCCTCAGGATAGATTGCGATGATCGGAAGAAGCTTCTTGAACGACCGCATATTTTCGGGCGTGAAATGTACATTCACTCTGCCTTTTGTAGCGGCAAGTAGTCGCCGTAGATTGGGAGGGAGGTCCGACTCACCGCCCGGGAACTCAAGGGTCGAGAGGACAAGGTAGATCGCATCAACGGCTATCGATTGTTTAAGCAAGCTTCGAATCGTCAAATGCACAGCGCCAATGCGAGGCGGATAAGTGGTCAGCGCAATGACTCGAGTTGCATCGTCGACGCTTCGTGGATCACGGGTTGGCCCCATAACGCCAAGTGGTAGTCGTACCCACAATTGGGCGCAGATGCGGTCCACTCGAGTCTGTACGGCCGATCGTATTCGCGCGACTAGACGCAGATAAGAATTTCGCATGATCAATTCCCGTGCGCTCCCTTCGGATTCGTGTTGCCTAGACCGGTAAGCACTCGGTCCGTGCCATGTCCTCTTTGAGCGACTGCTTCCGTCAGCACAGGAGAGGTGTTTGCAGCCGGTTCAGCCGCAGGCTCAAGTGCAAGCAGCGTGGCCGCTGCCATCCACCCAAAGACGTCGAGCAAGCCAAATGCCCACGTACGCTCGAGTAGACCCGAATAGATTACCGGGATGAACAAGAGCGCGGTCTGGGGGGCGGTCCATTTATCCGCTTGCCGCAGCGCAATCACGATCAAGATGATGAACAGTGCAATACCTAATGCCCCGGTCGTGTATCTAATATCGAGCCATTGATTGTGGACAGAATATGCCTCATCTCTGGAGATCGTGCCCACAGCAACCTGATTTCCCCAGATGAGCGCGCCGAATCCAAAAAGTTGACTGTCCTCTAGTTGAGCAGAAGCAAGCTTCCACAAATAGGCGCGGTTTGTAAAATCAGTTGGATTCAGGGGCAGATAGGGAAGCACAATGCCAAGAGCCAATCCGACCGATGCCGTCCCAATCGTTACAAACCGTCGCCAAATTCCGCCCATCGACGTGGAACTCATGCCCGTTACCAGGACAAGAATCGTAACAATAAGGGCGACTTGAAGCGCCGTCCGGCTACCAGAGATGTAGACCACGCTAAGGAGATAAACCGCCAGGATCCAACGTGTCGCGCCGCGCAACACAAGGAATATGCACGGGATTGAGGTGGCGACGATAAGACCGATTGTGTTTTCCCCGGTAGTCACTCCAAAGAAAAGATTGCCGAGCGGGCCGCACTTGTCTGCACGGCATGTCCTAAACGCGGCAGCATAGTTCACGAGAAGGAAAATGCCACTTGCGACGCAGACGGAGAATCCAAAGAACGCCACCCCGAGCCGAGCGCCACCGCCGCGCGGCAGCACTGAAGCACCCAGAAACAGTGCGAATAAGGCGATGATGCGAGGGTTCCCAATGGCAGACGCACCCGCGATGGCAGAAGAGAAATCCGTCATCACCACCAGAAGCCCCATAAGCAGCAGGGGAGTTGATAGGCGGTTTCTTTTGACGATACCGAACACAAAGAAGGTGAGGAATCCTATTCCGATAATGGCATAGCCAGCGAGCTGCATTATTTGCGCCGCTCGAGGATTAGCAAGTATCGTCGTCTGCCCGAAGACGTTAACTATGGATACGTTTCCGCCATCAAACTGTGTGAACACCGATGATGCCAACAGGAGCCAAGCTATGAGGACCACATAGGTGGTCGTGATATTCCACTTGGAAACCACGTCACCACGACGTACGCCGCGAAGCCAGACCCACACCGCACCTAGAGAGGATCCAGTGACGAGCGCAATAACAATTGGTTCAGTCACTCGCTCAAACCCCTGGAGCCCGGTTTTGAAGGATTCGTCCAGGATTTCCAACGACGGAAACGTCTTCAGGTACGTCCGTTACTACGACCGCATTTGCGCCAATTCGCACTCGAGCTCCAATGGTAACGGCCCCGATAACGCAAGCGCCGGATCCAATCGATACGCCATCTCCGACAGTAGGCGAAGCACCACCGTCACCCTTATTGCCGATGGTGACGCCTTGGCGAATGACCACGTCAGAACCAAGTCGGCTATCCACATTAATTACAAGGCCGAAACCGTGCACGATTTGCAGCGCAGAGCCGACGTGAGTCTTAACCGGCAACTCCATCCCGAGAACCCATTCGGAAATGAACACGTACCACGCAGTTACAAAATATGACAGCAGACTTGGGCGGTCGGAAAATGGATGTCGGGCCGCCTGCGCCAACCTAAATGTGACCAATAAGAGACGAGTGCGGGGCCTGTGGGCGTTCGCAGCAAAATCTTGAAAGACCCAACTAAATCGGAATCCTGGGGTCGTCGAAACCGTTCGGCCGTAGTTCTTCATGTCGTTGAGCCGTCGAGATCGGCATCGCTATAGACGTCGAGTACATAGTCTCGCCCGAGCATTTGTGGAACCAGACCCCCCGGTCGCCGAGATAGCTTGTATAGCGCCCGATCGGTGACCGATTGAAGGGGCGCCAGCGACCTACGTATGGAGTTCACTCGTGCGGAGTGGAACCTGGCACGAACGCTTTCGGCTTCCACGCTCGACTGGTTCGCACCCGTAATGCTGCCGGGGTGCAGTCGGAACGACGCGACCTCGGATGAAAGGTAGCGGAGTGGCCCAAAGGCTCGAAGCTTTAGGAACAGATCAAAATCCATTGCATATCGAAGACTGGTATCCAGTCCGCCAACGGCTTCGACTGCTTCACGGCGAAATAGACTACCCGGCTGGGGGACCAAGTCTTTACCCCAGCGCAGATAAGCGCTCGCAAAGCGACCGGGCCGAGCAACGAAGAGAGTCTCACTCGCGGCGTCAATGTATCGCACGCACCCGTACGTGCCGGAAGCCGCTGCATTTCTGACTAGCGCGTCCTGCGAAATGCGGAGAGATCCCGGTGCAAGTAGATCATCGTCGCCAAGCCAAGCCAGGAAAGTCGAGTCTTTTAGCTCCGCCCATCCTTCATTGACGGCCGCCGATATTCCCGGCGTGTCTGACGCAACCACAACCGCGGGAGTCCCAGCCGCAATCAGTCTCACCTCGTCCGGACGAGGTGTCACGATGACAACCTTAAGATCAACGCCACGCTGTTCGAACATCGATTTCAAGGTACCGCGAAGCCATGCCGGGCGCGTGCCTAACGTCGGAATCACCATTCCGATTTGTGCCATTTCAATCTCCTATCAATACTTCGACTTGGCGAACGATGATCTCGACGGTCGTACTCTCCCGGATGCTGAGATCTTCTAGATAATTAGGCAACAGTCTCAAGTTCGGGATTTGCGGTGGTCTCACGTACCGAACGGCTATTTGCGCGCACACGAAAGACATTAGGAAATACCTGAAACAACAGAACTCCAACACCGGCAGCCAAGAAGGGCGTTATTGCTCCGAGGGCAGGCACGAATAGCCAAGTGGCACCAATCACGGATGCAGCCATCGGGATGCCCCAAAGCGCCTGAAATCGAAGGTCCCGTGGAGAAGTAAGTGAGACGCCGAGAACGAGCTGGACCGATTGAACAATGATCAGGAGACCACATCCCAGGAATATCATTGCGCTTGCTTCCACCGCCGAATGTGAAATCACGCCGGCCAGCCACGGCCCGAACAACATAAGTCCGATAATGCAAACCAAACCGGCACCTGCAAAGTAGAGAACCATTCGCAAAAGTAGCGCCGAATTACTCTCATTCCGCGATCTATTGCGCGCAAATATGGGCCAGAGCGACGTTCCAGCCGCAATGAAGAAGGACCACAATGGCGCATAGAACTGCATTGCAATTGAGTATGTGGCAACTTGGTCAAGCGTTCCACGAGAGGCGAGAACGATCCGCCCCCATTGAAAGGCAAAAGCCGAAACAACACTAATCATGAGATACCACATCCCCTGAGATAGAAGCCCGGGGAGATGAAACTTGCGGTATTGGAAGACAGTCAACCATCGGAATCGAATCCGCTTGGTCGCGATCCACAAGGATACAAAGGAGCTAATCAGGCCACCAACGACCGGGGGGAAAACTAATAGCTCTGGAGAAAGGCCCATTCCAACGATCACTGCGGTGCCCAGGAGACTCAGTATCGGCCCTAGCGAATTAACTACGATCGCGATCGGATTCATCAGGAGCGCCAAGAGCACCCGTTGTCCAATCCCCATCGGAATGGTAGCTGCGAAGATCACGATCACAAGAGCAGTCACAGTATCAAGGCGGCCCAACCCAGAGTTTTCGAGACTCAGGACCTCGGACCATGAGAAGAAGGTCATTCCGAGCAAGCCCAGGCTAGAGACAATGATCATTGACACCAGCATCACGCGGATCGCGCTGGCCACCGCCTTTGTACGAATCGGATCATCTACTTCCGACATGGAGATCGCGTTAATAACACCGGCCCCTATCCCGAGATCGGCGTAGGGCACCAACTGGGAAAGGGTTATTACTACCGCAATCGCGGCATAGCCAGCCGCTCCAGCATGACCAATGACTAGAGAAGTTGTCAGGAATGTTGCGAGTGCGGTGACGGGAAATGTACCAACGCGGACAAGCGCGCTAAGCCCGACACTGCCGAGACGCCGAGACCGAACGGCATTCAATTTGCGCCATCTTTCGCCGGGACCGAATGGTATCGATGCCTCGGAGTTTCAGCTCGACCTACTCCAACAAGACTTCCTTCGTCGTGGAAGCCAACCCACGCTCCATCGTCCCACGAAAAGTCCGGTCTTTCGTTTCGGTACCCGAGCCCGTGAACTGCATGCTTCGCGAACTCGAGGGATTCCGCCTTGGGATTACGGTGCAGCCCCGTTCCCTCTTGCGATAGGTGTCTAGGGGCCCGAGAAATCCGCTCTGCAAATCCCTGACCCGACTGCGACTGCGGTATGGCTATTCGAGCCGGGATTGCGCGCTGCGACCGTACTCCTCTTCTGAAGAAAGAGCGCCACAGTCGCGCTGTACCGAGTGAAAGATGAGTCTGAGCAGCTGGCGGGTTCCAAGGAACTGTGGTGGCGCTTCGAGCGAAGCCATCGCAAAATTGCGGTCTTCCTGAAGTCTTCAAGACAACCCAGCAACGATCGCCCCGTAGATCAGCGATCGAGTGGTATCCGATGCGCACCATTCCGGTTGCTGCATTGCACATTAGTAGGCACCATCACTTGCTAATACAGCACGGGCCGTCTGCCACAAGATCACGATGTCTCCAGTGATCGACCAGTTCTCGACGTAGTAGAGATCCAAGCGGACCGTGTCCTCCCACGACAAGTTGGACCTACCGCTTACCTGCCAGAGGCCCGTAATACCGGGCTTCACGAGGAATCGACGATGAACGTGATTCTCATATTCAGCAACTTCCCGTTCTAGGGGGGGTCTTGGCCCGACCAAGGACATCGAGCCACCAAATACGTTGAATAACTGCGGAAGTTCATCGAGGCTAAAACGTCGAAGGTACTTTCCGATGGGAGTAACTCGAGGGTCCTCCTTCATCTTGAAGAGTACGGAGTTGCCTTCAGTGCGCGCTTCGTCCCGGAGCCCGACTAGCAGTGCTTCTGCATCTGTAACCATAGATCGGAACTTCAGCATGCTGAAGTGTCGACCGTTAATACCCACTCGCTCCTGCCGAAATAGCACGTCCCCAGGTGTGCTGAGCCGAATTACGGCTCCGATGATGAGGAGGAACGGCGAAAGTACGACTATAAGCAAACCCGAGCACAATAGATCGAAGGCACGCTTAGCAAAGAAATTCCGGCCTTCGAACCTTGGCGTCTCGACGTGGATGAGCGGCAATCCAGCGACCGGTCGGGTGTGGATACGTGGACCACCGATGTCCGTCAAGCTCGGTGCGACGACTAGGTGTTGTCTGCCTGGTTCCAGGCTCCAGCTCAATTCTCGAACTCGTTCTGGTGACAGCTCGTCACTACTGGTAATCACAACCGTGTCGGCGCCCACTGCGGTCATCGCCGCCTGCAATTTGTCGAGATTGCCGAACACAGGTATTGCACTGTCCGGTAGATACCCCGCTACGAGCCCGCTGGGAATACAAGCCCCGACGACGAGATAACCGGCTTTGGGCTGGCGCGCCAATTGACGAGCCAAATGCGTTGCGGACACTTCCGACCCGACTAGGAGCACTCGGGAGGAATAGCGCCCATCGAGACGGTGCACTCCAAGCCATTGTCTCCACATCCAACGCGAAAGAGCGAGAACTGCCAGTCCGAGAGGAAACGCGATGAGAATATAGCCTCGCGCTAAATCGATCTGGAAGAGATAGGCGATTAGCGCCACCAGACCGAAAAGACGGACAGTGCTTCCCGCCACCAAGCGGTACTCCTGCCAGCCAGTGCCCAGCACTCGGTAGCCTCGCGAGCCATAGATACCCAAGGAAATCATCCATGTCACGATGAGCACAATGGAGATTACTGAATAGCTGATCGCTGTGTCCGCGAGGCTACCTCGAAATTGCACATCCGAGGCTGCGATGCCGAACCATGCGATTTGGACCCCAAAAACTACCCAAATCAGGACAAGAAGATCAGAAGCGACAAGTCGAGCGGCATATGAAACCCTCCAATTTCGCCCGCCGGTCTTTTCGATCTCAATAGGTACCCCGGCTATGCCAGTGCGCTTTTTCATATTGCTCCTCATGGCGCTGCACTTTCCGCCATGTCTCGATTTGATTGACGCCAACGCCAGACCACGACGACGTAGGCAAGAAGGTACCCCATTGTGGTTACGGTGGCATTAACCAGCGAAATTCAGTCGATCTATACCTTCTTGATGCGCGCGCGGCTCCGGACCTTTTCGTCCGTGACGTCCTGGGTATACCCATAGCCATATCCATAGCCGTAGTGACCGTAGCCGTAAGCATCAGGGCCTTTGGTCGGCAGCATGGTCAGCACGAGTCCCGAAACCGGTGCACCGACGCTCCCCAATGCTGCGATTGCGCCCCTAAGTTGATTCTTGTGGGTGCGGCCGGCCGCGACCACGATGATGGCCCCACCCACATTCTTCGCGAGGATTGCCGCGTCCGTAACAGGCAGCAATGGCGGCGAGTCAAAGATCACCACGTCAAAGGTGAGATTGAACTGCGCAATGAGATCGGCCATTCGGGCTGAACCTAACAGCTCACTGGGGTTGGGCGGTATCTTGCCTGCCGGGAGCACGAAGAGACGACCCTCGCCCCACGGCTGAATAACGTCGGACAATTCCGCTCGACCGATTAGGACGTCGGTGAGTCCAACACTCCCCTCTACACCCATATAGTCTGCGATCTTTGGGCGCCGCAGATCGGCGTCAATGAGAAGAACACGGCCGCCAGCATCAGCCAGTGTGATCGCGAGGTTTGCACCCGTGGTGCTCTTTCCTTCGCTTTCTATAGATGATGTTATGACGAAGCTGCGTTCTGTCCGACCCACGTCAAGGAACTGGAGATTCGTTCGAAGAGAACGGAACGACTCAGCCCGGGGACTGCGCGGGTCCACATGCACGATGAGCGGGCGTTCCTTGGCTTTCGGGTCGAAGACGATTCCGCCCAAGATCGGCACATCAGTAACCTGCTCGACGTCGCGCTCATTTCGAATGCGAGTCTCCATCGCTTCGCGTAGGACTGCTAAGCCGATTCCTAGAGCAAGTCCTATCAGAGCACCAAGCGCAATATCCAGCGGGACGTTTGGGCTCACTGGCTTGCTGGGCACTGTTGCTTCTTGTGCCCGGGTGAGTTTGACAGGCGATACGGCGTCAATGGCTTCGGGAGTCTCGATGGACTGGACAACGGCAGTAAGGCTCTGAGAAGCGGCATTGGCAATATCGGCGGCCCGCACGGGATCCGGGTCCAGGACGGCGATTTCAATAATCGACGTGTCAAGAGGGGCTGAAGCCGTGACCTGCTTTGCCAAATCAACGGAAGTCATGTTAAGCCCGAGGCTTCCAATCACCGGAAGGAGAACGATCGGTGTAGCCACTAGATCGGCATAAGTCTTCACTCTGGCCACAGTAAAGGTGTTGCCCTGCGCCAGCTCCTGGCTTGTGCCTCCGCCCTGCGTTGAGACGAAGACCTTCGACGACGCATTGTATAAAGGCGTTGTCGTCAAAGAGTAGGTGGCACCCGCTCCCAGACCAACGAGCAACAGAAGTACGATGAGGACCCAGCTCTTACGTAAGACCCGAATATAGTCGCGAAGTTCCACTCAGCGGCCTTCCTATGACGTTCACTTTCGAGGCCGACTTCTGACGCCCCCCATTATGGTGTCACAGTTGCGACCTACGGTGCGTCAAAGAATGCCTGTCGGACGCAGCGTTAACACCCCCGACATATGACGGTCGAGAGACAGTCATCGCTGTGGCCAGAGCAAGGAATCGCAGCGTGACGACGCATTCGTTGCGACAACTCGCGAAGTACCAGGAGTGATCTGAGCAGAGACATCACTCGTCAGAGGTCCAGCCCCTAGCCATCCAAATGTGAGAACCGCACTCTCTCCTGGAGCCAATTCGATGCTAGATGCGCTAACCGGATAGGTCGCATCAGTCGCCGGGTGGTAGCCGATGACGACGTTGTCTCGCATGACGCCCAGGTTCTGCATATCTGGTGCCCCGTAAACCGATACGATCGTCTTCACGTTTCCGGGGGTGACACCAAAATGACCTCCCCCCGTCACATATTCGGGCAATGACTTCGCAGCATCGGCGGGTGCCGTGTTCTTCAGATTCACAGTCACGGCATAATACGGCCGCGCGTCCTGTCGACAGACAGCATTGCCGACAGCTACCTGCACGTCCAGGTGTGTGTCCATTTTTGCGCCAGTGGCATCGTTGAGGTAGACGCCAAACCGCGTCGTGTCGGCGTCGGTCACCGGTAGACGACCGGCCAAGGAGGTGTCCTGGAGAACAGCCTGGTCGTCATCGTGTGCGCTCCAAACCAGAACGCGTCGTTCGGCACCAGCTTGGCCCAACGCCTCGAGGAGCGACTTCGGGTTAGCGCCGCCGCTGGCCAACGCCGAGAATACCGACGAGGCGGCCCCCGCGAAGAATGCGTTCTGGTCGGCTGGCTTCGTGTATCGCGCGTAGGCATCGCTTAGCAGGAGATGTACGGCATTGTCCGAGGTAAGGACGTCGCCTGTCGCCAAAGTAATGGGGCCGGTGGCTTTAAGGAGATAACTGAGGGCCACCGGGTCGATGGAGATGACGCCGTCGGCCTCGACACCAAACTGGCGTTTCCACATTTCGCGCGCGAGTGACGCCGATAGCGGAAAATTCGGCGTGAGAGTGACGTCCTGAATATATTCGCCGACTATGTCGCCGTAAAGCCCTCGCGTCTCTGTTGGAAGAGGCAAGACCGGTTGCGCGTAATGCGGGAAGTCAGTGCCAGCGGTTTGCTGTGCGAGGGTGATCGCACCGTCTTCCGTGTGGATAAGGGCGAGTGCACCGGGGATGCCACCGGAGGCACGGAGTTCCGCGGGGTTCTGGAACAGCACGATATAGTTGCGTGGCCCGGAGGCCCCGAGCATGCCGGGCACAACACGCACGGCGCGGTCAAGCGTGTTCACGGCGTCGGCCGCCTTGTCCACCGAAGTTGACAGCTTTTCCGCCGCGCTGGTCACCACGGACAGTGTGTCCGTCGTGTCGATCGCGTCGACACGTTGCTTCACGGCGGCGAGAGCTGCATCGGCCGCATCGATCTGGGGCTGGGCATCCGTCATCGGTTTGAGGTTGATCGCACCGTTGACCGGTTTGAAGTCGCTCAGGCTGATGGTTCCGGCGATCTTCGTCAGAGGAAGGACGGCCTGTTGGGCAATGTCGTCGGTCGCGGCGGCGAGCTGACGAACCACCGTGAGGTTAGGGCCGAGCACCGGGATGCCTTCGAATGCGCGCCAGACCGGGTCGCTGGTGAGAGCTGCGGCACTCGCGGAATGGTCGGACAGGGCTCGGGCCGTTGGCTGGGCCGATTCGCCATCGCCGGCGACCACCTGGGCCTGGATTTGCGCCGCGAGCGGAAGGGCGGCCTCGAGCTCACCCTTAGCGAGGTAGGCGCGCACGCCCACCCAGGCGACGATCCCGACGAGCAATACAAGGGGAATGCCCACCGAGAGCCAAATTCGTCGTCCCCGTCGACGCCGACCCTGGACCGGTGCAGATGCGTGCGCGTGGGACATTCGTCTAGTAAACCAGACAAAAACGACAGGCCCCGAGCGTGTGCTCGGGGCCTGTCGAAAAGCTGTGCGCCGGGGTCAGCGCGGGGTATTACGCGTTGGCGCGCTTGCGACGAACATAGCCGAGCACGAGGACCAGTGCGATGCCGAGGAGGACGGCGCCCGCTGCGCTCCAGATGAGGAGCATCGGGGCGTTGTAGCCGGTGCTCGCGAGTCCGGCAGAGGTGCCGGCATCCGCTGCGACGACGGTAATGGTCGAGGTGCCGATGAGGCCGGACGTCGCCCCGGTTCCGGTGAGCGTGTAGGAGCCGGTGGCGTTCGTCGGCAGGGTGACCTTGACGGCCAAGGCCCCGGTTGCGGTCGCGGCCTTGGCCAGCGTGGCAACGTTGGCCTTGACGGCCGACAGGGTGGCGGTTCCGGAACCGTCTACCGAGATGTTGACGGTCTCGCCGTTGGTGTAAGAACCGGCGATGAAGTCCACCGCGACACTGCCGCCGGCGACCGGGGTGCCGGTAACGGTGTCATTGGTCGGGGGTACGTACCCGGCTGCGTTGGCGGCGGCGGGTGCGGCGAAGATAGCCAGAATCGTGAGCGCTGCCGCTGCGAAAGCCTTTTTTGCCATGAGTGAATCCCCCTGCTGAAACGTGATTGGATGTGCCGGCGCGTGCGAACGTCTTGAAGGCACTTCTTTACCATACGGTAGATTCACAGCTGAAGTCAGGGCTGGACGGCCCCACGAGCGTCGACCCGCCGGAATGACCCTCGCACTGGGGTGGCTTGTGCCGGCGATCAGTAAGCGCCGGTGCGCTGGAGAACGGTCTTCGCCGTGCGCCACAGGATCGTGAAGTCTCCCGCGAGCGACCAGTTCTCGACGTAGTACAGATCGAGGCGAACGCTTTCTTCCCAGGACAACGTAGATCGGCCATTGATCTGCCACAGTCCGGTGATTCCCGGCTTGACGAGGAACCGGCGATGAACATGGCTCTCGTACTGGTCGACTTCTGCAGCGAGGGGCGGGCGCGGCCCGACGAGGGACATGGTGCCGAGGAAGACATTGACAAGCTGGGGCAGTTCGTCAAGGCTCCACCGGCGCAGGAATCGGCCGAGAGGGGTGATCCGGGGGTCGTTTCTCATCTTGAACAGAACAACGTTGCCCTCGGCACGGTCGAGGGTGCTGGTGTCCGCGAGCCGGTTTTCCGCGTCGATGACCATGGAGCGGAACTTGAACATGCGGAATGTGTCGCCGTGGAAGCCCACCCGGGCCTGACTGAACAGCACCGGACCGGCGTCGCCCACCCGAATGGCGAGAGCGACCAGTGCGAACACCGGTGACAGGACCACGAGGAGCAGACCGGACACCACCAGGTCGAAGGCGCGCTTGGTATGGATCTTGCGGCCTTCGTAGCTCGGCGTCTCGACATGCATGAGCGGTAGCCCGGCGACCGGGCGCATGTGGATGCGCGGGCCACCGACATCGATGAGTCGCGGAGCGACCACGAGGTGCTGCAGCCCGGGTTCCAGGCTCCAGCTCAGCTCGCGGATGAGCTGAGCGGTCATTTCGTCGGCGCCCGTGACGACGACCGTATCGGCACCCGTCGCGCCGAGGGCCGAATGGACGGTGTCGATGGATCCGAAGACCGGCACCTGAGTGTCCGGGAGCACGCCGCCCGCGGCAGCGCCGGTGATGCAGGCCCCCACGACCCAGTAGCCGGCGCCGGGCTGGCGGGACAGTTCACGGTTGATGCGCGCCGTCGAGGAGAGTGACCCGACCAGGATCACGCGGGACGAGAACTGGCCGTTGGTGCGCTGGACAACCAACCATTGGCGCCACATCCACCGGGAGAAGATGAGCACCACGATGCCGAGCGGGAAAGCGATGAGAATGTAGCCGCGGGCCACGTCGATATGGAACAGGTACGCGACCAGGGCCAGCAGCCCGAAGAGGCGCAGGGAGGAGTTGGCGATGAGCTTGTATTCGTCGGGTCCGGTTCCGAGCACCCGGAGGCCGCGCGTGTCGTATGCCGCCAGGATGATCATCCAGGCGGCGATGAGCACGACCGAGACGACGCTGTAGTTGACGGCGAGATCAGAGTGACTGCGGCTCATGGACAGACTGGCGGTATCCACCCCGAACCACAGCATCTGCACGCCGAACACGACCCAGATGAGCACCAGGAAGTCGGTGAACATGAGGCGCCGGGCGTAAATGCGACGCCAATCGCGCGCGGCAGGAGGGCATGCGGTGCTCTCGACGGGGGACGCCGTGGATGCGCTCATGTCTCCTCCGAACGGGTGCGCGCCCGAAAGGATCCGGGTGCACAGACACATTCGGGGTGTCTCGCTCAGCTACCAGTCTAGGAACGAACGGTGTGCCCCATTGAGGGGGGTGTTACTTGAAGGTCGCTCCGGAGTCGGTGGAACGCACGACCTGCTCGCCGGCCCAGAGCCAGATGGTTCCGGCTGCCTCGGAGACGGCGACCGTTCCGGCCATGGCCGTCGCCGGGGTGCTCACGGCGTAGCAGCCGGCCACGGTGGGTGCGAGAGCGTCGGTCACGGTGAGTAGCTGGGCGCCGGCGCACTCGGGACGGCCCGCCGAGACGACGAGGTAGCCCGAGGTGGCGGGGGCGAGGGCGAGGGCGATCGCACCGGGGAGGGTTGCCGGGGTGGACCAGGTGACGGCGGCATCCGTCGTAGTGAAGAGGCGACCGTCGCCGCAGAGCGCGGCCGCGGCGGTGTCACTCCGGGGGGCGAGGGAAACGACGGCGTCGCAGGGGGCGGGGTGTTGGCCGGCGGGGGCGTGCACGACGGCGCGGTTGGCTGGGTTGACGTACCAGCTGGTGGCGACCTGCTCGGGGTAGGCCTTGTAGTTGTCGCCGGAGACGAAGGTCTTGACGACCTCGGGTGCGCAGCCGGCGGCGGTGAGGCCCATGAGGGTGACGGTGGTCGCGGAGGACGCGGACAGGCTCTGTACCGCGGTGACCTTGGTGGGGCCGGTGGCGTCCGTGCTCGCCCAGGTGGCGCCCGAATCGGTGGTGAGTTCGGGGGTGGCGGCCGTGGCGGGGCAGGCGCCGGTCGAGGCACGCCATGCGGTGGTGGCGCTGACGGCCGAGAGGATGCGGGTGGCCGGGACCGCGACGATGCCCGCGGAGTCGGCGCCGGCGGTCGGGGTGGGTGTCGGCGTGGGCGTTGCGGTCGGCGTGGCCACCGGCGTTGCCGGGGTCGTCGTGTAGGTGGGGATGGGGCGCGGAGCCGAACCGCTGGCGGTGGCGCGGGTGGAGTTGATGGCCCAGAGGATCAGCAGGATGTCGAAGAGGATGAACGCGGCGACGCCGATGTAGACCCAGACGCGGCGGCGGGAACTGTCTTTCGGAACGTGACGGACGTTGCGAGCCATGGTCAGGCCACCTTGGTGAGTGCGCCGGTGAGTGCCGTCGCGATCGTCGCGGCCGAGGCGTCGATCGCGACTCCGACACGGTCATAGGTAGCGAGGGAGCGACGGTACGGGTCTTCAATGTCATCGTCGGCCGGGTCGGCCGGTGGCGGGGTGAGGCCGCGGCTGGCCGCGATCTCGGCGATGAAGGCGCGGAGGGTGTCAGCGGCAGTGAGAGGTGCGGTGCCGGCGTTGTGGTCGGAGTGGCCGACGGGTGCGCTGTCGGCGCCGGGGCGTTCGGCGGCGGCGTGTTCCGCTGCGGCAAATTCGGCGTCGCGGAGGCCGTCGATCAGACGGGCCAGCTGGTTGAGGGTGAAGGCGTAGCGGGCGGCGCGCGGGTGCAGGGAGACGACCTCGCCGCGGTGTTCGCGGTCGGCAGTGACGACGAGGTCGGCGTCCGCGACGAGCCGCGCGGTGAGCTGGCGGGAGACGTGGGCGCGCGGGTCCCCGCCGTAGCGCACGGACAGGGCGGCGGCTTCATCGGGCATGCCCTTGCCGACCATGGCATAGGTGCCGGCACTCGTCACGCGGACGGGGATACCGGAGTTCGTGAGTCGTGTGGTGAGCAGCTGCTCGGCGAGCGGCGAACGGCAAATGTTTCCGGTGCAGACGACCAGAATGCTGAACGGAGGCTCGGCGGCTGGGGCCGTCGGGTCTGGGTCAATCGTCAATTTCGCACCTTCGTCTTTCGGACCCCATTTCGGGGGGTGATGTCCACAGTATCGGCATCGTCGGCGCCATAACCATAGCCGTAGCCATAGCCATAGCGGCCGTAACCCGAGGCATCCGCCCCTGAGGTGGGCAGCATCGTGAGCACCAGGCCGGACACCGACGCCCCGACGTTTCCGAGCGCGGCGATGGCGCCGGTCAGCTGATTCTTGTGCACGCGCCCTGCGGCCACGACGACGAGGGCGCCGCCGACGCTCTTGGCCAGGATGGCGGCATCCGTCACCGGGAGCAGCGGCGGGGCGTCGAAGATGACGACGTCGAAGTTCTTGTTGAATTCCCCGATGAAATAGGTCATCCGGGCGGAGCCGAGCAGTTCGCTCGGGTTGGGCGGCACCTGGCCGGCCGGCAGCACGAACAGTTTGGAGCGCCCCCACGGCTGGATGATGTCGGCCAGATCGGCGCGGCCGACGAGCAGGTCGGTGAGGCCGACGGTGCCGTCGATGCCCATGTAGTCGGCGATCTTCGGGCGGCGGAGGTCGGCGTCGACGAGCAGGACGCGGGCGCCCGAGTCGGCGAGCGCGATGGCGAGGTTGGCGCCGGTGGTGCTCTTGCCCTCGCTCTCGATCGATGAGGTGATCACGAAGCTGCGGTCGGTGCGGCCGACGTCGAGGAACTGCAGGTTGGTGCGCAGCGTACGGAAGCTCTCGGCGCGCGGGCTGCGCGGGTCGACGTGCACGATCAGGGGTCGGTCCTGGGCCTTGGCATCGAAGACGATGCCGCCGAGGATGGGGATGTCGGTGACCTGTTCCACATCGCGCTCGTTGCGGATGCGGGTGTCGAGGGTTTCGCGGAGGACTGCGGCACTGACGCCGAGGGCGAGGCCCACGAGCAGGCCGAGGGCGATATTAAGAGGTACGTTCGGGCTGACCGGGGCGCTCGGTACGGTGGCCTCCTGCGCCCGGGTGAGCTTGACCGGGGAGACACCGGCGACGCCGGTGGCGGTGGACTCGGGGGTTTCGATGGTCTGCACGACGGCGGCGAGGCTGATCGAGATGGCGTTGGCGATGTCGGCGGCCCGCACAGGGTCTGTGTCGCTGACCGCGATCTCGATGATCGAGGTGTCGAGCGGGGCGGATGCCGTGACCTGCTTGGCGAGGTCATCGGCGGTGATGCCGAGCCCGAGGGTGCCGATCACCGGCAGGAGCACGATGGGGGCGGCCACGAGGTCGGAGTAGGTCTTGACCCGCTGCACCGAGAAGCTGTTGCCCTGGGCGAGGTCCTGGGCGGTGCCGGTGGACTGGGTCGAGACGAAGACCTTGGCGGATGCGCTGAATTTCGGGGTCTGCATCAGCGAGTACGTGGCCGCGGCGGCGACGGCGACGAGCACGAAGATGAGGATCATCACCCAGCTCTTGTGGAGGATGCGAATGTAGTCGCGAAGTTCCACTAGGCGGCCCTTCCTGTGTTGACTTACTTTTTGGCGCACGGCAGCGCGATTCGTGCGCCCCTGACATGTTGTCACATAAGGTTCGCGCTCTCCGTCCGTGACTGGGCAATGTGCCTCAATGGGGGTCATGAATCTAGGCAAATGGGGGTGGGGCGAGCGGCGGCCGAGCGGCGACATCCGCCTGGGCGGGAGTGGCGGCGGTAGGCTCGCTGCATGGGCGCGACATTTGCATACAACGAGGTGCAGCGGGAGTCGTCTTCCGCGTGCGGAACCGGGCCAGCCCTGGCCCCACCACAGATAACCGGCTGATGGACGATTCAGGGGGGAATCGCACACACCGATGGAGAGAATCTCTGGGGAGATTCTTCCGGGCCGAGCTGATGGTCACGTTCCATCCGGGAATGTTCGACAACCCGAAGGTGGCCGGGCTGCTGCTCGGCAGCCTGACGACGTTCGCATCCCTCGTGCTCTTCGTCTACGTGGGCACACCGGAGGAGAGCCTGGCCCCGCACGCCGGCCTGTTCGTCCTCATCGCGTGTGTCTCGCTGCCGGTCGGGCTGCTGTCGATTCTCTTTCGCCGGTTTTTCACCCGGGCCGTGCGCATGATCGTGCTCACGTTCCTGCTGCTCGACACCGCTGTCAGCGTCTACCTGACCGACACCACCTCCTCGGCCCTCGCGATGAGCACGTGGATCCTCGTGATCCTCGCGCTGTCCTATATGTTTCTGCCGATCCTGCAGTCGCTGCCGTTCGCCGTGGCCGGCACGGTGCTCGTCACGACCGCGCTGTTCGTGCACCCGGGCATGCGCGGCATCGATCTGCTCCTGATCATCCCTGCGGCGATCATCGCGAATTTCGGCCTGCACTGGCTCGTGACGAGCGCACTGAAGTCGGAGACCGATGACCTGACCCGGCTCGGCAACCGGATCTACTTCAAACGCATCCTCAACGATCATGTCCGGAGCGCCGCGCCCGGCGACGTGACGACGGTCGTGCTCGTGGACCTCGACCACTTCACCCTCACCAATGAAGTACGCCAGCGGTCCTACGGCGACACGATTCTCATCGACTTCGCCGCACGGTGCACGCGGCTCGGCGGCCCGGACTCGGGCGCAGTTGTCGCCCGCACGGCCGGCGACGAATTCGCGATCCTGCTGCCGGGCATGACCACCTGGCAAGCCGAGGCCGCGGTCGAGGCCATGCGGGCGGATGTCCATGTGTTCTCCGCGGGCATCGCCGGCCACGAGCCGGGCGAGTCGGCCTCCGGGCTCCGCACGCGGGTGACCGAGGCGCTCTCGAGCGCCAAGCGGGCGGGGCGCGGGACCACCCGCGTCCATGGCGGGCACTACGCGACCGCGACCGCGGTCGGGCAGGCCATCGCCAACGGCGAATTCAGTCTGGTGTTCCAGCCGATCGTGGACCTGCGCACCCGGCGGGCCGTGGGCGCCGAGGCGCTGCTGCGCTGGACGCACCCGACCCGGGGCGCGATCTCGCCGGCCGAGTTCATTCCGCTGTGCGAGGCGAGCGGTGCGATGCCGCGCCTGGGCGACTGGATTGTCCACACCGCCGTGACGACCGCGTCCTCGTGGACGATGCCGGTCGAGCCGGGGGCGCCGCCGTTCTACGTGAGCGTGAACGCCTCGGGCATCGAACTCGGCGACCCGCACTACGCCGACCGGCTGCTCGCGCTGTGCGCGGCTGCGGCGCTGCCGGCGGGAGCGCTCAAGATCGAGCTCACCGAGAGCGACTACGTCGTGGAGTACGGCGCGGTGCACGCGAACATGGCCCAGCTGCAGACGTCGGGCATTCCGATCATGATCGACGACTTCGGCACCGGCTCGTCGAACCTCGAGCGGCTGAGCGAGGTGCGGGCGAACGTGCTGAAGATCGACCGCCGCTTCATCTCGGCGATCGGCTGCGCTGCCGACGACGCCCCGCTCGTGCAGTCGATCCTCGGGCTCGCCCGGGGTCTCGGCAGCAGCGTCATCGCCGAAGGGGTCGAAACGGATGTCCAGGCCGATTGGCTCGAGGAAAATGCGTGCCGTTTCGCGCAAGGGTATTTGTTCTCCGGGCCCGTGGCATCCGCCGACCTTGCCGCGGTGTGCGCGGGGCTGAGCGCGCGCTCGGCGGCGTTGCGCCCGGAATAGGCGGGCGGGGCGCTCGGGCGACACGATAGTTTGAGTGCATGACCCACCCCACACCCGCTGCGCCCGACACTCCCCCGGCCCGGCGCGTGCGCTGGGGTCTCGATGACGCGGCTGCCGGCGCGGTCGGGGCGATCCTGCTCGTGCTCGCGGCCGACTGGGCGCTCAGCCATGGCTACCTCACCGACCCGCGGCTCGTCGAGGTGCTCAGCTACCTGGTGGTGTGGGTTCCGCTGCTCGGAAGCGTGCTCGTGGCCTGTTACCTGCGCGGCTCCCGCTCGCTCGCCCGCGATTTCGGGCTGGGCTTCCACCCGTTGGACCTGCTCTGGGGGCTCACGATCGGGCTGCTGACCCGGGTGGTGGCGAGCCTGTTCGAGATCGCCGGCTACGGGCAGATGGGCACCGCGGGCGCCACGCTCGACGCCCCGGCGCACGACGCGTGGTGGATCGTGCTGTCGCTCCTCGCCCCGGTGCTGATCGCCCCCTTTATTGAGGAGCTGTTCTTCCGCGGGCTCCTGCTGCGCGCGGTCGCCGCGGCCAGGGATGCCCGCCGCCCGGTGGCCCTGTCCCTCGCGTGCACGGTGAGTGCGCTGGTGTTCGCGCTGGTGCACGTGGTGGATGCCGGTTCGCCGACCGCCCTGTGGGTGGTCGGGGCCGGGACGTTCGTGTTCGGGCTCGCGGCGGCATCCGTCACCGCGGTCACCGGGCGGCTCGGCGGGGCGATCATCGCGCACGTGGTGTTCAATGGGCTCGTGGTGGTACCGGCGCTGCTCGGGTAGGTGTCAGCGTGCTCGGATTCGGCCGCGGCGGGTGCGGCGGCGGGCGGCCTGTGCGGTGCGCCAGAGGATGATCACGTCGCCCACGATCGACCAGTTCTCGATGTAGTACATGTCGAGGCGCAGCCGTTCTTCCCAGGGCAGGGTGGAGTGCTCGTAGAGTTCGCCGAGGCCGGTCATGCCCGGCTTCATCAGGAACCGGCGGTGCTCGAGGCTGTTGAAGCCCGTGACCTCGTCCTCGAGCGGCGCGCGCGGTCCGACGAGGGACATCGTGCCGGTGAGCACGCTGAACAGTTGCGGGACTTCGTCGAGACCGAAGCGGCGCCGGCGCGCGCCGGGGCGCCGGGCATCCACCGACCCGAAGCCGAGCAGGGTGAACGGGCGGCCGCCGCTGCCGATGCGCTGCTCGCGGGTGAGCACCGGGCCGATGCCGACAAGGCGGATCGACAGCGCGGTGACCGCCATCACCGGCGAGAGCACGAGAAGCAGCAGCCCGCCGATGACGAGGTCGAAGGCGCGCTTCGTGAACCGCTTGCCGACCTCGAACCGGGGCGTCTCCACGTGGATCAGCGGCAGGCCGGCGACGGGTCGGGTGTTGATGCGGGGGCCGCCGAGGTCGGTCAGGCCGGGGGCGACCACGAGGTGGTGCCGTCCGGTTTCGCGGTGTCGATCAGCGTTGCGCTCTCCCGGCACGACGGCATGCTCACGAGCGACTCGATCGTCGTGCTGGCGTCGGCGGTCGCCGCGATGCTCAGGCCGGGGAACCACCCGGGTGCACGGCGGCCAGTACGCCTCCTCCGCCGCCGTCGGCCTTGCGATCGCGAATGGCGAGTTCACCGTCGTGTACCAGCCGATCATCGACCTCGACACGATGCGCGCGGCGGGCGTCGAGGCGCTGCTGCGCTGGACGCGCCCGGTACGCGGCGCGATCTCCCCCGAGGAATTCATCCCGCTCTGCGAGACGAGCGGAATGATGCCCCGCCTCGCGGAGTGGGTACTCGAAACGGCCATGTCGACGGCCACGGGCTGGACGATCCAGGCCCCGCCGGGGCATCCGCCGTTCTTCGTCAGCATCAACGCCTCGGGCATCGAGCTCGGCGACCCCCAGTACGCCGCCCGGGTGCGCGCGATCCTGTCCAGCTCGGGGCTCGCGCGCGGTGCGCTCAAGATCGAGCTGACCGAGAGCGACTACGTCACCGAGTTCGCGGAGGTGAACGACAACATGGCCGAGCTGCAAGCGGCCGGGGCGGCGATCGCGGTCGACGACTTCGGCACCGGGTTCTCGAACTTGGCCCGGCTCAGCGAGGTGCGCGCGAACGTGCTCAAGATCGACCGCCGGTTCATCTCGGCGATCGGGCTGCGCGAAACGGATGCGCCGCTCGTGCAGTCGATCCTCGGGCTCGCGCGCGGCCTCGGAAGCAGCGTCATCGCCGAGGACATCGAGACCGCGGTGCAGGCGCAGTGGTTGCGTGCACACGGGTGCGAGTACGGGTAGGGGTTCTTCTTCTCGCGACCGGCCGCATCCGCCGACGTCGCCGCGGTCTGCTCGCGCATTGCCGCCGGCCAGCTCGCCCGCTGACTCGGGGCATCCGCGGGTCAGCCGCGCGCGCCGCCGCTNGCCCGCTGACTCGGGGCATCCGCGGGTCAGCCGCGCGCGCCGCCGCTACCGTTTCCGCAGGCCGCACCCGAAACGGCGGGCGCGGCCTGCGCAAACCGACGCGGCCGCGACACCAGACCGGCGCGGCCTGCCAAAACCGGCGCGGCCGCGCACGGATGTCGGGGGCCTCAGTAGGCACCCTCCTCGACGGGAGCCGTTTCGTCGGAGGTGATCGGGGCATTCGCTGTCGTGGTTAAGAGGTCGGCGAGCTCGCCGCTCTGGCTCAGCTGCGCCACCCGGTTGATCACGATCGAGCTCGCATCGGCCACGGTGCGCAACGGGCTGACGAACCAGCCGTCGCCTTCGCGCACGGCGATGAGCCGCAGATCCTGGGCTCCGAGCTTCGCGAAGCCGGGGATCTGATCGAGGCAGATCTTTGCGCCAGAGGCACTCCCGACCGTGGCGCACACTCCCGAGATCGAGAACGCATACGGCACCGAGTCCGACTCCCCCGCGAAGGACAGGTCATCCAGCGTGATCCGGGCGGTGTCGCCGGACACCGTGCTGGAGACGCCGACGTTGGTGACGTTCAGGCTCCGTCCGTCGACTGAAGAGGTGGGCACGCCGTAGAGGCTCACAAGGCGCCGCTCGGCGAGGGGAAGCGCGGCGGCGAGTGCGCCCGAATCTCCCCGGGCCAGGTAGGCGGAGACCCCGTCGGCCAGCCCGCGGACTGCGTCCTCCGGCGTGACATAGGTGGCCGGCGCGACGATGGCCCCGCGGGTGAGCGTCGGGTCCGCGCGCAGGCGGTCCTGGAAGCCCTGCTCGAACCCGGTCAGCAGGGGGCTGACGTACCACGAGCCGCCCTCCTGCACGGCGACTGCGGAGACGTCCCTCCCCAGGTCCTGCTTAAGGTCGCTCGCACTGCGGTCGTAGGGCAGCGCGGCGTCGATGCCGGCCACGGCGGCCGCGCGGGTTTTCTCGAGCGAGGCCGCGACCTGCTCGTCGGTGGAGCCTGTCGCCTTCAGCTGCTCGGTGAGCTGGGATTTCACGGCGTCCATCCACAGACCGGCGAGAGCGTTCGGGTCACCGTCGACGTGCAGCTGGCCACCGGTCACGGCGACCACAGCAATCCCATCGCCGATGTCGGTGACCAAGAAGTCCAAGCCGGTGAGGGTGACGTTCAGGTTCGGTCGCAGCTTCTCGAAGACGGCCGTGTAGTCGGTCGGGCTGGTCGCGGAATCCAGCTTGATCCGGCCGAGCGTCTCGACCGGGCCTCGGAGCGAGGTGATCTCCGAGGGAGACAGGGAGCCGTACACGTTGAGCAGGTCCAGCGACACCGCTCCGGTCAGGAGCTTTTCGACTGCGGCCTGCGGAGTCGACGACCCGCCGATCTTGGAGAAGACGGATGCGTACGCCCAGACGCCGCCACCGGCGAGCAACAGCACGGCAACGCCGATCGATCCCCAGAGCAGGCCGGGCCGACGGCGGCGACGTCCGGCGGATGCCGCGGCGCTGGCCCGAACGACGGGCTGCTGCCAGCCGCCGGGTGCGCCCGACCCGGCCCCTACCGGGCCAGACACGGGCAGGGACACGGGCCGGGAGACTGCATAGGCGGGCACGGATGGCTCAGCGTGCGCCGCCTTTCGGGTCGGTGCCTGCGCCGCGATTGGAGACTGCGTCAATGCGGGTGCGAGCGGTTCGAGCGTGCCGCAGCCGCGCATCCATTCGAGAAGACCTGGATAACACGCGGGGTTCGCAGCGATCGCCCGATGCAGGTCGAAATGCTTCGCGGCGAGCTTGGCGAGGCGGGCTGGCGAGGTCGCGGGGTTCGCGGCCTCGGCGAACAGGAGGGTGCGGGAGTCGCTCACGGTGGTGCCCTTCTCGGGTCGTCGGTCGGCATGAGCGCGGCGGAAAGCGGCTGCCAGAACCCGGCGATGACGACGGCCCCCTGCATGTCGCGGACCACCCCCGCGCAACACGTGTGCCCACGATGATAGTGGGTAGTGGAGAATCGCAGGTGAAATCTAGTTTCTGCAACTCACCGATGAGTGTGGGCCCTCGCTGAAGCGTCGCAGATCGACGTTCCCACGCCCCTCCAACGTCGTTCTGCGACACCTCAGGGCAAGCACGGGACCGCCTAAACGACGGATGCCGCCGGTCCGGTCGGGCCGACGGTATCCGTGCATCAGGGGTGGAGACTAGACGTTCATACGACCGGTGTTCATCAGTCGCGTGAACATCAAGGCGGCTCCGGCGATGAGCAAAGACAGGCCGGCGAAACCGCCGAACTCGAGTGTGCCGATGCCGGTCGATGCGAGCTCCGTGACCGACAGTGCGGCCGGGGCCGAGACCTTGCCGGAGTGCGCCGGCGTGGTCGACTTCGCCGAAGCTCCGAATGTCACGATTGTGTCGATGAGGGCGGTCGGGCCGGCCGCGTCGGTCGGATCCGTCGGGATAGCCGAGGTCACCGGGGCCATCGGGGCCATCGGGGCCATCGGGGCCATCGGGGCCATCGGGGCCATCGGGGCCATCGGGGCCATCATTGTAGCCGTGGTCATCGGGGTCATCGGGGTCACGGAGGTCGGGGTCACCAACTCGCTGTCACCGACGACGGAGACCGCGTTGCCGCCGACCGTCACCGGAGCGGAAACCACCGGGTCGACATGCGTGCCTGACGCCGTGGCATCCGAACCTGAGGTCACCGGGGCGGATCCTGCCGTGGGAGCGGAGGTCGTTCCCGCGCCAGACCCTGACGGAGCCGGCGAACCAGATGTCGCGCTGCTGTCACCGAGGATCGCGACGGAGTTACCGCCGACCGTCACCGGTGCAGCGACTTCAGGGACGACCTGCGTACCTGATGCGATGCCGTCCGCACCCGAGGTCACCCGGCCGGAGCCGGCCGCGGGAGCGGAGGCATCCGCCGTGCTCGCGGACGGTGTGCCCGTTGACGCCGAATCACCGATGACACTCACCGCGTTGCCCGATGCCGTGATCGGCACGTCGACGCTGGTGAGGCCCTGTGTGCCGCCGAGAAGGGAGTCGGTTCCTGTTGTCGTTGCCGGGGCCAGGGTGGCCGCCGGGGCTGGGGCGGGGGCCGGTCCGGTCGACCCGGTCGAGGTCGAGTCGCCGAGCACCGAGATGGCGTTGCCGGACGCGGTCACCGGGGCCGCGACCGGGGCGACGACCTGGGTGCCGGAGGCGGTCCCGTCGGAGCTCGAGGTGGTTGCAGCGGCTGGCGCCGGTGTGGCTGCAGGAGCAGGAGCCGACGCGGACGCAGCCGCAGGAGCCGGTGCCGTGCTGGCGGAGTCGCCCACGACGCTGATCGCGTTGCCGGAGACCTGGACAGGGGCCGTGGTGTCGGTGACGACCTGGGATCCCGAGAGGGTTCCGGAGTCGCCGCTGGTGTCTGCGGCGTGCGCCGCGGTCGTGCCGAGGAGCGAGAGCGCCCCGACGAAGAGGGTGCCGTAGAGCGCCCGGGACAGAGTGATGTTCATGATGGTTCTCCTTGAAAGTGTGAGTGAGCCGCGCGAGGGACGCGTGGCGGTGGTCCGCATGCCGTCGGGATAGCACGGTAGGGACCTACTCAGGCGGGAGAAGAAGCGGGGTCGATGGAGAGGAAGGACGGCAGGGCGTCGTCCTCGAAAGTGAGACGGAGAGCCGCGACAGACGCGGCGCGTGTTGATCCGCACGTTGCGAGCAGAGATGCCGAACTGCCGCCGCCCGGTGCTGCGGCATCCGGAGTGGGCTGCGGCAGGTTAACGGGGTGCCCCGGCGTGCCGAGCGGGGCTCCGGTAGCGGATGCCGCGGCATCAAGTAGCGTCAGGCTCGCGACCGCGTCGGGGGTACCGGCGGTGCCGCGCACAGAGGGCGGGAACGGATGCGCGCTCGGCGCGACGAAGACGGTCCCGGCCGGGACGACCGAGGTGATCACTGTGCGAGTCGCGAGGGTGGAAAGGTCTGAAACCGCGAGGGCGATCGTGGGCACGGCGACGGGCACGGTGACAGGAGAACCCGCCACATCGGGGATGCTGAGGTCCGGAATGCTGACGTCGGGTACTTCGGCAGCTACGGCGGCCAGAATCGGCGTCATGGCCGTCCCAACGGCTTCGGGCACGTCTGCGGACGCCGCGTCAATGGTTGCGGTGTCGACGCCAGGTGCGTCAGCCACGACGGAGACTGCAAAGGCAGGAACGCTGGCGACCAGCTCCGGGACGGAAGCGTTCAGGAGGCCGGGTGCGGCGGCATCCGTTGCAGGAGGCGCATCGGGGAGCAGATCGGTCGCCGACGCGGGATTCGCCCCGCCGCACAGGAACCAGGCGATGCCGAGCGCAACGGCGACGAGAGCGAGCCAGAGGGCGCGGGGAGCACGAAATGCCTCAGCATCATTCATCTCGTTCACCTCCGTCCTCAGTTGTGTACAAGGCCGACCGTAGGTGCACGGGGAGCTCGTGTCCACGAAACTGGTCGATACTGCCAGCTTCACCAGGACGGGCCTTGAGCGCCGGCCCCGCCTCACTTGGGGAATGTTGCATCACGCTGCAATTGGGATGGGCTGGCAAGGGTGCAAATCCCCCGGCCTGGGTCGGCCGAAACGGCCCGCGGATAAGCCAGCGAACGAGATTCGCAGTTCACAGGTTCAGGCGAGTCGACGGTCCCGCACCGTCCCGGGCGTGACGTCGTCCGACGAGAACCGCTGATCCGCCCCAATCTCGTTAAGCTCGGACGGGGCTTACGGGGGAAACGCCTGGCAAAGAGTGGACAGGCGACAGAACCTCTCGCTTCACGAGTCCTGGGGAAGGCAGACGAGCTGCACCTCGCGAGGGACGTCACGCGCCACCGTCCGCGACTACACCACAACTCGATGAGGATCCGGAAGTGAAACTCAGCACTCGCTCGATCGTCACCCTTGTCGCGGCCGTGACTATGGCTGCCGTGCTCACTGCTTGTTCCCCGCAGGCCGTCAGGGCCACTCCGGCGCCAACGCCGACGTCCTCAGGATCAGCGACCGGGGCATCAGCGACCGGGGCGAGCATCAGCCGCGAGGCCGCTGCCGCGCTCCTGAACGCCGTCCCCGGGCTGAGCGATGCCAGCATTGGTGAGGTCATCTCCGGCCTGTCGGCGCTGGCGATCATCGAGGTCTACGTCGATGACGACTCCGCGCTAGCTGTACCCGGCCATGACGTTGGTGACACTTTCGGGCTTGTGAAGAGGGAGGACCTCCGGGCTTAGTGGAGGTATCTGAAATCTTCACAAGTCACGGAGGT
>NZ_SOFR01000041.1:0-21413 GCF_004402735.1 Cryobacterium sp. MDB1-18-1 | reverse complement strand
TTGCTTAGTCGGTACTCACTGACCATCCCACGGTGGCTCTTCGCGTTGAAGAAGCAACGCTCAAGAGCGGGAAACCACACCACTCACAGGGACGTAACCAGGACGCAACCTTCTCACAACCATTCGGAAGCTTCGACGATGTCTCTCACGTCGTTGACGCTGCCTCCGTCACGGAGCCATTCAACCGGGGTTTGACGTCCCTCGGCGACGAGTTCTGATTGCGGCGTGGCCATAAATCCCGCGGCGCTCTGCCAGCTCCATCGCGGGGCAATGACTTCGATGATTTCGGTGAGCCCCGGAAGAAGCTTCACGGGGGATCCGACGTTAAATTGCCAGGTGGGAAAGCGGAGCCGACCGGATATCTCGAACGCATACAGGTGCCCGTCTATAACGGCCGCCCGGACTCTTCCCTCATCCCATCCCAGAAATCCTGTCACGCTCTCCAGCGACATGGTTGAGAAAAGGTCCAGCAGCCATCCCTCAGTTCTACGGAGTTGCCAATCTCCTCTGTCCACGGATGCCGACGGTGCGGCCCACGCCTCAGCGGTGAATGCGCCCGATTCGATCAGAAAACGCACTTCGTTCTCAGTCGGCTCCTCCCGTGATATTGGCTCCATCGCCAGGAGCATGTCCGTGAGGGCCTGCAAGAAGTAGTCGGGATCGACCGCCAATCGAGCCACGGCTTCCGCTAGACGCCTGACAGTATCGCCGGAGACCCGAAGCGCCTCAGCCTCTGAGACGGGTCCGTCAGCGGCATCGTCGGGTACGTGATTGTCAGTCATGGTTCGTATGCTTCCATCACGTGTGAGCTGAGGCAAGGTTGCGATGTAGCGTCGAAGAACCCGCAAGAGAGGACCCCGAGTTGTCCGAGATGCCTGAACCGATTGCGCCGCGACTGTACCTGGATGTGGACGGGTGTGTCTGCCCATTCGGGCGCCCAGACGCAGCTTGGGGTCCCACGATGACTGCTTCAGTCTTCGTTGACTATGACGACAGGGCCGCGACTTATGACGTGGTCTGGGCACCTGCTCTGATCGAGGCCCTCGACAGGTTGCGGGCTGAGTTCGCTCTTGAACTGGTCTGGCTGACCACCTGGGTGGAAGTCGATGCCGTCAGGCGACTGCTGGTCCCCAAACTGGGCGGTCTGGCGAATGGTCGGATCCTGCCTCTGACTCCGGGGCCTCGCAGTTCAGGCGAAGCCCGGGGCTGGTGGAAAGCTCAACGCCTCCTCGAAGATCAAGCCGCCCAGGCAGGGCCGTTCATCTGGACGGACGACAGCGAAGTTGAACTGCACGGCTGGAAAGTGCTCGGTGCCACGGCTGGCACGCCCAGCCTAATGATTCCCCCGCACCCCATGGTCGGCCTCCGTCCGGATGACATCCACGCGATGCGAGCCTGGCTAAACGCGCTGAAATCGGGACCAGAAGCGTCAACGATCAGTGGCTTCCAACGTGACCGCTGAGTAGAGTTCCGACCATGGACGAAGAAGAAGCGACGCGGCTCCTAGTTGACGCAGTCGGGCCGCTCTACGACTGTGCAGGGGTGCAGGAATGGCTTGACCTCACGGAAGACTCCGTCCTTGGCTTGGCCCGAGACGGGAAACTCCTAACAGTCAGCACCCTCGAGGGTGACTTGCTCTTCCCAAGCTTCCAATTCGGCCCGGATGGCGAATTCCTCCCCAGCTTGGACAGAGTACTGAAAGCCCTGGGCGACACCCTTGACGAGTGGAGCATCGCCCTTTGGCTGGTCTACAGGGACCCCCAAGACGGCATTAGCAATTTTGAAAGGTTGCGGTCGGGCGACGCCGAGACTGTAGTCCAACGCGCCACACGCCGAGCAGAAATCTTGCGTCACTGAAAAGCACAGAGCCGCAGGGATACAGACAGACGTTCGGCCATCTCTCGGCAGGACTAGCCGGCGCAACAACTGGACCATAGCCGCCGGTGCTCGCTCGCGCTGCGGCCTTGCTACCCGTCTTCCTCGATGCCGCGGAAACTACGTGGTTGTTTCGGGTTCGTCTCTCGTTACGTCGATGACCGGAAATCCGGCCCGCCCGAGGGCCTCGGTGACGCTGCGCACCGCGGAATCATTGTCCCGTGCCTCCCGCGACGATATGACAAGTCCTCTCCCGTTCTCGGTGCCTAGCGTGCAGTCGGCAAACCTCAGGTCGAAGTGTCGGTCGGAGTCGACGTCAGTCAGCCCTTTCCGATCTCACGCAGGGTCCGGAGTATGCATTTGCCCAGCTCTCGATGCGTGACTTGTCGGACTATGAAGAAAGGCCATCCGAGCGGCGCCATCCTAAATAGCCGGGCTCCACGTCATCGGCGTCAGGAGAGAGAAATCAACCTTGACGCTAACTCCCGCCCGAACCCTGCAGCTCCGCATATTCTTCATGCCCACCCGGCGCACATCCATGCGGTTCGCTGAGACCCGGCTTGCAGCGAACTCAGCCTCAAACCACAATGTATTGCTGCCAAAGTACTCTTAGCACCAATACATTGCACTTTATGGAGATGGCCATGGCAAGAAAAGCCCGCACTTACTCACCCTGGACCGTTGAAGCCATCACTATCCTTGGGCAGCAAATCACCGCCGAGCGCCGACTAATTCACTGGCGGCAACGCGACATAGCGGAGCGTGCAGGCATCTCCGCGGGGACTCTTATCGCCATTGAGAAAGGTTCCACCGCCACATCGATCGGCACGGTATTCGAGGTTGCGGCCCTGCTCGGCATCCCCCTTGTTGGCGCCACCGAGGAGGGCCCACGAGAGCTAATCAACACTCGCCTGGCCCTGCTCCCCACGAGAATGAGACTGCCCACGGAATACGACGATGATTTCTGACACCGACTTCGAGTGCTCCCGGCGCCCGCCATCAGTGGATAGAGTCACAATGCCGATGTACGCCTCAATCCTCCGGAACGACTACTCCGCCATCGTCGACAGAGTCCCCTCTGCCCGCCGTGAACGGTGACTCTTCTCGGACGATCGTCGCTTGGCTGCGAACAGGACGATCTACCGAGTCTCCCCGGTCGGGCGTCCCTCGAGCAGGTTTCGGGTGAACCTGCGGACATCATCCTGCAGCCCGACATAGGCGTTGTCGACCGGACTCTCCGAATGGGCGAAACTCTCCACGGCTTCAAGCGCTGAGATGATGACCGCGCGCGGTGAACGAATGTTCCACGAGAGACCCTCCGCGATGAGGTCGTCAATGGTGATCGCCGCGTGCAAGTACTTCCGGTTGACGGCCAACGCCATCTTGCCGTCGCTATCGAGGTGAGTTTGGGGCACGACATCGTAGGCCGGTGTAATTTCCGTGCTGCCGTCCCGCATGTGGAGCATGCTGATGTTCTTGCCGTGCATGTCAAGGTTTCCCAGGGCCTGCGAGACGGTCAGCAACCCGAGGAGCTGGTCTACGGAGCGCCGGTCACCATTGCGCCCAAGGACGTGCGCCACTCGCTTGAGCGTCACTTTCCCGCCGAACTCCTGGTACTTCTCATTCTTCGATGCCCCCAGGGCCTGGTTCATGTCTTCCTGATGTATTCGTCCCTGTGGTGCATCCGGTGACCTGTCGTAGCGTTCGATAACGAGGCCGAGAACCCCACCGAAATCTTCTATCCATGCGTCGAATGTGGTCAGGCCAGCAGCTTTGGCCGCGCGGAAGCCGTATTCCTCATCAAACGTGATGCTCGGGTAACGAGCGGACGGCGGCTTGACGATGTGGGTGGACGGGTAGCCCTCAAGCACTTGGAACCACTGATCACCTTTGAGCGCCAGAACGATCTTGTCCTGCACACCGGCCAGCGACGTCCGACCGGACTTCGGTCGGTTTCCCAGCGGGGCAGCCTGCGCGTTGGTGAGCATCTTTCCGACTTCGACCCCGTCGACCAAGGCCACATCTGGCGTACGAGGCTCGCCCGCCGCCTCAGGGTCGTAAATCTGAACAGCCCCGGCGACATCTCGGCCAAATTGAGCCAATAGCGAGATGATGTCGTCGGTAGAGGCCCTGATCTCGGCGGCGAGATTATCCAGCGCAGTTCCCTCGGGAAGTAGCTCTGCGAAAAAGTTGCGGCGTCGTGCGGCTCTGCTGCGGTTGACAACGAGGTCGAAAGGAACAGACTCGGAGAGGATCGTGCTACCAAGCCCAAAGACATCGATGGCGTTCTTGTCCGCGTTGAAATCGAAGGCACGACGATCGGCGCCGACTAGACAACCGACTAGCTCGCCATATATTTCCACCCGCAAGTCAGCCATCAGAGTCGCGCGCAATGTCGTTGCCAAGTGGCGCATCTGGCGAGTCGTCGATCTCCATATACATTCGGACCCCGGTCTCCCGCATTGCCGCGAAGATACGCTCCAAAACGATCGTGCTCTTACCAGATTCCAAAGCCCAGATGTATTTCTGATCGGTCTGGAGCCTTTCGGCAAGATCACGCTGCGTCAGCCCGCTGACCAGGCGGCCTTGCTGCAGCATCCGGCCGAGCGCCTCAATGCTTCTCACTTCACCGCGTGATGCCATAGGTGCCCCTCTTGACGGTCATATCACCTTCATATTACTTGACGGTCTTATCACCGTCAATCGGCACGACGGCTTTATCGTAGTCAAACGCAACTGCGTGAAGACTAACGAAGGCGCCTAGACCGCGCCGTGTTAACGCCAACTGAAAACAGGGCCAGAAACGCCAACTGAAAATGGGGCCACCAACCATTATGGAAGGTGATCAAATTGGATGATTGGGCAGAGATTCGCCACCTGCATTCGACGGGGAAGCATTCGAAGCGGGAGATAGCTCGGCTTATCGGAGTGTCCCGGGGAACGGTGGATCGGGCGCTGGCCGTGGATCGGTCGCCGACGTATCAGCGTGAGCCGACGGGGTCGAGTTTCGACGCGTTCGCCGGCCAGGTGCGGGTGTTGCTCGCGGCGACGCCAACGATGCCGGCAGCGACCGCCGCCGAGCGGGTGGGCTGGTCGGGGTCTCCGTCGCTGTTCCGGGCCAAGATCGCCGAGCTGCGGCCGGAGTATGCGGTGCCGGATCCCACGGATCGGCTGGTGCACCCGCCCGGGTTCCAGGTCCAGTGTGATCTCTGGTTCCCGCACGAAGACCTGCCGCTGGGCCATGACCAGGCTGCTGCACCGCCGGTTCTGGTGATGACGTCGACGTTCTCCGGATTCATCCAGGCCCGCATGTTGCCGTCTCGGACGACGCCGGATCTGCTCGGCGGGATGTGGTCGTTGCTGCAGGAGGCCGAGGCCGTTCCTGCCCGGCTGACCTGGGACAACGAGACCGGCATCGGGCGCGGGAAACTCACCGATCCGGCCGCCGCGTTCACCGGCACCCTCGGCACCCAGATCAAGCTGCTCAAGGCCCGCGATCCTGAGTCCAAGGGCATGGTCGAGCGGATGAATCGCTTCTTCCGGAGCCGCTTCATGTCGGGGCGCGCCTTCACCTCTCCGGACGACTTCAATCAGCAGCTGGCCGGCTGGCTGCCCATCGCGAACAACCGGCTCTCCCGGTCGCGACGAGGGCGACCGGGCGATTTGGTCCGCATCGACCGGGCGGCGATGCGCGGACTGCCACCGATGGCGCCGGAGGTGATGTTCCGCAATAGCGTCCGGCTCCCACGGGATTACTACGTTCGCGCTTTCAGCAACGACTACTCCGTCGACCCGGCCATGATCGGCCGGGTTGTTGACGTGGCAGCGAGCCTCGAGCGTGTGACCGTCCACCACGACGGGGTCCTGATCGCCAACCACCGCCGGAAATGGGCCCGGCAACTGACCGTCACCGACCCGGCGCATGTCCTCCGCGCGGCCGAGCTGCGCGCGCAGTTCCAAGCCCAACGCGCCCGGCGGCCCACGGTCACGGCCGTGGTCGAGATGGCCTCGCTGGCCCGCTACGACGAACTCTTCAGCGTTGACATCGACGCCGCGCCGACCGTGTTGGCGGTCGCGTCATGACCGGGTCGGAAGCGGCGTCGCAGATCGAGTACTACGCCCGCGCGCTGCGGGCACCACGGATCAGCGAAGCGTTCCGGCGCCTGGGCGACCAGGCCCGCGACGCGGGTTGGTCCCACGAGGAATACCTCGCCGCAGTGCTCTCCAAAGAGGTCTCCGAACGAGAAGCCTCGGGGGCAGCGCTCCGCATCAAGGCCGCCCGGTTCCCCGGTCACAAGACTCTCGAGGACTTCAACTTCGACCACCAGCCCTCCGCAGACCGGAACCTGATCGCACACCTGGGCACGAGCGTGTTCCTCACCGAAGCGAAGAATGTCGTCCTCCTCGGACCTCCCGGGACCGGGAAGACGCACCTCGCCGTCGGGATCGGGATCAAGGCCGCCAAAGCCGGCCACCGGGTCCTCTTCGACACTGCGACGGGCTGGGTGACTCGACTCCAAGAAGCCCACTCACGGGGCAAACTCACCGCCGAGCTCATCAGGCTGCGCCGTTACAGCCTGCTCATCGTTGACTTATGCCGACTCCGTGATTATGCCGATGTTGCTGGGGACGCTCGGAAATAGTGCCGGTAGTGCTGGGATCCGCTACTGGTGCGTCCGAATATTGTCGGCATAATTGCGGCTTCGGTTGAAGCTATCCCCGAGGAGGTATCGTGCCTCCAATTTGGGGACGAAATGATGTCAGGAACTCGCAGGAAGCCGGGCGCGATGGCGCCCTACATTGCCGGGTTGGATTCGAAACTAGCTTCCGCCGGCTACACGCCGGGCACTCGGCGAAACATGTTGAAGGTCGTCGGTGACGTCGGCCGATGGTTGGTCGACGAGCAATTGGCCGCCGCCGACTTCAATGAAAGCCGCGTCGCGGTCTTCGTGGCCGCACGTACACAGGCCGGCTTCCGCCAGAAATATTACTGGCCGAATTTCGCGGTGATGTTGGAGCTGTTGCGCGAGCAAGGGGTGCTTGCACCGCTTCCCGTCGCTGCGGTCTCTCCGCTGGAGAGCGTCCTCACGGATTACCGTCAGTGGTTATTCCAGGAGAAGGACCTCGCAACCATGACCGTGCTTCGGTATGAGAATCTAGCGCGACGGTTCCTGCAGATCGGACAACCTGCGGGGCATTTAGTCGACACATCGACACTGTCGGGCACCCACGTTTCGGCCTTCATTCTGGCCGAGAGTGGGCGGGTGAGTCTGGGGTCTGCGCGCGGCCGGGTCGCCGAGATGCGATCACTGCTGCGCTACCTCTTCATAACTGAACGGACCAGCTGGAATTTGGCGGGATGTGTTCCCTCGGTCGCTGGCTGGCGCGATGCACACCTGCCGGTGTCGTTGAGCGTCGAGCAGGTCGAGGCGATGGTGGCCAGTTGCGATTGCAGCACGAGCACCGGCCGCCGCGACCGGGCGATCATGCTGTTGTTGGCACGGCTGGGATTGCGGTCGATCGAGGTCGCCCGGCTGCGCCTGGATGATATCGACTGGCGCGCCGGGGAGATCACCGTCCGCGGCAAAGCGCGCCGCCGCGACCGAATGCCTCTTCCGGTCGACGCCGGTGAGGCATTGGCCGACTATCTCCAGCAGGGACGGCCGGCGTCACCTTGCCGGGAGGTGTTCATCACCGAACGGGCTCCGCGCAAACCGATCCCGGCGAATCTTGTCGGAGATGTGGTGCGGCGGGCGGGCCGTCGGGCACATTGCCCGGCCGGAAAGGCGCACCGGCTGCGGCATGCGTTGGCGACGGAGATGCTGACGAAGGGAACACCGCTGGTGGATATCGGTCAGGTGTTGCGGCACCGGGATCTGGCGACGACCGCCATCTATGCGAAGGTCGATATCGCCTCGCTGCGCGAGATGGCCCAGGACTGGCCGGGGCAGAACTCATGACCATGCTCACCGAATCCTTGGACCACTACCTCGAGCTGCGTCACAATCTGGGTTACAAGCTGGCTGATGCCGGCCGGCTACTTCCCCGGTTCGTGGCCTGGATGGAGGCAAACGAACAGCCAACGGTCACGATTCGCCACGCGATCACCTGGGTTGAGTTGCAGCCGGCCCAGCCGGGGAGCGTCGTTTGGCCCCACCGGATGACGGCCGTCCGTGGTTTCGCCCGCTACCTCTCCGGCATCGACCCCGCGACGGAAGTCCCCCCGATCGGCCTCTTCCCATCCAAACGGCAGTGGCGTCCACCCTTCATCTTCACCGCCGACAACATCACCGCCCTCATGGACCAGGCACACCGAACCTTGGATTCACGGCTGCCCGCGGCGACCTACTCCACCCTGATCGGTCTGCTCTCGGTGACGGGACTGCGCATCGGGGAAGCGATCCGGCTGGACGGCGCCGATATCGACCTCACCGGAGGAGTCGTCCTGATCCGGGAATCGAAGTTCGCCAAAACCCGCAACGTTCCCCTGCAACCCAGCACCGTTGCTGCGCTTCGCGCCTACGCAGCCCAGCGGGACAAGCGCCTTCCGACACCAATCACCACGAGCTTCTTCGTCACGGTCACAGGAAAACGGTTGCTCTATCCCGTTGTCCAAACCATCTTCCATGACCTGTGTTCTGACGCCGGGATCGGCGTCGGAGCCGCCCGCGGGCCCCACCTCCACGCGCTGCGCCACACCTTCGCGATCACCACTTTGGTCAACTGGTATCGCAGCGGCGCCGACGTCCATGCCCGCCTGCCATACCTGTCCACCTACCTCGGGCATCGCGAGCCCCGGTTCACCTACTGGTATCTCTCCGCCGCCCCCGAGCTGCTCGCGCTGGCCGCCGGCCACCTCGAACCCGGCAATGGGCAGGTGACCTCGTGACCGTGATCACGGCGACGGTGCAGATGTTCTTCACCGACCGCCTCGCCAAGCAGCGTCAGGCCAGCAGCCACACCATCGCCGCCTATCGTGACACGCTGCGGCTGCTCTTCACCTACCTTCAGGAGAGAACTGGGAAGGCTCCGTCGCGACTGGACTGGACAGATCTGGATCACACCACCATCAGCGAGTTCCTGGATCATCTGCAAACGGACCGGCAAAACAGCGCCCGCACACGAAACGCCCGCCTGGGCGCGCTGCGATCCTTGTTCCGCTACGCCGCACTGCAGCACCCCGAGCACGCCGACATCATCGCCCGGGTCCTGGCGATTCCGCCGAAAAGGTTCGACAAAGCCACCGTGTCCTACCTCACCGCCCATGAGGTCGATGCCCTGCTGGCCGCTCCGGATCTCAACAGTTGGGAAGGCCGCCGCGACCACGCCTGGCTGATGCTCTGCATCCAGACCGGACTTCGCGTTTCGGAGCTGACCGACCTGAACTGCGCCGATGTCAGCACCGGCACCGGCGCGAACGTCCGATGTCAGGGAAAAGGACGCAAGGAAAGGGCCATCCCCCTCACCACGGCGACAGCGACAGTTATTCGACATTGGCTGACTGAACGAGCAGGTGTTCCCACCGCTCCGCTGTTCTGCACCCGCACCGGTCGGCGCCTCAGCCGCGACGCGATCGAACACCGGTTGACCGCCCACCATGCGAGAGCGGCCATCGCCTGCGGGACGTTGGGTTCGAAGAAGCTCTCCCCGCACGCGCTGCGGCACACCACGGCCATGACATTGCTGCACGCGGGAGTGGACACCACGGTCATCGCGCTCTGGCTGGGCCACGCCGATACTCGATCCACCGATCCCTACATCCACGCGGACATGACGATCAAGGAACGCGCTCTCGCGAAAACCACTCCGGTGGAATCGAAGGCCGGCCGATATCACCCCGCCGACAGACTCCTCGCGTTCCTGGAAGGACTGTGATTATGCCGACATCCCAGCAGCCGCCGGGCGTTAGGACCCAATGAAACACTGGACGATTCGACCGTCACCACGACAACATCGGCATAATCACGGAGTCGGCATAAGTCGACTTATGCAGACATCTGCATAAGTTGACGAGCTGGGCTACCTTCCGCTGCCCGCCGAGGCCGCGTCGGCACTGTTCCAGGTCATCAACCAGCGCTACCTGAAAACGTCGATCGTGATCACCACGAACCGGCCCGTCGGCGCCTGGGGCGAGATCCTCGGCGACACCACCGTCGCCGCCGCGATGCTCGACCGGCTCCTGCACCGATCCGTCGTCGTCACCCTCGACGGCGGCTCCTACCGGCTCCGCAACCACACCGCCCAATCCAACGAGCTCCGCCGCGTGACAACGGGCACAAACTTCCGCTAACCTAACCTCGCGACCTGGGGAGCTTCGATGAGCAGGACTGGGGAAATTCGCTGAGCGCCGTCAGGGGCGTATTCTGCAGCGTTTGCCATTCCCGGTGCGCGCTAAAGTCGCATCATGCTCCTGCGCGTTTTCGGCGGTCTGGCCGCCTTATCACTGGCCCTGTGTGTGGTGTGGTGGACCGTGCTCAGAGGGGACGAATCCAGTGTTCTATCTGCGGCGCCGTTGGGGCTGATCATCTTCGGTATTCCGGCTGTTACCGCGTTGGCGTTCTGGATCATCGCCCGTCGGACGGGTCAGCGCGCAATAATCGTGGCGCAGGCGCATCCGAACGTTGCTCTCCATCAGTTCATGGCCGATACCCCTGCGGTCATGACGCTGCGCCGCTTGGCATCTGAAAATGGTGGCCGTCGCATCCGGTCGTTGAATGGTGCCTACGTCACCGTCGTCGTGGACCGGGGTTCGCTGTGGATCTACGCCGGGGCCAACGCATGGTTGGCGGCACGGGTGGACGTTGCGCGCGTCGCTGGGGTTGAACCGGCGCGGATAAGCACGACCAGGGGCGGCTGGTGGCCAGGAGTGAGATTTCAGATCACTGGCGACGCAGGCTCCGCCCTGGTGATCGATGTTCTGCCCATTCGGGTTGCACGGGGCACTATGCGCAAGTCCCTCGATGTGGCCGGCGAATTGAGTGCAATCCGGAATGAACTGGAGGCGAGCGTAGCGATTTAGTGGTGGCTCGAGGTGCCGGTGACTGACGACACTTCGCCACCAGATCAGCTGTTTGAGTTCGTCGGTACCCACCAGACGTAGTCGAAGGAGCTTCCAAGAGGATGACTAGAAATCTTGAACCGCCCACCGGCAAAGAACCTCCACCGCCGAGGATTCCAGACCACCTCACGGAGCCACGAGCACGCTGGCTCGAAGCCATCGCACGATGGGAGCTGCGGCTTGGTCTACGCAGCTCAATCGACAGCTGCGCACTTGAGTGGATCTCGCACGATTCGAACAATCCTGTGCTGCTCGAAATGGTCAGCCGGTACCGTGACGACTTTGTTACTGACGAGGAGTTTCGGATCGACATCGCAAACGCGTTTGTGGCGATGGCCCTGGAACCGCCGACACGAAGCGACTATGTATGGACGGTGATTGCAGACTCCGTCCGCGCCGCAGAAACCTCACAGGATCTGATTCGTGCAACTCACGATCTACGAGTGATTTCCCACGAAAACAGTCAGTTCCTCGATCGATTGGGCGGCTACGTCTACTACGACGAGAACTTCTCCCGAAATGAATATTGTGACGTGTCCCTCGGCAACGTGAAGCGAGAGCTGAGCCGTGACAGGCCTCGATTGTTAGAAGACGCAAGTAAGCATTTCGCGACAAGCACGGTGGGGCGCTGGATCGCAGGCACCTTGGGCGTCGTTAGCGTGTGAGCTGCTGACGTGGCAGAGGACCTTCTTCAGTGCCGGTCGAATCCGGGATACCTCAGTGAGCGTGGCCGATACCCCATCGGCGACCGGACGCGTTTCGCGCTAGGGCAGAACGATACCCGTCGCTTGCGCCGCAGCAAGAAAATCAGTGGCAGGCTGTCGACCCTCGAACCACCGCTCAACACTCGGCTGCACAACCCCGACAATGCGCGGCCCATTGTGCAGGCGGTTTGGAAGACGACAGCCGACCGCTCAAAATCTTCGATGTTTTTCGAGCGTTTGCCCAATTAGTTGGGCGCCCTCCGTGAAAGTGGCAGCATTCGGACCAGAGAAGTTAAGCCGAATGTACGCGCCGGTTTGCTCGGCGGGGAACCACTCGTTGCCAGGGGCGACACGTACACCGCTGCTTTCACAGTCCCGCACGAACGTGGGCAAGTCCGTGGTATCCGGCAGGCGCACCCAGAGGTTCAGTCCACCCTTTGGCACCGCCTCCAGATGAGCGATAGGGGCAAAGTCGTGTAATGCGTCCACGAGAAGGTCACGCCGAGCGGCCAGCTGGTGACGTAGGTTGCGTAGGTGAGTCCGCCAAGCTGGTTGAGTAACGACATCAAGTGCAACGGCTTGGAGGATCCCACTTACATACATAGATTCGGCATGAACATCAGCTAGCAGCCGCTCACGTGCAGGACCGCGGGCAATGATTCCTGCGATGCGCACCGCGGGTGACACGCTCTTAGTTAGGGAGCGAAGGTACACAACGTGGCCGCTGTCGTCACGTGCGGCTATAGGCGTGGGCTCAGTCGTGATCCCGAAATCGTGGGCCCAGTCATCCTCGATCATGAAAGCGCCGTAACGGCGAACGATTTCCAGTATTTTGTCTGCCCGGTCTGGTGACCATTGGGCTCCTGTGGGGTTAGCGAAGGTTGGTTGAGCATAGAAGGCTCGTGCTCCGGTCTGTTCGAACGCGCGCGCTAAATCTTCCGGATCCGGGCCGTGGGCACCGCTCGGTATAGGTACAACCTGTACGCCGGCCTGTGCCGCTGCCAGAATCGCTCCCCAGTATGTAGGTGATTCCATCAGCAAGGGGCGGCCCCGATCGACAAGGGCGCGGAAGGCCGTGCTTAGTCCACTTTGGCTTCCGGGAAGAATAATCACGTCGGTCGACGCCGGACGTGTGACACCGGACGGTGCGAATGATCCCAATTCTGTCGCGAACCACGCTTGGAGTTCGGGCATGCCTGCGGCAGGCGAGCGGGTAACTGCAGCATCCCTGCGCGCCGCCCGAACAAATGCTGCACGGACCAATCGATCAGGCAGCAATTCGGGGTCTGGATATCCAGAGTGCAGGGGAATCACATCCTCGGGAACCGTCCGCATTGCGGAGGACAGGGCGGGCAGGTTGCTCCGCGGTGCTCCGAGCGCGGCCGTCTGCCAGCCGTAGTCGTTGGGCTTTGCAACGCGCTGCGCCCGGACGAAGGTACCAGCACCCGGTCGGCTCTCGATGAGGCCCCGAGCCATGAGCGTACGCAAGGCTTTCTGCACCGTTACTGGGCTTGCGCCGTACTGCGAAACCAAGGCTCTAGTCGATGGGAGTTGTGCCCCTGGCGCTGCTGAAGCAATAAATATCCCAATTCCGTCAACGATGCGCGATGCACTGCTATTATCGGTCATGAGTCATGATAGTAGCGCTATCCATCCAAAGAGACCACTGCTATCCCCTCGCCGAGATGGATTATGGTGGGGATTGCTTGGGGTCGTCGCGTTCTCGTTCACCGTCCCATTCACTCGCATAGCAGTGGAGAGCGGCGGGATGTCCCCGCTATTCATCGGATCGGCCCGCGCTGTCATTGCCGCACTCTTAGCGGCGGCGGCAATTATGTTAACAAAGCAGCGCATGCCCCAAGGAATTCAGTGGGCACGCCTCGCTCTGGTGGCGGGCGGCGTCGTCGTCGGTTTTCCTCTATTAACGTCCTTCGCACTCACTACTGCTCCGGCGAGTCACGGCGCAGTGGTGATCGCTCTTCTCCCCGCCGCAACCGCTGTGATGGTCGTCATTCGTACACACGAACGCCCACCCTTGTCTTTTTGGGTCATGGCGACCATTGGCGCGATCGCCGCAGTGATATTCGCAGCCATACAGGGTGGCGGGCTGAACGAGTTGCACCAGTCAGACCTTCTGCTGTTCGGCGCAGTTATCGCTGCAGCGGTCGGTTATGCCGAGGGCGGCCTTCTCGCGCGTGAACTTGGTGCGTGGCAAACCGTGTCCTGGGCCCTCTTACTTTCGTCGCCTCTAATGGCAGGACTAACAGTTTTCTCTATCGTTGACGATGCGCCATCCGGAAGCCCAGCTGAATGGGCTGCTTTTGGCTACCTAGCTGTGGTCAGTATGTTCCTCGGCTTCTTCGCCTGGTACCGAGGGCTTGCCATTGGTCCGATGGCACAGGTTAGCCAAGTACAACTAGCTCAACCCGTCATGACAATCTGCTGGGCCGCGTTAATTCTGCGCGAGCAACTAACTTGGGCCACTGTGCTGGGCGGTGTCGCCGTAATCTTGTGCGCCGCAATCGCGGTGCGGTCTCGGATCACAAAAATTTCCAAGACGGATAGCCAAATGGCATCGCCAGTCAGCCTCGAATTGAGAGGCTAACCAGACTCAACTTCACCGGTTGCCGCGCTCGTACGTCGGCGCGACAACTGTCCATACGGCCAGCGAAGACGAATCCTTGGAGAGCAATCATTCATACCCCTGTTGAGGTAGGCGCGCTAAATCTAGTTTCACAATCGGAGGTCGGTCAACGGCATGAGCCGTGGCATCGCGACGTCCTCGATGACCTCGAGCAGCGACTTAGCGATCCAGGATTTCCCTGCATCTTTTCAAGAAATGCTTACAAAAAGAAGCTCGTAAAGTTCATCTTCGTTGACCGCCTAGACGACGACGGCATCCAATACCTAGCGGATGGACTTCAAAGGTATGTAGAACTCTCGAGAGCGTGGGATGGCCGAATCGATACGGCGTATCCGCTCATCGTGGCATTCTCGTTGACCGCAGTGCAAGCCGGCACCGTCGCTGAATACCAGGCGCATGGCTGGCGCATTCTGCAAGCACTCCATGACGTTGATCCGATGCCCTGGCCCGAGGGAATAGACGTCAGCCCTGACTCAACAAACTGGTCAATGTGCTTCGATGGAATGCCCCTGTTCTGCAACATGAGCAATGCTGCTCACGTCGAAAGACCTAGCCGGAACTTGGGCAGGCACTTTATTCTTGTCATAAACCCGCGAGAACGCTTTGACATCGTCGCGGGAGACACCCCGCGAGGGCGCAAATCGCGCGCGAATATCCGCCAGCGCATTGACAAGTACGACGCCATACCTCACTCAGATCAGCTGGGCTCGTACGGAGAAGGCGCTCTTGAATGGCAGCAGTATGGATTGGCAGACGACAACTCGCAAAGTATTCCGGAGTGCCCTTTCAAATTCAATGGTCAATAAAGGCCCGTGCGCGAGTTCAAGAACGAGCACCGGGATCATCCGTATTCAACGCAGAGACAGGTACCAAAATCTATGATTGATTTGATTGTTAGTCAGGGCCGCGTGGCAGATCGAGCAAGCGGAATGATTGGCGGTGCAGCGCTAACCGCCAAGGCATTTGAAGAACAGTATGGCCTCAAAGGAAGGTACATTGGCGAGCCGTCCCTGCCGGCAAAGGACGACTGGAGCATTAGCTTGCCGCAGGCTCAAGCAACGCTCTTGGCACTAGGAGAAGCACTCCGGTCAAGTATCCGAGACGGCAACTTCCCCGTCATCTCGGCCAATACCTGCTCAGCCAGCCTTGCTTCCCTGCCTGTAGTGGCTCAAGAACACCCAGACGCCGTAGTGCTCTATATCGACGGCCACGGCGACTTCAACACGCCAGAGACTACAGACACTGGATATCTCGGAGGCATGGTGCTCTCTGGTGCGTGTGGGTTTTGGGATAGCGGCCACGGTTCGGGCCTACAGTCTGAGAACGCTATCCTTGTCGGCAGCCGTGATATCGACGCAGCAGAAAAGGAAGCGCTGAATCTAGCCGGTGTGCGAGTTATCCCGCCAGAACATGCCACAGCGGCCGAAGTAGTGAAGGCCGTCAACGGTGCCAGAGTGTGGGTCCACATTGACTGGGACGTGTTGGAGCCAGGCCACGTACCCGCAGACTACACAGTTCCGGGAGGCCTCTTACCAACACAGCTGCGAGAGATTCTGCAAGCTATTCAGCCAGAGCAATTCATCGGAATCGAAATGGCTGAATTCAACGTCACCGGAGTGGACGCAACAGACAATCTCGCGGTTGAGACGATCCTGGACATCGTCAATCCAGTTCTGCGAGGAGTGTTTGCGCTGTCCGAGGGAAATAAGACACTTTGATGCCAGGCAGGGAGCGCGAAAGGGGAGATGGCCGCAGGGCAGCCCCAATCACTCGTACATTTTGGCCTCGATATGAGGCCTCGAGCGGAGCGGTAGCGTCAGCTGTCTTAAAACTGAATGCACGATACCCAGAATGGAGCACCACCTAGTGCCTTTGCATGACAGTATTCTCGACACCATAGGCCGTACGCCGATCATCAAACTGCATCGGATGGGTCCCGACCACACAACCGTTTACGTCAAGGCCGAGTCATTCAACCCGGGCGGATCGGTAAAGGATCGACTTGCTCTCGCTGTTGTGCTGGACGCAGAAGCGCGAGGCCTACTCAAGCCAGGTGACACTATGATCGAGTGCACATCCGGCAACGTCGGTATCGCATTATCGATGGTCGCGGCCGCGCGGGGCTACAAATTTGTAGCAGTGATGGGCGATACCTACTCGGTAGAACGTAGGAAGCTCATCCGTGCCTACGGTGGCAAGGTCATCCTTTTTCCTGGATCTCTGGGAAGCAGCGGCGGCAATCAAATAGCAGACGAACTCGCCGAGAAGCACGGCTGGTTCCGTCCACGACAGTTCGACAACCCCGCCAATCCGGCATTTCACCGAGAAACGACAGCCGCTGAGATCCTCAGCGATTTTGCCGGGAAGAGGCTGGATTATTTCGTGACTGGATTCGGCACCAGCGGTACCCTTACCGGAGTGGGGCAGATGCTCAAAGTCGCTCGCCCTGCCGTGAAAATCATCGCGACCGAACCGGCGAATGCAGCCCTTCTTTCTGGGAAGCCGTGGAACGTTCATCGCATCCAGGGGCTGGCGCCCAACTTCGTGCCGACTGTCCTAGATCAGACCGTCATCGACGAGCTCACCACGATCGATGAGATCGTTGCCCGCGATACCGCGCGCCGCTTGGCCGCAGAAGAAGGCATCTTTGCCGGCATCTCCTCTGGGGCGACGTTGGCCACTGCGCTGCGCATCGCTGAGGATGCGCCTGAAGGCTCCGTGTTCCTCGCCATGTTGCCCGATACCGGCGAACGATACCTGTCCACGTTTTGGTTCGAAGGTGTAGAAGAGGGCTCGGATGATGCCTGGTTGGATTCGCTAGAGCCGACGGTCGAGAGTAGCGCTATGGAGGAGATTCATGCCTAAGTGTCGGAGTGTGAGGCCTACGCCCGTCGGGGCCGGTTTTTGTTGATCCCTTGCCGCGGCAAGGGGGCAGAACGTGCCTGAGTTTATTTCGTCAGCAACCCGTTTCGTGGCTCTACCGGACGGATTCCCCATGAAACGCGGTGGGGTCTTGAATGGCTCCCGGATCGCTTACGAGTCCTACGGGAACCTGAACGAAACCAGGAACAACGTGATCCTGATCCTGACAGGTCTTTCGCCCAGCGCCCACGCCGCCTCCCATGAAGACGACCCCACAGTCGGATGGTGGGAGGGCATGATTGGGCCCGGTCGGCCGGTGGACACGGACGAGTGGCATGTCATCTGTATTAACGCTCTGGGAAGCTGTAAGGGGTCGACCGGCCCGGCTTCTGTCGACCCGAGAACGGGGGAATCCTACCGATTATCGTTCCCTGAACTGTCCATCGAGGACATTGCCGACGCCGCCGCATCCGCAGTCCGCGCACTCGGCATACCCCACGTAGAGTGCGTCATCGGAGCATCCATGGGGGGCATGGCCTCGCTTGCGCTGATCACCCGTCATCCCGAGCTGGTCCGAAACCACATCAACATCTCGGGAGCAGTGCATTCAACGCCATTTGCAAGTGCAATTCGGTCTGTACAGCGGGAAGCAATACAAACCGACGCGTACTGGCGTCGGGGGCAGTACAACCAGGAGCAGTATCCGGAAAACGGCATGATCACCGCCCGCAAGCTTGGTCTTATCTCGTACCGCTCGGCATTGGAATGGGATGGTCGGTTCGGCCGGGATAAAGCCGGGGAGTGGGGCTCAAGCAGTCCGCACTTTGCCCCAGAACTACCCGTTGAAATGTATCTGGACTATCACGCGCGCCGTTTTGCCCGAACCTTCGACCCCAATAGCTACCTTTACCTGAGTCGCTCCATCGACAGGTTCGATCTCGGCGACATGGGGACCTTGGCCGGTATGCACCTAGAACGGGCCATGGTGATTGGGGTGAGATCCGATCTTCTGTTTCCGTTGCATCAACAGGATCAGATTGCCGAGGGACTACGAACCGGAGGTACAGATGTGACATTCCTCGCGATGGAATCGGAGGAGGGACATGACGCCTTCCTCATCGACTTGCGTCGGTTCGGCCCGCCGATCGCCCGTTTTCTGTCGTCGCTGCTGCCGCAACTTCGGGACGCGGCACCACTCTTTTCGAATCGACGAGCGGGAGGCTCTCTTGACTAACGCAACACCATCACGAGCTCTTGTTACCGGAGCTAATCGAGGGATCGGGTTTGAAATTGCACGGCAACTCGCGATCAGCGGTGTGAGCGTCCTGCTTAGCGGAAGGAACCCGCAGGCTATTGTCACGGCGGCGGAGACTCTCCAGGCAGCAGGTCTCGACGTCGCGCCCTGTTTGCTCGACGTGACCGATACAGCGAGCATTCAGGAAGCAGCAGCAGAGGTCGCACGGGAGTACGGCACCTTGGACATCCTTGTCAACAATGCGGCGATTAGGGTCGAGAAGTATGGCAAGCAACCTTCCGAGCAGCCATTGGATCAATGGCGCGAAACGTTCGAAACGAACCTTTTTGGCGTCGTCGAGGTAACTCAGGCCTTCCTGCCATTGATACTCAAGTCCAAGGCAGGCCGTATCGTCAACGTATCAAGCCTGCTGGGATCAGTGCAGACTCACACAGATCCGAACTCGTATGCCTTCAGCCCGACCTTCAAATCGTTGCCGGCGTACAGCGCCTCAAAGAGCGCAATAAATTCCTGGACCGTTCATCTCGCATTTGAGTTGCGCGAAACCAACATCAAGGTCAATGCAGTCCACCCTGGATACACCAAAACGGATCTGAATGACGGCGATGGCGACTTCGACGTCAGCACCGGAGCTCGCACAAGCGTCGAGATGGCTCTATTAGCCAACGACGGGCCGACCGGCAGCTTTACCCACATGGGCAAGATGCTTCCTTGGTGACAGATAGCTGACCGCAAGTACCAGTGCCGCTTCGTTCGAATGAACCGCCGGTCGATGAAAGGACTATCTACCATGGAAAAAATCGCCTTCGTGAGCGACGCAGCTAGCCTGCCAATCGATTACGACATGTCCCCGCTGCTCAGTGCTTGTCGGTCTACCGGTATCAGTGCAGATGTCTGCTTTTGGGATGACCCGGACGTTGACTGGTCGCGCTATGCGCTTACAGTCTTGCGCTCACCCTGGACGTATGTAGAAAAACTTCCTGAATTTCTTACCTGGTGCGCACAGGTAAGCAGGGATACCAGACTCCTGAACCCGCTGGCTGCTATCCGATGGAGCCTGAATAAGCGGTACCTGCTGGATCTACAAGCGTGGGGCATTCCAGTCGTTCCTAGCTCATTTGTGCATCCTTCTGAAGAACCGGGGTCCGCCCTTCGGGTGTTTCTGGCCGAGCACCCAACCGCGCACGAGTTCGTTGTGAAACCTTCCGTCGGCGCCTATTCAAAAGACGTTCGGCGTTTCGCGATCGATCAGGAGAATCAAGCCGTTGAACACTTGTCAGGACTCCTAGCGGGAGGCTGTGAAGCACTGATTCAGCCATACTTCGATTCAATAGATGAAATTGGGGAAACGGACTCGATTTACTTTGACGGCCAGTACAGTCATGCCATCCGTAAGAGCGCCTTGCTCTTACCCGATGGGAGAACAATCGCCCCCACTCAGGACACCCGCCAATCACGTGACGCGAGCGATGATGAGCGACAGGTAGCTTCGGCCGCGCTGGAGGCAACAGCGGCGCACCTGGGGCTTGAGGCCCCCTTGCTTTACGGTCGGATCGACCTCATTCGTGATAATCAAGGGGCTCCACTGGTACTCGAACTGGAACTGTGCGAACCATCCCTTAGCTTGCCATTCGCTGAAGAGGGTGCAATTCGATTCGCGAGGGCCATCGCTGAGCGTCTGCCGCCAGGTACTTCTATGAATAAGGATATTCATGGCGTAGCGATGGCGAAGTGAGAACGAGACTCATCGGTCATTCGAGGTGGGATTTCGCATGGTGTAAGGATGGCATTTGGTTGGACGAAACGCTAGGCTAATTACATGTCACTAACCACTCCCGGACTGCGGGCATACGAGCTCTCCATCCGTTCGGACATCGCTGAACTTGTCGGCCAGCTGCGCGAGCTCTTGGGCGCCCAACTGGTTGCCTACCTGGGGTCTGTGACTGAAACCCGGGCCGTACGGCAGTGGGCCGAGGGCACACGCAAACCGCCAGCCGAGGCGATTCGCCGTTTGAGGCTCGCCTACCAGGTCGCCGGCTTGCTCACTGAGCGGGACCAGCCGCGAGTGGTCCAGGCGTGGTTTCAGGGGATGAACCCGCAGCTCGAGGACACGGCGCCGGCGCGGCTCATTCGTGAGGGCAATCCGGATGAAGTCGGCCCTCGCGTGCTGGCCGCTGCTCGCTCATTTGCTGCCGGGTAGTGAGTTCACTCCGGACGCAGATTGCCAGGTGGCCGCCGCACCGATCCCGGTGACACCCGTTCGGTCAGAACTCAGAATTTAGTGTAATACTGGTGGTATTGAAGTGGTTATGCGGGTTTTTCCGGTAGCACCGGCGATTGAAGGATTACATGGCTATTACCACGCGCGTCACGTCTGCTCACACGCGGATGATCAAGCTTGATATTCCGGAGATCACTCGCCGGTTGAATGGGTCGTTAGGCGGGACTCTAGTTGCCTCTCTGGCCGGGAGTAAAGACGCGAAGCTCTCGTATCGGTGGGCGAAGGCCGATGGTCCCGCGCCGAAGAACGAGGCAATGCGGCGCCTTCAATTCGCTTACGAGCAGTGGACGATGCTGGCTGAGGCTGAAGGTGAGCATGTCGCCCGTGCTTGGTTTATTGGCGCGAACCCGTGGCTTGGATATGACACGCCGGTCACTGCCATTCGTGAGGACCGGTTCAAGGACGCAGCTACAGCGGCTCAGGCCGTCATCGACGATTCCTTCTCCGGTTGATGCAGATTTGTGCCCGCTCTGGGTTGGAGCTGGTGAACGATCCGATGCTGGGGAGCTACCGTATTGCTCGCACGTCGTTCGGGCCTCTCGCCCCGGTGCCCCGAGAAGTAGATTCTGACGGGATGCTGTGACTGTGTCCTACACACAGAGTGTCCTGTATCCCATGTGTCTTGAAACTCATGGGCGGCGAGTTCAGGTGGTGAGAGCAACACCCTGAGTTCCGTGGGGTGTTGTCGATGGCTCGACCGTTGTCGCCTTTGAGCGTTCGTTTAACGTTTTGGG
>NZ_SOFR01000072.1:0-130379 GCF_004402735.1 Cryobacterium sp. MDB1-18-1 | reverse complement strand
CGCGCGGGCTGGTCGGGCAGGGGCGCGCGTGGCGCCGCGCGGATCAGCCGCGGGCGAGCCAGCCGCCGGGGCCAGCGTTGGGCGTGCGGGACAGGGCGAAGCGGGGCGGCGCGGCTGCAGCATCCGTGGCCAGATCCGCGAGGATCCGCCCGACCGTCGGCGTGAACTTGAACCCGTGCCCGCTGAAGCCCGCGCCGACGGTGACCGGTCCGACCCTGTCGAGCACGAAGTCCTCGTCTGCCGTGGTCGTGTATGTGCAGCTGACCGGCTCGAGGACGTCGGCGTCGGCACCCGGCAACCACTCGCGCACGTAGCGCTGCAGGGCCGCGAGCTGCACGGGCTCGGGCAGGAAGCTGCGTCGGTCCGGATCGGTGACCGGACCGACACCGTGCCAGCCGGCCTTGATCCCCTCTCCCGGGGTGCGCATGCCGTAGACCGGGGAGTACCAGTAACCGTACCGCGGGTCCGTGGTGTCGCGGGCGTGGTTGAAGCCGGGCCAGTCCTGGGCCGCCGCGTCGCGCTGGGCGAAGTGCGCCGGCTGCTCCTGGGTCACCCGAAGCCGCGGCACCGCGAGCACCCCGGTGAGCAGGCCGGAGGTCCACGCGCCGACCGTGACGACGACGTGTCGCGCTTCGATGACGCCGGTCGCCGTCGTCACGCGCACCCGGTCGTCCCCGATCACGTCGACCCGCAGCACCCGCACACCGTTCCGAACCTCGGCCCCTGCTGCGGCCGCGGCCGCCTGCAGTGCCGCCACCGCAGCATCCGCGTTGATGCGCCCGGCGTCGGGGTTGTGCAGCACCCGGCCGTCGAAGCGGATGCCCGGCCAACGCTCCCCCGCCGCCTCCGGAGTGAGGAACTCGGCTCCGAGCCCCGCTGAGCGGAGCGCATCCGCGACGGCGTCGAACGCCGGGTTCGGCCCATGGTTGACCACGCCGACCTGGTCGAAGACCGCGGCCCCCGACTCGTCCTCGAGCTCGCGCCAGAGCCGCACGGCCTCCGCGAGCATGCCGACGTAGGTGGGATCGGCGTACGCGGTGTTGAAGTTGCGCGATGCGCCGTGCGAGGCGCCGTTCTTGTGGCCCGGCTCGAAGCGCTCGAGGAGGAGCACGGGGTGTCCGCGCCGCGCGAGCTGCCACGCCGTCGCCGACCCCATGGCCCCGCCGCCGATCACGACGGTGTCGACACGCTCGACGGCGGCGGTGTGCACAACTGATCCGAGGCTCATGCGCCCATCCTGCCAGCCTGCGCGGGCACCGGCCCAGCCCGCGAGTCGCGCGGCGTCACAGACCGGCTGAGGTGTCGCAGATCGACGTTCCCCGGCCCAGGGAACGTCGATCTGCGACACCTCAGCACCGGCCGGGCGAGCCGACACCCGGACAGGGCGACCGCGCGCCCCCGGACGCGGGCGGCCGACGCGCATACGATGGACGGATGTCCGCGTATGTCTCGGCCCTCGATCTGTTCTCCATCGGGATCGGCCCCTCCAGCTCCCACACGGTCGGCCCGATGCGGGCCGCCCGCGCCTTCGCCGCCCACCTCACCGAACGCGGCCGGCTCGGCGAGGTCACCCGGGTGAGCTGCTCGCTCTACGGATCGCTCGGCTCGACGGGCCTCGGCCACGGCACTCCCGACGCCGTCCTCGCCGGCCTCACCGGCTTGCACCCGGAGACCTGCGACCCTGCCGCCGTCCACGGATCGTGGGCCGACCTGGACGAGGGCGCAACGCTGCTCCTCGACGGCCGCCACACGATAGCGGTCGAGCGCGGCGACATCCGCTTCGAAGCGCGCACCAGGCTGCCCGGCCACCCCAACGCGCTCACCCTGCAAGCGTGGTCGGCGACGGATGCCCTCCCCCTGTTCGAGGAGACCTGGTACTCGATCGGAGGCGGCTTCATCCGGCGCGAGGGCGACCCCATGGTTCCGCCGACGACCTCTCCCCGGCCGATGGACTACGACTCGAGCGCCGAGCTGCTCGCACTCTGCGATGCCCGCGGGGTCGACATCGCCGCGATCGCCCGCGAGAACGAGGAGTCCATCCACGGGGCCGAAGCCCTCGACGCCGGGCTCGACGCGATCTGGGACGCGATGCACGTCTGCGTCGAGGCCGGATTGGCCACGGCCGGCACCCTTCCCGGGGGCCTCAAGGTCAAGCGCCGTGCCGCCGCCATTCGCATGCAGCTCGAGGAATATGAGCTGCTGCCCCTGCGCGAGCGAGACACCTCGACCGAGTGGCTGCACGCCTTCGCCCTCGCGGTCAACGAGGAGAACGCCTCCGGAGGCCGCGTCGTCACGGCCCCGACCAACGGTGCGGCGGGAATCATCCCGGCCGTCGGGCACTACTACCTGCGGTTCGTCCCTGGGGCGAACGCCGAGGGCATCCGCCGCTACCTGCTCACGGCGGCCGCGATCGGATCCCTCGTGAAGGCCAACGCCTCCATATCCGGCGCGGAAGGCGGCTGCCAGGCCGAGGTCGGATCAGCGTGCGCGATGGCCTCCGGCGCGCTCTGCGCGGTGCTCGGCGGCACCCCGCGCCAGGTCGAGAACGCCGCCGAGATCGCGATGGAGCACCACCTCGGTCTCACCTGCGACCCCGTCGGAGGCCTCGTGCAGGTGCCGTGCATCGAGCGCAACGCGATCGCGTCGTCGACGGCGGTCTCCGCTGCCCGCCTCGCCCTGCACGGCGACGGCACCCACCTCGTCTCCCTCGACACCGTCATCGAGACCATGCGCCAGACCGGCCTCGACATGATGACGAAGTACAAGGAAACGAGCGAGGGCGGTCTCGCCGTCAACGTGATCGAATGTTGACCCGACCAGCCTAAACTGGGCAGGCACACGCGATACGGATGTCGGGCGCAGCCCTTTCGTTCCCCTGTCGCGCCGCATTCATCACGTTCACGGCATTCCGGGGGTCTCATGCGTATTCGGTCGTCCCAGCACTCATTCCGGGCCGCGGGCCCATCCACCGCGATCCTGGTCTCCGGGGTCCTCGTTCTCGGCCTGTCCGGGTGCGCGGCGGCTCCGGCGCCTGCGGTCGTCACGGCCACCGTCGTCGTCACCCAGACACCGACTCCCACGCCGACGCCGACGCCCACGCCCACCCCGACGCCCGTGGAGGTGCCGCTCATCCCCAACCCGCCGAAGGGATCGGCACCCACGACAACCCCGAACGCCGCTGCAATCCCCGTCGCGCCGATTCCGGAGGGGCCCGCGACCGATCTGGGAGCGACAGCGGGCGCCGAGGGATCCGCCGCGTCAAACGGCGCCGGCGCACTCCAGACCTACACGGTCGTCGAGGGCGACGACTTCTTCGCGATCGCGCAGCGTTTCGACGTGCCCGTGCAACAGCTCCTCCGGATGAATCCGTCGGTGCCCGGCCTCGGCGAGGACATCTACATCAACGACGTCATCAACCTCGACTGGACAACGAAGCGCTAGTCACACGCCATTCCCGGCGCACGCGCATCAGATTCCCCGCGGATCGACACGATATCCACACCCCGCACGCGCCTGCCCGGCAGCTTCGTCCGGCAGGGTGGAACCGGCGCCGATACCCGGTCGCCGGGAGGCCGGGAAACGGCACCTCTCGTTCAGTCAATCCACACTGCTCGTTCATCTCGGTGAACGAGAGTACAACCAGTCCCAACGTGTTGGGGCGCTGAAGCCGACCGGCATCGGTCGGACCGGAAGAACGTGATGCGCGGGCGAGCACACGGTTGCCCGGTCCGGCCGGGGCCGGTCGCTTGCTTTAAGCGGGCATCCACCGCACCGAGCGCGGGTGTTCCGCCGGTGCGCGCGTGGTCGACCACGCGCGGAGCGGCGCAACACCAGCGCTCGACGTCGACGTTCGACCGCCCGGCGAGCGGATGCCGCTAGCGGGTCTGGCGGAAGATTCGCTCGATGATCCCGACCACGCGCAGCGAGTCCTCCGGGTCGACGGGAGCGGGCGCACCGCGCAGCAGCGCGTCGGCGAGTCCCCGGTAGAAGGCCGCGTAGTCGCCGGGTTCGGTGGGCACCGCGTGCTGGGCGCCGTCGAGCCCGAGCATGCCCCATGCCGACTCGTGCTCGATACCGAAACCGGCATCCGTCGGAAGAGCACCGGCGGCGAGGGTGGCCTCCTGGCCGTCGAGGCCCCACTTCGTGTACCCCGATTCAGAGCCGAGCACGTGGAAACGCGGCCCGACCTGGGCGGCGGTCCCGTTCATCCACAGGTGCGATCGCACCCCGGAACCGTGGTGCAGCGACACGAAGGTGTCGTCGTCGGCGTTCCCGCCGGGCACGCGGGTCGCGATCTCTGCGTAGATGTCATCGACCGGCCCGAAGAGCTGCAGGGCCTGGTCGATCAGGTGCGCGCCGAGGTCGAAGAGAATCCCGCCGCCCTCACGGATGCCGGCGCTCGCCTTCCAGGCCTTGGCCGACGGTGTCGGGCGCCAGAACTCGAACCGCGACTCGAAGTGCCGCACCTCGCCGAGGGCGCCCTCGTTGATGAGCGCCTTCAGGGTCAGGAAGTCACCGTCCCAGCGCCGGTTCTGGAACACGGTGAGCAGCAGGCCGAGGCGTTTGGCCTTCTCGATGAGCCCCTGGCCTGCGATGCTCGTGGGAGCGAACGGCTTGTCGATGACGACGGCGAGGCCCGCGTCGAGCGCGGCATGGGCGAGTGCGACGTGGCTGCCCGGCGGGGAGCCGATCACGACGAGGTCGAGGTCGTCCGCGGCGGCGAGGAGCTCGTCGACGGTGTGCATCAGGCGCACACCCGGATAGGTCTCTGCAGCCTGCTGGCGCCGCACGGGGTCGCCCGTGACGATCGCGTCGAGGGAGAATTCTGGGTTCGCGGCGAGGAACGGGCTGTGGAACACCCTCCCGGAGAGGCCGAAGCCGATCACGGCGGATCGGATCGGACGGGCGATGTTGTCGGCTGCACTCATGCTTCCACGCTACTCCGCGGGGCACCCGCCGCCCGCCGCCACCGCGCTCGACCAAGCACCAGGTACGGTTTGCACCAGGTACGGTCTGCACCAGGTACGGTCTGCACCAGGCACGGGCCGACCTTAGAGCCGATTGACCGCCGTGACCCGGACGTGCGCTGCGCCGAGGTCGTCCGATTCGGCGAGGTCGATCGTCGCGCTGATCCCCCAGTCGTGATCGCCCTCCGGGTCGTCGAGGATCTGCCGCACGGTCCAGATGGTTGCGCCCTCGTCGAGGATCAGCATGCCGGACCCGCGCGCGTTGGCGCCGGTGAGGACCTCGTCGTGTTCGGCGAAGTATCCGTCCATGGCGTCTCCCCAGGCATCCGCCGTGAAGCCGTGCTCGCGGTCGAGTTCGCCGAGCGCGTCGTAGTTCTCGAGCGCCGCGAGCTGAACGCGCCGGAACAGCTCGTTGCGCACGAGGATCCGGAAGGCGCGCACGTTCGTGGTGAGCCGGCGCGGGGGCGGCGGCAGCATGGACACGGCGCCCTGCTCGTGCGCTTCGAGGTCGGGGTGGATGAGCTCCTCCCACTCGTCGAGGAGGCTCGAGTCGACCTGGCGCACGAGTTCGCCGAGCCACTCGATCAGGTCGAGCAGGTCCTCTGTCTTGGCCTCGTCCGGGATGGTCTGCCGGGCGGCCCGGTAGGCGTCGGACAGGTAGCGCAGCACGACGCCCTCTGAGCGAGCGAGCTTGTAGAACGCGATGAACTCACCGAACGACATCGCCCGTTCGTACATGTCGCGCACGACCGTCTTGGGGCTGAGCTCGAAGTCCGCGATCCAGGGCTGCGACTCCTTGTAGGTCGTGAAGGTGTAGGTCAGCAGCTCCTCGAGGGGCTTCGGCCAGGTGATCTCCTCGAGCAGCGCCATCCGCTCGTCGTATTCGATGCCCTCGCGCTTCATCGCGTTGACGGCTTCGCCGCGGGCCGCGAACTGCTGGCCCATCAGCACCGGACGCGGGTCGTCGAGGGTCGCCTCGACGATCGACATCATGTCGAGCGCGTAGGTCGGCGACTCCGGGTCGAGCAGGTCGAACGCGGCGAGCGCGAACGGCGAGAGCGGCTGGTTGAGAGCGAAGTTCGGCTGCAGGTCGACGGTCAGGCGGATGTCCCCGCTCGCGCTCTGCTCGACGATCCCGGCCGCGCGCAGCGTCTTGTAGATGCCGAGGGCACGGCGGGCGTGCGCGAGCTGGCGCTTCCACGGCTCGTGGTTGTCGAACACGAGCTCGTAGACGTGCGCGAAGGCGTCGCCGCCGCGGCCGATCACGTTGATCAGCATCGCGGCGGTCATCTGCATGCTCGAGTGCAGTGTCTCCGGCTCGGCGCTGACGAGGCGCTGGAACGACGGCTCGCCCCAGGACACGAAGCCCTCCGGCGCCTTCTTGCGGATGATCTTGCGCTTCTTCTTGGGGTCGTCCCCGGCCTTCTCGATCGCCTTGAGGTTCTCGGTCTCGTGGTCGGGGGCCTGGATCACGACGGTTCCCGCGGTGTCGTACCCGGCCCGGCCGGCGCGCCCGGCGATCTGGTGGAACTCGCGGGCGTTGAGCTGGCGCATCTTGACGCCGTCGTACTTGGTCAGGGCGGTGAAGAGCACCGTGCGGATCGGCACGTTGATGCCGACTCCGAGGGTGTCGGTGCCGCAGATCACCCGGAGCAGGCCTCGCTGGGCGAGCTGCTCGACGAGTCGGCGGTACTTCGGCAGCATGCCGGCGTGGTGCACGCCGATGCCCATCCGGATCAGCCGCGAGAGGGTCTTGCCGAAGCTCGTCGTGAAGCGGAACTCGCCGATCAGTTCGGCGATCGCCTCCTTCTGCTCCTTGGTGGCGACCTTGACGCTCGAGAGCGCCTGCGCGCGTTCGAGGGCGGCGGCCTGGGAGAAGTGCACGATGTAGACGGGCGCCTGGCCGGTCTTGAGCAGGTCCTCGACGGTCTCGTGCACCGGCGTGGTCTCGTAGTAGTAGTTGAGCGGGACCGGGCGTTCGACGCCCGTGACGACCGCGACCGGCCGGCTGGTGCGGCGGGCGAGGTCGTCGGCGATCTCGGTCACGTCCCCGAGGGTCGCGCTCATCAGGATGAACTGCACCCGGGGCAGCAGGAGAAGCGGCACCTGCCAGGCCCAGCCGCGGTCGGGGTCGCCGTAGAAGTGGAATTCGTCCATGACGACCTGGTCGACCTGGGTGTCCTCGCCGCTGCGGAGGGCGAGGTTCGCGAGGATCTCGGCCGTGCAGCAGATGATCGGGGCGTCCGAGTTGACCGAGGAGTCCCCCGTCATCATCCCGACGTTCTCCGCGCCGAAGATCTCGACGAGGGAGAAGAACTTCTCGCTCACGAGCGCCTTGATCGGCGCGGTGTAGAAACTGCGCTTGCCCGCGGAGAGCGCGGCGAAGTGCGCTCCGACCGCGACGAGGGACTTCCCGGTTCCGGTCGGCGTGCTCAGGATCAGGTTCGCCCCCGAGACGATCTCGATGAGCGCCTCCTCCTGGGCGGGGTACAGCGAGAGGCCCTGGTCCGTCGCCCACTCTTCGAATGCCGCGAACAGGGCGTCGGGATCGGTGACGGACGGGAGGGCGCTCAGAGTTGCCATGATCCTTCGATCCTGCCCTATCGCGCTGGCCGTTGCCTGCGGAGGGGGCGGAGGACGGGCAAGCGACGGCTGGAGACTCTGGCGAAAAAACCAGCGAATCGTAAGGAATGCGCGGGCGCGCCCCGGTGCGGCCGCCTTAGGCTGAACGGATGACCGGCCCAGACGCGCGCACGCCCTCCCCTGGTTCCCGCGCGCGCCGGACGTGGACCCGCAGGCCCACCGTGCTCGCGGCCCTCGCCGGGATCGCGGCCGCCCTCGCCGGTCTCGGCGCCGCCGAACTGGCCGCTGCGCTGCTCGCGCCGGCCGGCAGTCCGGTCCTCGCCGTCGGCGCCCTCGTGATCGACCTCGTGCCCGGCTGGGTCAAGGAACTCGTCATCTCCCTCTTCGGCACGAACGACAAGGCCGTGCTGATCGTGACCCTCGCCCTCGGCGCAGCGGTGCTCGCCGCGGCCGCCGGGGTGCTCGAACTCCTGCGCCCGCCGGTCGGGCGCGTGCTCACGGTCGCGGCGGGCGGACTCGCCGTGTTCGCGGTGCTCAGCAGGTCGAGCGCTTCGACCCTCGACGCCCTTCCCTCCGTCGTCGCCATGGTCGTCGCGGCCGTGCTCCTGACCGTGCTGATCACCCGGCTCCGCGCCGAGACGGCTCCCGCGCCCGCGCACACCGCACCGGGCGGCGCTGACGTCGACCGTCGCCGCTTCCTCGCCTACACGGGCGCGAGTGCTGCCGTCGGCGCGGTCGCCCTCGTGATCGGCCAGGTCGTGTCCGCCGGTACCCGGGCAGCGGATGCCGCCCGCGCGCTCTTCACCCTGCCAGCGCCGTCCGTCACGGCGCCCGCGATCCCGCCAGCGGCATCCGTCGCCGTTGACGGCATCTCGCCGCTCATCACCGCCAATGCGGACTTCTACCGGATCGACACCGCACTCCAGGTGCCCAGGATCGACCCGAGCACGTGGAGGCTCAAGGTCACCGGAATGGTCGAGAACGAGGTCGAACTGAGCTTCGCCGACCTGCTCGCCCTGCCCCTCGAAGAGAGCACGACAACGCTGATGTGCGTTTCGAACCCGGTCGGCGGCGACCTGATCGGCAACGCGACGTGGCTCGGATACCCGATCAGGAACCTGCTCTCCCGTGCCGTGCCGACCGCGGGCGCCGACATGGTGCTCTCCCGCAGCCAGGACGGCTGGACCGCGAGCACCCCGCTCGAGGTCCTCACCGACACGGGCCGCAACGCGATCCTCGCGGTCGGCATGAACGGCGTCCCGCTCCCGCTCGAACACGGCTACCCGGTGCGGATGGTCGTGCCCGGCCTCTACGGCTACGTCTCGGCCACGAAATGGGTCGTCGAACTCAACGTCACCCGGTTCGACCAGCACACCGCGTACTGGACGGACCGCGGCTGGTCCGAGCGGGGCCCGGTCAAGGTGTCCTCCCGGATCGACGTGCCGCGCTCGGGCGCCAGGGCCGGAGCGGGCACCGTGACCGTCGCGGGTGTCGCGTGGGCCCAGCACACCGGCATCCGCAGGGTGGAAGTGCAGGTCGACGGCGGCGCCTGGGCCGAGGCGACCCTCGCCACGGCGATCTCGGCCGACACCTGGCGCCAGTGGACCTGGTCCTGGCCTGCGACGGCCGGTGCACACACCCTTCGGGTCCGGGCGACGGATGCCGCCGGCCTCGTCCAGACGGATATCAGGCAAGACGTCATCCCCGACGGTGCGACGGGTCTCGACGAGGTCAGCGTCACGATCGCATAGGGGTCGCGGTTCCCCCCGCCACTCCATCGGCCACTCCATCCGCCCTCCCCCGGCGCCGGTTCGAGCACGTTGTGCACCAATGCGCAAGCCCCGAGACAGCCCGGAATGCCGGGCGTATTCTCGTCAGAACATTCTGGCTGCCCGTTCCACGGGTGGCCTCAGCGCGAAAGGACCAACCATGCGCACCCACGCCAACTTCACCGCCGCAGAACTCCGTCGCTTCGAGCGTCTTCTCCTCGAAGAACGCCACGACGCCTTCCTGGCCAAGGGCCGCATGGACGAGACCCTCTCCGGGGTGCTCGACGCCCGCAACAGCGGAACCGACGACGACGAGCACGACCCCGACGGCCCGACGCTCACGATGGAGTGGTCCCGGATGTCGGGCGTGCACAGTGAACTCGTCGCGAAGTCCGCAGCGATCGACCGTGCGCTCGCCAGGATCCACGAGGGCACCTATGGCCTGTGCGTGCGCCGCGGTGAGCTGATCAGCCGCGAACGGCTCGAGGCCCGTCCTGCCGCGGAACTCTGCATCGACTGCGCCCGCGAGATCGAGGCCGGCGCGCGATAACAGCACCGGCGAAGAAACCCCCGGCGTTCGTCACGCCGTGACGACCCGTCCCACGACGCACAGCACGGCGAGCAGGCCGAGCGCACAGGTCGCGGCGGCGAGCGCCGCGAACGGCCACGCACCACGGGAGGCGAGCGTTGCGGAGTCCCGCAACTCGGCGTGCACCCGCCGGTAGCGGTAGCGCACGCCGATGTACGCGGCAAGGGCGAGCGCGAGCCCGGCCGCGCCGAAGAACACGGCCACGACCCCCACGAGCGGTGCCGCGAACCGCACCCCGGCCGCCACGGCGACGGCGAGCGCGAGCACCGTGCGCTGCCACGCCAGCAGGGTCCGTTCGGGTTGCAGTCCGGGATCGAACGGATGCTCGGCGCCCTCCGGTACCTCCGTCACGACTCCGCCCGCCGGCATCCGCTCACCGGAACTGACCGCTGTTCACGAGACTGCGCCCCGTCAGAGGGCTGCGCCCCTTCAGAGGACTGCGCCGCTTCACGGGACTGCATCGCTTCACAGAAACAAGCCCGCGAAGATCAGCAGCCCGCCCACGACGATTCCGACGGCGAGAACACCGGACAGCGCTGGGGCCGGCAGTGGCCGGTCCTCGCGGAGGGCGCGTTCGATCCGGCTCCAGTTCAGCCACGCGTGCACGGGAGCCAGCAGCCCGAGCACCAGGAAGACGACGGCCGAGGCGACCCGGAAGTCCCCCCGGATCGGCAGCTCGAGCACCTCGAGGGCGACGCCGACCGCGAGGAGGGCGAGCGAGGTGCGGATCCAGGCGAGGAAGGTGCGCTCGTTGGCGAGGCTGAACCGGGGGTCCGGTTCCCGGCCGTGTCCGTAGACCGACCGGGGAAACCGTCCTTCGGGCATCTGCCTAGACCTCGTCGGTGACGGGAGCGGCGAACTGGGAGTTGTAGAGGGCGAAGTACGCGCCCCCGGCGAGCAGCAGTTCCTCGTGCGTGCCGAGCTCGACGATCCGGCCGGACTCCATCACGAGGATGAGGTCGGCGTCGCGGATCGTGGAGAGCCGGTGCGCGATCACGAAGCTCGTGCGGTCGGCGCGGAGCGCGCTCATCGCCTTCTGCACGAGCACCTCGGTGCGGGTGTCGACGGAGCTCGTCGCCTCGTCGAGGATCAGCACGCTCGGCTTCGCGAGGAACGCCCGTGCGATCGTCAGCAACTGCTTCTCACCGGCGCTGACGTTGCCGCCCTCGTCGTCGAGCACCGTGTCGTAGCCGTCCGGCAGCGAGTGCACGAACCGGTCGACGTAGGTGGCGCGCGCGGCGGCCTGGATGTCCTCCTCCGAAGCGTCCGGACGGCCGTAGGCGATGTTCTCCCGGATCGTGCCGCCGAACAGCCAGGTGTCCTGCAGGACCATGCCCATCCTGCCGCGCAGGTCGTCCCTGGTCATCTTCGCGATGTCGATGCCGTCGAGGGTGATCCGGCCGGAGTCCAGCTCGTAGAAGCGCATCATCAGGTTGACCAGGGTCGTCTTGCCCGCCCCGGTCGGACCGACGATCGCGACCGTCTGGCCCGGTTCCGCGACGAGGTTGATGTGCTCGATGAGCGGCTGGTCTGCCGAGTAGCTGAACGACACGTCCTCGAAGGTGAGCCGGCCGTGGTTGTCCGTCGGGCTCTCAGCGGGCTCGGGGTCTGCGCTCTGCTCTTCGGCGTCGAGCAGGCTGAAGACGCGCTCAGCGGATGCGACGCCGGACTGCAGCAGGTTGGCCATCGACCCGAGCTGCGCGAGCGGCTGGGTGAACTGGCGCGAGTACTGGATGAAGGCCTGCACGTCACCGAGCTGCATGGCGCCGGAGGCGACCTGCAGCCCGCCGACGACGGCGATGCCGACGTAGACGAGATTGCCGATGAACGTCATCGCTGGCATGATCAGGCCGCTGATGAACTGGGCGCCGAAGCTCGCGACGTAGAGTTCCTCGTTCTTGGCCGCGAAGCGCTCCTCGACCTCCTTCTGGCGTCCGAACACCTTGACGAGGGCGTGGCCGGTGAAGGTCTCCTCGATCTGGCCGTTGAGCTCGCCGGTGTTGGTCCACTGGCCGACGAAGAGCTTCTGCGAGCGCTTCGCGATCAGCATCGTCGTCACGAGGGTGAGCGGGATCGTGACGAGGGCGATCAGGGCCAGGAGCGGCGAGAGCAGGAACATCATCACGATGACGCCGACCACGGTCAGCAAAGACGTGACGATCTGGCTCATCGACTGCTGCAGGCTCTGCGAAACGTTGTCGACGTCGTTGGTCACGCGGCTGAGCAGCTCGCCGCGCTGAACGGTGTCGAAGTACTTGAGCGGAAGCCGGTTGATCTTCGCTTCGATCTCCGCGCGGAGGCGGAACACCGTGCGCTGTACGACGCCGTTGAGCACGTAGGCCTGGATCCAGCTGAACGCCGAGGACAGCACGTAGAGGATCATCGCCCAGAGCAGAACAGTGGAGAGCGCGGCGAAGTCGATGCCGAGGCCCGGGGTCAGGGTCATGCCGCTCAACAGGTCGGCCTTGCCGGTGTCGCCGGAGGCGCGGAGGCCCGCGATGACCTGGTCCTGGGTGACCCCGGCCGGGAGCGCCTTCGAGACGATGCCCGCGAAGATCAGGTTGGTGCCCTGGCCGAGGAGGCGCGGGCCGATCACGGAGAAGGTGACGCTGATCACGGCGAGCACGACGACGACCAGGAGCCAGAGCCGTTCCGGCCGGAGCTTGCCCATCAGGCGCTTGGCGGAGGGGCCGAAATTCATGGCCTTCTCCACGGGCATGCTCATTCCGCCCATCGGGCCGTGGCCGCCGCCGGGACCGCGTCCGCCTGGCCCGCGGGTCGGTGCTGCCGCCGCGGGGCGTTCGGTTGACTCGCTCATGCTGCTTCCTCCGCTGTGAGCTGTGAAGACACGATTTCCTGGTAGGTCGTGTTGGTGTCGAGGAGCTCCTCGTGGGTGCCCCGTCCGACGATCCGGCCGTCTTCGAGAACGAGGATCTGGTCGGCGTCGATGATCGTCGACACCCGCTGGGCGACGATGATCATCGTGGCCCCGTCGGTGCCGACCTTGAGCGCCGCCCGGAGCCGGGCATCCGTTGCGAGGTCGAGCGCGGAGAAGGAGTCGTCGAAGATGTAGATCTCCGGCCGTTTGACCAGGGCCCGCGCGATCGCGAGCCGTTGCCGCTGCCCGCCGGAGACGTTGGTGCCGCCCTGGGAGATGGGCGCGTCGAGGCCTTCTGGCATCTCCTCGACGAAGTCCTTCGCCTGCGCGATCGTGAGCGCCTGCCAGAGTTCGGCGTCGGTCGCGTCGGGCTTGCCGTAGAGCAGGTTGCTGCGCACGGTGCCGGAGAACAGGTAGGGCTTCTGCGGCACGAGGCCGATGTGACCCCAGAGCAGGTCGGGGTTGAGCTCGCGCACACCGACGCCGTCGACGAGCACGGTGCCGCTCGTCGCGTCGAAGAGCCGCGGGATCAGGTTGATCAGGGTGGTCTTTCCGGATCCGGTGCTGCCGATGATCGCGGTCGTCTCGCCGGAACGGGCGAGGAAGCTCACGTTGCTGAGCACGGGCTGCGCGGCGCCGGGGTATTCGAAGCCCACGTCGAGCAGTTCGAGCTCGCCGTGGCCGACGGTGGCGTTGACCGGGTTCTGTGGCGGGCGCACGCTCGACGGGGTGGCGAGCACCTCGCCGATGCGGTCGGCGGAGACGGTCGCCCTCGGGATCATCACGGCCATGAAGGTCGCCATCATGACGGCCATCAGGATCTGCATCAGGTAGCTGAGGAACGCGATCAGGGTACCGACCTGCATCGAGCCGTCCTGGATCCGGAAGGCGCCGAACCAGATCACGGCGACGCTCGACACGTTCAGCACGAGCATCACGATCGGGAACATCAGCGCCATCAGGCGGCCGGCGCGAAGTGCAACGTCGGTGACGTCCTCGTTGGCGACCGCGAAGCGGGCCGTCTCCCGGTCCTCGCGCACGAAGGCGCGAATGACCCGGATGCCGGTGAGCTGTTCCCGGAGGACCCGGTTGACGGTGTCGATCTTGACCTGCATCGTGCGGAACAGGGGAATCATCCGGACGATGATGAGCCCGACGGCGATGAGGAGGACCGGAACGCTCACGGCGATCAGCCAGGACAGCTGCACGTCCTGGCGAATGGCCATGATCACGCCGCCGATGGAAAGGATCGGGGCGGAGACCATCAGGGTCGAGGTCATCAGCACGAGCATCTGCACCTGCTGCACGTCGTTCGTGGAGCGGGTGATCAGCGACGCGGCGCCGAACCTGGTCACCTCCTGCTCGGAGAACTCACCGACCCGGGTGAAGACCGCGCCGCGCAGGTCGCGGCCCAGGGCCATGGCCGACTTCGCGCCGAAGTAGACGGCGATGATCGAACAGATGATCTGCGCCAGGGTGATCAGCAGCATCAGCCCGCCGGTGCGGAGGATGTAGCCGGTGTCACCGGTGGCGACGCCCTGGTCGATGATGTCGGCGTTGAGCGTCGGCAGGTACAGCGAAGCGATCGACTGCGCGAGCTGGAACACCACCACCGCCGTCAACAGCCGCCAGTATGGCCGTAAGTACTTCACGAGTAATTTCCAGAGCATCGGTTCTCCTAGGGCAAAGCGGGGATCAGGGTGGAGTCTGTGGCCGGCGCGGGGGCCGGAAGGGTGGTGTCGACGAGTGGTGAGCCGGGCGCCGTCGGGCCGGGCGCGGGGGATCCGTCGATCCCGTGCAGGATCAGGGCGGCGATCTCGGCGTCGTCGAACTCGGGCCCGTTACGGACGTGAGGGACCGACGCGGCCAGGGTCAGCATCCGGATGACCTGGGCCGCACGCTCGGCGGACACCGTGAGCCGGTCGAGGTCCGGCGCGAGGATCCGCGCGATGATCTCGACGAATTCCCGTCGGGAGTCGTCGCCGGGGTGCGGGCCGCGGTGGCCGATCACGGACATCAGGCTGAACACCGTCGTGAACCGGTCCCGCATCAGGGCGACGATCGCGGTGATGCGTTGCTCGAGGGGCAGGGTGGTGTCGATGCCGCGCAGCCGGCGCCGGAACGGTTCGGGGTCGACCTGCCGGGCGACGACGGCATCGATCAGGTCGTCCTTGCTGTCGAAGGCCCGGAAAATGGTGCCCTCCGCAATACCGGCCCTGTCGGCGATCTGCCGGGTCGTGACGGCGTTCCCGTGCTCGAGCAGCAACGGAAGGGTCGCTTCGATGAGCATCGCCCTCCGGTCCTCGACCGGCAGCGGCTTGGCACGGGGCGGCTTGGCTGACATCCCCCCAGCTTAGATGAGTGAGCGCTCACTCACAAGCGGATGCCCGGCGAATTTCTCGTGAACAGCCGTCGGCTTCCGGAAACTGCTTGCACTCTCCCTGAGAGTGAGTGTACAGTCACTCACATGCCAGCCCCCACCGTTCGCCTGTCCACCGCCGAAGCGCGCCGATCGATCGTGATCGACAGCGCGATCGAGGTGTTCGCGCGGACCGGGTACCTCGGCACGCCGATCGCGGCGATCGCCGAACACGCCAGGATCTCCCCCGCCTACGTCTCCAAACTGTTCCCGAACAAGGAGGCGCTCTTCGTCGCCGCACTGGACGAATGCTTCGATCGTGCGGGGGCCGCCCTTTCCCGCGGGGCGGACACCGGCGTCGACCGGAGCCCCGACGGCATCCTCTCCGCGATGGGCGGCGCATACGCCGACCTCATCGCCGACAGGTCGCTCCTGATGCTCCAGGTGCACGCGCAGTCCGCCGCCAGCGTTCCCGAGATCGGTGCGGCGCTCCGGCGGGGCATCGAATCGATCACGACCCTGGTCCGCTCACGCTCGGGGGCATCGGACGAAGCGGTGCAGCGCTTCGTCGCCTATGGCCAGCTCTGCCACCTCATCGTCACCACCGGACTCGACGAGATACCGTCCGAGTGGGCGCGCCTGCTCACGGCCGGCATCCGCCACCCCTGACGCGCTCCCCCTCACCGGGCCCCGCAGCCCGACCCAGCATTCGTCACTCTCGCATCGTTCATTCTCGCCATCAGTGAGTGATCAGTCACCCACTTCCCGTTTCCGACACGACACCGACACCGACACCAGGAGAACACCATGACCAACAACATCCGCCCCGCAACGACACCCGCGACGGCCACCGCTACACCGAACGCCTCCCCCACGCTCACCACCGAGATCGTGATGCCCGGCGTGGTCGAACCGGACGGCTTCCAGATCCGGCGACGGATGCTGCCGGCACCGTCCCGCGGCCAGGCCCGGGTGCGCGTCGAGGCGAGCGGCATCTCGTTCGCCGAACAGTCGATGCGTCGCGGGCGCTACCCCGGCCAGCCCGCGTTCCCGTTCGTTCCCGGCTACGACCTCGTCGGCGTCGTCGAGGCCGTCGGCCCGGGCGTCGATTCCGCTCTCATCGGCGGGCGTGTCGCCGCAGCGACCAAGACCGGCGGCTGGGCGAGCGAAGCGCTCGTGCCCGCCGCCGACCTCGTGCCGGTGCCAGCCGGGCTCGATCCGGCGATCATCGAGTCTGTCATCGTCAACGGGATCACCGCCTGGCAGATGCTGCACCGGAAGGCGCGTGTCGAGAGCGGCCAGACCATCCTCGTGCACGGGGCGAGCGGCGGAGTCGGCACGATTCTCGTGCAGCTCGCCCGCCACGCGGGAATCCGGGTGATCGGAACGGCCGCTCCCCGGCACCATGAGGCCCTCCGCGGCCTCGGGGTCGAGCCGGTCGACTACTCCGACCCGGACCTCGCCGCCCGCGTCCGCGAGCTCGCCCCCAGCGGTGTCCACGCCGCCTTCGACCACCTCGGCCTCGCGAGCGCCCGGATCTCGAAGAGCCTGCTTGCTCGCGGAGGCACCCTGGTCTCGTACGGCATCGCCTCGGCCCTCAAGGACACCGGGTCCCTCCTGCCGCTCTTCATCGGGCTGCTCGCCCGGCTCACCCTCTGGAACACCCTGCCGGGCGGCCACCGCGCCCTGTTCTACGACTTCTGGGCCGGGCACCGGGTCACGCCGGCCGCCTATCGCAGGCACCACAGGGAGGACCTCACCGCGGTCCTCGACCTCGTCGCGCGCGGCATCGTCACCCCGCAGATCGCCGCACGGTTCCCGCTCGTCGAGGCCGCGGCCGCGATGCGGCTCGCGGAGTCGCGCAGCGCCCTCGGCAAGGTGATCCTGATCCCCTGAGCCGAGGCCTCCCGCCCGGGCACGGATGCCGCGCCTCCCCACCAGACGCGGCTCGCGCCGGGTTTTCCCCAGGTCCGAAACCCGCCAGAGGCGCGCGCGGACGCCGACTACAGTCGAACCATGGACAGCATCCCGACCGCCTTGATCCGTCTCCCCAGCCCCATCGGCCGGCTGGAACTCACCGGCGACGACGTCGGCGTCCTCACGCTCGCCATCGAGCGCGACGGGCACCTGCCGCTCGAAACCCAGCCGGAGTACCCCTCCCCCGTGCTCGAAGAAGCCGCGAAACAGCTCACCGAGTACTTCGCGGGCACCCGCACCCGTTTCGACGTTCCGATGCACCTCGCCGGCGGCACCGCATTCCAGCGTGCGGTCTGGGCGCGCCTCGACGAGCTCGACTTCGGAACGGTCACGAGTTACGGCGAACTCGGCCTCTCCATCGACCGGCCGGGCTCCGGGCGAGCGATCGGCGGGGCCGTCGGCGCGAACCCGCTGCCGATCCTGATCGGCTGCCACCGCGTGCTCGCGAGCAACGGCCGCATCACCGGCTACAGCGGCGGCAGCGGCATCCCGACCAAGGAGTGGTTGCTCGGCCACGAGGGCATCGAGTACCGTTCGTGACCGACCCGGCACCCAGGGGCGGTGCGACGGCACTCCCGGCGGTGCCCCCGAGCGCCCTCCGCACCGGTGACGACGGAGTCGTACGCTGCGCGTGGGCGAACGGCGACCCCGAGTACCGCCGGTACCACGACGAGGAGTGGGGTCGCCCCCTCCGCGACGATGAGCGGCTCTTCGAGAAGCTCTGCCTCGAGGGGTTCCAGGCCGGGCTCTCCTGGATCACGATCCTTCGTCGTCGACCGGCGTTCCGTGCGGCGTTCCACGGCTTCGACGTCGACAGGGTCGCGGCCATGACCGCGGCCGACGTCGAACGGCTCCTCGACAACGCCGCCATCATCCGGCACCGCGGCAAGATCGAGGCCGCGATCGGCAATGCCAGGGTCACCCAGAACCTCGGCGAGAGTCTCAGCGACCTGATCTGGAGCTTCGCTCCGCCCGCCCGCGCCATCCGGCCGCGGGAACTCGGAGACGTCCCGGCGATCACCCCGGATTCGACGGCGCTCAGCAAGGATCTCCGCACCCGCGGCTACCGTTTCGTCGGCCCGACGACGATGTACGCGCTGATGCAGTCCGCGGGCCTCGTCGACGACCACATCGCCGGCTGCCACCGCGCCCCCTGACCGAGCGAGAGTTCCTTTTCCGGTCGAGAGTGACCGACGCATCTGGCACTTTCGACCGGAAAGGTAACCCTGGCCGGGAGTGAAGAGGCGGTCAGCGGGCGGCGGGAAGAAGGCCGAGGGCGCGCACGTGGTCGCGTTCCTCGATGAGTTCGGCAACGGATGCGTCGATCCGGGTCCGGGAGAAGGCGTTCAGTTCGAGGCCCTGCACGATCTGCCACTGGCCGTCGACCGACCGCACCGGGAAGGAGCAGACCAGGCCCTCCGGCACCCCGTATGAGCCGTCGGAGACGATTGCGGCGGATGTCCAGCGCGCGCCGGTGCCGTGCACCCAGTCGTAGACGTGGTCGATCGTCGCCTCGGCTGCCGACCCCGCCGAGGAGGCGCCGCGCGCGGTGATGATCTCGTAGCCGCGCTTCTCGACCCGCGGAATGAAGGTTCCGGCGAGCCAGTCCTCGTCGACGAGCTCGCGAACCGGTCGCCCAGCGGCCGTCGCGTGGAAGACGTCCGGATACTGCGTCGCCGAGTGGTTGCCCCAGATGGCGAGGCCGTCGATCTCGGAGACGTGCACCCCGAGCCGCACCGCGAGCTGGGCGACGCCGCGGTTGTGGTCGAGCCGGGTCAGCGCGGTGAAGCGCTCGGCGGGAATGTCCGGTGCGAACGCGGCGGCGACGAGCGCGTTCGTGTTGGCCGGGTTGCCCACGACGAGCACGCGAACGTCGGATGCCGCCCCCGCGTTGATGGCGGTGCCGTGCGGCCCGAAGATGCGGCCGTTCCCCTCGAGAAGCGCAACGCGTTCCTCGCCGATGCCGCGCGGACGGGAGCCCACGAGGAGGGCGACGTTCACCCCGTCGAAGGCGCGCGTGGGGTCATCCGTCACCATCACGTCCCGCAACAGTGGGAAGGCGCAGTCCTCGAGTTCGAGGGCCGTCCCCGCCGCGGCGGCGAGCCCGGCCGGGATTTCGAGGAGCCGGAGGTTGACCGGAGTCGTCGGGCCGAACATCTGGCCGGACGCGATCCGGAAGAGCAGCGCGTAGCCGATCTGGCCGCCGGCGCCGGTTACGGTGACATTCATCGTTGGAGTGGACACGCTGCCAGCATACGGCCGGGTGCCGGGGTTCGTCAGGCGAGGGCCCTGGCGAGCGGCGCGTCTTCCAGAAGCTCGAGCGAGGCGGGCCCCGCCGCACGCAGGGTGAAGCCGGCGCCGGGAGCCCAGTCCAGCAAGTCGTCGAGGGTCGCGAGCTCGGGGGCGCTCCGGATCAGGGCACGGGTGAACCGGCCCTTCGCGGTCTTGTTGAAGTGGTTGAGGGCGCGCACCTGCCCGTCGGGGGTCTCCGTCACGACGCGGAGCACGACCGAGCCGACCCGGGCCGGTGCGGCACCGAGGGCGACGTAGCCCGCGGAGCGGAGGTCGAGCACGAGGCCGGGCTCCTGGGCGAGCAGTGCCGCGATGCGCGGGCCCCAGTGCTGCTTCAGCACGAGGCCGGGCAGCCGGCTCGTCGTCGACAGCCGGTAGGCCGGAATCGGATCGAGGGCGCCGATCGGACCGAACAGGGCCGAGTGGACCAGCACGTGGGCCGCGGCCCAGTCGCGGTCGGCGAGGGTCAGGGTCGGGGCGTCGAGCGCGTCGTAGAGCACTCCGGTGTACCGGTCGAGGGCCGCCGTCGTCGGGGCGGTTGTGAGCGCCCGGTTGTGGGCGACCTCGCCGGACTGGGTGCGGCCGAGCTTGAGGGCGGCCATCATGGCTTCGGGGTGCCGGGCGAGTGAGCGCAGCTCACGCACGAGTACCCGCCGCTGAGCGTTCAGCGACGGGTACCTGAGGTGATTCAGATCGAGCGGTTCGCCGGTACCGCCTGTGCGTTTCGTCTCGGACGGCGGCAGCAGGAGCAGCACGGGCTAGATCGACACGGCTAGACGAGCCCCGCTTTGCGCGCGACGATCGTGACCTGGTTGTTGGCGACCGACAGGAAGCCGTCCTCCGCCTGCGCGACGATCTTCTCGCCGCCGGGCAGGGTCAGGCGCACTTCGCCGCTCGCCAGGATGGCGAGCAACGGCTCGTGGCCAGGCAGGATGCCGATCTGGCCTTCGACGGTGCGCGCGACGACCATGGTCGCCTCGCCGGACCAGACTTCCTGGTCGGCAGAGACGACGCTGACGGTGAGCGGGGCTCCTGCCATGGCTAGTCGTTCTCCTTCTGGATTTTCGCCCACTTCTCTTCGACGTCGGAGATGCCACCGACGTTGAAGAATGCCTGCTCGGCGACGTGGTCGAAGTCACCATTGGCGATCGCGGTGAAGGATTCGATGGTGTCCTTGAGCGAAACCGTCGAGCCCTCGACACCGGTGAACTTCTTCGCCATGTAGGTGTTCTGCGAGAGGAACTGCTGGATGCGACGGGCCCGCGAAACGGTGACCTTGTCTTCCTCGGAGAGTTCGTCAACACCGAGGATCGCGATGATCTCCTGGAGTTCCTTGTTCTTCTGGAGGATCGCCTTGACGCGGACGGCCGTGTTGTAGTGGTCGACGCCCAGGTAACGGGGGTCGAGGATACGGCTGGTCGAGGTGAGCGGGTCGACGGCCGGGTAGAGGCCCTTCGACGCGATCTCGCGGGACAGCTCGGTCGTGGCGTCGAGGTGGGCGAAGGTCGTCGCCGGTGCCGGGTCGGTGTAGTCGTCAGCGGGCACGTAGATGGCCTGCAGCGACGTGATCGAGTGGCCACGGGTCGAGGTGATGCGCTCCTGGAGGATGCCCATCTCGTCGGCCAGGGTCGGCTGGTAGCCCACGGCGCTCGGCATGCGACCCAGCAGGGTCGACACCTCGGAGCCGGCCTGGGTGAAGCGGAAGATGTTGTCGATGAAGAGCAACACGTCCTGCTTGGCGACGTCGCGGAAGTACTCGGCCATGGTCAGCGCGGAGAGGGCGACGCGGAGACGCGTTCCCGGCGGCTCGTCCATCTGGCCGAACACGAGGGCGGTCTTGTCGAAGACTCCGGCCTCTTCCATTTCCTTGATGAGGTCGTTGCCCTCACGGGTGCGCTCGCCGACTCCGGCGAAAACCGAGACACCGCCGTGGTCCTGCGCGACGCGCTGGATCATTTCCTGGATGAGGACGGTCTTGCCGACGCCGGCTCCACCGAAGAGGCCGATCTTGCCGCCGAGGACGTACGGCGTGAGCAGGTCGATGACCTTGATGCCGGTCTCGAACAGCTGGGTCTTGGCCTCGAGCTGGTCGAAGGGCGGCGGCTTGCGGTGGATGGGCCAGCGCTCCGTGATCTCGATCTTCTCGCCGGGCTCGGCGTTGAGCACCTCACCGATGGCGTTGAAGACGCGGCCCTTGGTGACCTCGCCGACCGGAACCATGATGGGAGCTCCGGTGTCCCGGACCTCCTGGCCGCGGACGAGGCCGTCGGTCGGGTTCAGCGCGATCGCTCGGATCAGGTCGTCTCCGAGGTGCAGGGCGACCTCGAGGGTGATCTCAGTGGAGACGTCACCGATGACGATGGTGGTCTTCAGTGCGTTGTACATGCCCGGGATCGAGTCGTGCGCGAACTCGATGTCGACGACCGGGCCCGTGACGCGGGCGATCCGGCCGACGGCAACGGTCGGGGCCGGCGCGTGGACTGGCGCGGTTGCGATGTCAGTCATTGCTCTCTCTTCTCTGGTTTAGTTCTTGGCGGATGAGAGCGCATCGGCCCCACCCACGATCTCGGAAATCTGCGAGGTGATCTCGGTCTGCCTGGCGTTGTTGGACAGCCGGGTGAAGGTCGTGATCAACTTGTCGGCGTTGTCGGCGGCCGACTGCATCGCCTTCTGGCGTGCTGCGTGCTCGGCGGCGGCCGACTGGAGCATCGCGTTGAACACGCGACTCTCGATGTACACCGGCAGGAGCGCGTCCAGGACCGTCTCGACGTCCGGCTCGAATTCGTAGAGCGGCAGGACCTGCCCGTCTCCGGGCTCCTCCACGCCTTCGACGACCTCGAGGGGAAGCAGTCGGACGACCTGGGGCACCTGGGTGACCATGCTCACGAAGCGGTTGAACACCACGTGAATCTCGTCGACGCCACCGTCTTCGGCATCGCGAAGGAAGGTCTCGAGCAGCGACTCGCTGATCTCTCGCGCAATCTCGAACTGCGGCTGGTCGGTGCCGCCGGTCCAGACCCGCTCGGACGCACGCCGGCGGAAGCCGAAGTAGGCGACGGCCTTGCGTCCGACGAGGAAATAGACGACGTCCTTGCCCTGGCTGCGCAGCAGTTCGCTGAGTGACTCCGCTTCGCGCAGCACCTGGGAACTGAATGCTCCCGCGAGGCCTCGGTCCGACGTGAAGATGACGACCGCGGCGCGCTCGATCTTCTCCGGTTCGGTGGTCAGAACGTGCGCGACGTTGGAATACGTCGCGACGGCCGAGACCGCCCGGGTGATCGACTGCGAATACGGAGTCGAGGCCGAAACCCTCGCCCTCGCCTTCTGAATGCGCGAGGCCGAAATCAACTCCATGGCCCGAGTGATCTTCTTCATCGTCTGGGCAGACTTGATCTTCTGCCGGTAGACCCGAAGTTGCGCTCCCATGTGTCTCCTGTGCTTCCTTCTCAGTGAATAGTGGTTGTCTCAGCGCGCGGGTTAGCGGCGGTGCTTGACAATCTTTTCCTGGTTCACGTCGTCGGCGGTGATCGCTTCGAACTGTTCCTTGCCGACGGAGGCGAGCGGCTTGCCCTCACCGGTCTGGAATTCGCGCTTGAAGACGCTGACCTCACGCTCGAGGATCTCAACGGTCTCATCGCTCAGCACGTTCGTGTCGCGCAGCGTCTTCAACACCTCGGTGTTGCGTCCGAGGTGGTCGAGGAGGCCACGCTCGAAACGGAGCACGTCCTCGACGGGAACCTCGTCGAACTTGCCGGTCGTGCCTGCCCAGATCGAGACGACCTGGTCCTCGACCGGATACGGCGAGTACTGCGGCTGCTTGAGCAGCTCGGTCAGGCGGGCGCCGCGGGCGAGCTGGCGACGGCTGGCGGCGTCGAGGTCGGATGCGAACATCGCGAAGGCTTCGAGCGAGCGGTACTGCGCCAGTTCGAGCTTGAGCGTTCCGGAGACCTTCTTGATCGACTTGACCTGCGCATCGCCACCGACGCGCGAGACCGAGATACCCACGTCGACCGCCGGACGCTGGTTGGCGTTGAAGAGGTCGGACTGCAGGAAGATCTGGCCGTCGGTGATCGAGATCACGTTGGTCGGGATGTACGCAGACACGTCGTTCGCCTTGGTCTCGATGATCGGCAGGCCGGTCATCGATCCCGCGCCGAGCGCGTCGGACAGCTTGGCGCAACGCTCGAGCAGACGGGAGTGCAGGTAGAACACATCGCCGGGGTACGCTTCGCGTCCCGGCGGACGACGCAGCAGCAGCGAAACGGCGCGGTAGGCCTCCGCCTGCTTGGACAGGTCGTCGAAGATGATGAGGACGTGCTTGCCCGCGTACATCCAGTGCTGGCCGATTGCCGAACCGGTGTACGGCGCGAGGTACTTGAAGCCGGCCGGGTCGGACGCCGGGGAGGCGACGATGGTCGTGTACTCCATCACGCCGGCATCCTCGAGCGCGCCCTTGACGGCGGCGATCGTGGAGCCCTTCTGGCCGATGGCGACGTAGATGCAGCGAACCTGCTTGTTCACGTCTCCCGAGGCCCAGTTGGCCTTCTGGTTGATGATGGTGTCGATCGCGATGGCGGTCTTGCCGGTCTGGCGGTCACCGATGATGAGCTGGCGCTGTCCGCGGCCGATCGGGATCATCGCGTCGATCGCCTTGATGCCGGTCTGCATCGGCTCGTGCACGGACTTGCGGTCCATGACGCCGGGCGCCTGCAGCTCGAGGGCACGACGGCCTTCGCTCTCGATCGGGCCGAGGCCGTCGATCGGGGCGCCGAGCGGGTCCACGACGCGACCGAGGTAGCCGTCGCCGACGGGAACGGAGAGCACCTCTCCGGTGCGATGCACCTCCATGCCTTCGACGATGCCGGCGAACTCGCCGAGCACGACAACACCGATCTCGTCTTCGTCGAGGTTCTGGGCGAGGCCCAGGGTGCCATCGGCGAACTTGATGAGCTCGTTGGCCATCACGCTGGGCAGGCCCTCGACGTGGGCGATACCGTCGCCGGCTGTCGTGACGTAGCCGACCTCCGCGGTCGCGGTCTTGCTCGGCTCGTAGGACTTGACGAAGTCCTGGAGAGCATCGCGGATCTCATCGGGGCTGATCGTTAGTTCTGCCATCATCTTCCCTTTCCCGTACGGCTGTACAGGTTCTGTCTTGAACGAAGCGTTGCCGCTCGTGGTTTTTCTGTTCCGTCTGACCAGAGGTCAGCCGGCAAGCTGGAGTCGCAAATCCTTGAGGCGGGTGGCGATGGTGCCGTCGATGACGTCGTCACCGATCTGCACGCGGACACCGCCGACGAGGGAGCGGTCGATGACCTGGTTGATCGTCAGCGTACGTCCGTATCGTGCCGTGAGGCTGGTGCGCAGGCGCTCCAGCTGTGCGGAACTCAGTAGCTCGGCCGTCGAGACGGTCGCAATCGCGGTGCCGCCCTCGTCCGCGACGATTGTCGCGGAGAAACGCAGGAGTGCACCGATGCGACGGCCGCGGGGCTGCTGCACGAGGTGGCGCACGATCACGAGGGTCTGTTCCGAAACCTTGCCGGTGAGCAGGGAATCGATGAGCCCGACCTTGGCGCTGACCGCGCCGAGCTTCGAGGCAAGTGCCAGTTCGAGTTCACCGTTCGACGCGACGGCCGTTCCGAATTCGAACAATTCCGCTTCCACGGCACCCGCGACCGGGGCAGAGGCCGCAACGGCCCGCAGCCCCAGTTCTTCGATGCCGGCGAGCAGGTCGGAGTGACTCGACCAGCGCGCGGCGGCCACCGACTGGAGCAGGTCCAGTGCCGTGGGGGTCAGTTTCGCGGAGAACACGGCGGCAACGAGTGCCGCCTTGGCTGCGGCATCCGCGGCGGGATCGACCAGGGCAGACAGCAGCTGCGCAGAGTCGCCGATGACTCGGCCGGAGTCGAGCAGGCCTTCGCCCGTTGCGAGATCGGTCGTTCGGCCATGGGCGGCGAGAACCGCCCTCGTTGAGGCCAAAGCTTCCCTGGTGGCGCTTCCCATTACTTAGCTGCTTTCTCCGAGGCCTCAAGGTCGGCCAGGAAACGGTCGACGATGGCACTCGCCTTCGCGTCGTCCGTCAGGCTTTCGCCGATGACACCGGACGCGAGGTCGATGGCCAGGGTGCCGACTTCGGCACGGAGGGACAGGACTGCCGCCTGACGTTCCGCTTCGATCTGGGCCTTGGCACTCGCGGTGATGCGGGCCGCCTCAGCGCCGGCCTGCTCCTTGAGTTCGGAGATGATCTTCTGGCCGTCCGCACGGGCTACATCGCGGATCTTGCCTGCTTCCGCACGGGCGTCGGCGAGCTGGGCCGTGTACTGCTCGAGAGCGGCCTCGGCCTTGCGCTGGGCGTCATCCGCCTTGGCGATGTTGCCCTCGATGGCCTCAGCACGGTCGTCGAGCATCTTCTGCATCCTCGGAAGGATGAGCTTCCAGAAGAAGAACAGAATCACGACAAAGCACACCGCGGACCAAATGATGTCCGGCCATGCGGGAAGGAGCGGGTTGTGCGCCTCTTCCGCGGCGGCTGCAATTACTGCGTGAAGCATCATGCCTCCATATCTAGGTGAAAAAGAGGACGATTAGGACGTGAAGATGAAGTACGTTGCGATACCGATGAACGCGAGCGCCTCGGTGAAGGCGATGCCGATGTACATCAGGACCTGGAGCTGGCCGGCCAGTTCGGGCTGACGAGCAACGCCCTCGATGGTCTTGCCGACGACGATACCCACGCCGATTGCCGGGCCGATTGCGGCGAGGCCGTAACCGACAGTGGCGATGTTTCCTGAGATTGCCGCGAGAACGGTAGTTGCGTCCACGTTTGTTTCCTTCCGTTGTGACGAATACGGCGAGTGCCGGGTTCGAGGTTAGTGTTCTTCAGCCACCGCGAGCTGGATGTAAACGGCGGTGAGCAGGGCGAAGATATACGCCTGGAGCACGGCGATCAGCACCTCGAAGAGGGTGAACGCGAGTCCGAAGACGAGGGTGCCCGCACCGAAGAGCTTGAAGGCTCCATCGGCCGTGAAGAAGAAGAACTGGGTCGCCGTGAAGAACAGCACCAGCAGCAGGTGGCCGACGATCATGTTCATCAGCAGTCGCAGGGTCAGCGTGACCGGGCGCACGAGGAAGGTCGAGATGAACTCGATCGGCGTCACGATGATGTAGAGCGCCTTCGGCACGCCGGGCGGGAAGAGCGAGTTCCGGACGAAGTTGCCCGGGTTCTTCTTGAGGCCGGCGTAGATGAAGGTGCAGTACGAGATGACGGCGAGGAGCAGCGGAACGCCGATCACCGACGTGCCCGCGATGTTGAAGAACGGGATCGGTCCGGTGAGGTTCATGAACAGCACGAGGAAGAAGATCGTCGTGAGGAGAGGCAGGAAACGCTTGCCCTCCTTCTTGCCGAGGATGCTTTCCGCGATGTTGACCCTGGCGAAGTCGAGGCCCATCTCCACGAGGCTCTGCAGCCGGGTCGGTACGACCTTCATGCGGCGCGTGCCGAGCCAGAAGAGCAGGATCAGGGCGGCCATCGCAATGAAGCGGATGAGCATGATCCGGTTGATCTCGAATGGCGTCCCAACGAAGAAGACGCCCTCGGGGAAGAACTCATTGATGGATGGACCTTGGAAGGTACCGTCGCCGGTAGCCAACGGGAGCATCAGGTTTACGGCGGTTTCTAGCAGCGCTTTCTCCTGGTTCGGGGCGGGGAGCTCTGCTCTCGCGAAGACGAAAAATGGGTCGGAACGTCGAGCACGACAAAAGCAGCGCTGCGGGGCGAACCGGTCATTACCCTACCAAGAAACCCACCTCGGGCCGAATCCTGCGGGTGAATATTCATCGGTTTTTCTGTTCTCCGCTGCGGGGCAGATCACTCACGTACGGAACGCGGCTCTTGCGGATGACCACCACGTCGACGATCAGGGATCCGATGACGCCGGCGATGATACTCAGGAACAGCACGACAGGCTGCACCCAGGGCTGCCCCTTGAGCAGCACGACGAGCACGAGGAAGATCACGAATTTGAGCAGCCAGCCGCCCAGGACGATTCCGAAGAACGCGCCGACGGCCGCTGCGGTCCCGGCGAAGCGGTTGGCGATCAGGATGCTGCCTGCCGTGATCCCCATGAACACGAGCGCCATCCCGGTGCCGATCAGGGCGCTGAGCACTCCGATGCCGCCGGCGGCGAGCCCACCGGCGATCATCCCGACCAGGGCGATGCCGCCGGCGAGGTAGCCGCCGTAGACGAGGATGCTGCGGAACACCCGGTTGGACGTCGGCTGCAGGGATCCGGCTGGCTGGGTGGCGCTCATACGTGCTCCTCGGCTTGCGTCGATGCCTCGTCGAGGCGATCGAGCTTCACGATGTCGTGGGGAAGGGTGGCTGGGTGGGCGAGCTGGGTGGCCGCTTCGATCTTCTTGGAGCGGCTGAGCGGCGCGAGGGTCACGATCGTGCAGGCGACCAGGGCGCAGATCAGGAAGATCGTCGCCCACCAGGTCTGCACGCCGAAGTAGACGGGCAACACGAAATAGAGCAGGCAACCGACGGCTACGGCGGCCGTCCAGCCGTAGAAGATCAGCACGGCGTGCAGGTGCGAGTGCCCCATGTCGAGCAACCGGTGGTGCAGGTGCTTCCGGTCGGCGCTGAACGGGGACTTGCCCGCGCGCACCCGGCGGAACACGGCGAGTGCGAAATCGAGCAGCGGGATGATCAGGATCGCGAACGGCAGCAGGATGGGGATGAACGCTGGGAAGAGCTGGGACCGGTTCACCGCGGTCGGGTCGACCTGGCCGGTGATCGCGATCGCCGAGGTCGCCATCAGGAGGCCGACGAGCATGGAGCCGGAGTCGCCCATGAAGATCTTGGCGGGACGCCAGTTGAGCGGCAGGAAGCCGATGCAGGCACCCACGAGGATCGCGGCGATCACCGAGGCGAGGTTGAAGTAGTTGCTCGGGGAGGTGTCCCGTACGAGCAGGTAGCTGTAGATGAAGAAGACGCCGTTGGCGATGAGGGCGACCCCGGCGACGAGGCCGTCGAGGCCGTCGATGAAGTTGATCATGTTCATCACGAGCACGATCACGAAGACGGTGATCAGGATCGACATCCACGAGGAGCCGACGGTGAGCCCGCCGATCGGGAGGGAGAGCACCTGGACGCCCTGCCAGGCGACGAGCCCTGCCGCGATGAACTGGCCGGCGAGCTTGGTCATCCAGTCGAGGTCCCAGAGGTCGTCCGCGACGCCGAGCAGCACGATCATCAGGGCGGCGCCGACGATGGCGAGGATCTGCTCAGGATCGGAGAAGACCAGCCGGAGCGGCGCGAACTGGGCCGAGATGAGGTAGGCGACCCCGAAGGCCGCGACAACGCCGAAGAAGATGGCGACCCCGCCCAGCCGGGGGGTCGGCCGGGTGTGCACGTCCCGCAGGCGGATCTTCGGATAGATCTTGTAGCGGTGGCTGACCTTGAGCACGACCCAGGAGAGGACGGCCGTGACAACAGCCGAGACGATGGCCAGCAGGACGAATACGGTCATGGCTAGCCCGCGACATCCGTTTCGGTCGAATCGCCGGTCGCGTCTTCGCGGGCGGATGCTGCGGGCACCTCGTCCTGCGGAGTCGCGGCAACGGGGGCGACGAAGCCTTCCGGTGCGAGCGCGTCGCCGACGACGGCTGCGAGGGCCTCCCGGGAGATCACGCCCTTCCGCACGATCACGAGCTTGCCGCCATTTGTGTCGAAGCCGGTCGCATCGATGATCGTCGAGGAGGTGTCGCCGGCCCGGTCGCCGATCGGCTCGTAGCCGGTGCCGGCCGCTCCCCCGTCGAGGTAGACCTCGACGCTCTCGCCGAGCATCTCGGCGGCGGTCGCCGCGTCGACCGCTGACGGCAGGCCGCTCGTATTAGCACTCGAGACGGCGAGGGGGCCGGTGTCGGCGAGGAGGTCGAGGGCGATCGGGTTGCTCGGCATCCGCAGGGCGACGGTGCCGCGGGTGTCGCCGAGGTCCCAGACCAGGGAGGGCTGGGCGTGGAGCACCACAGTCAGCCCGCCCGGCCAGAATTCCGCGACGAGCTCCCGCACGGGCTGAGGAATATTGACCGCGAGCGCGTCGAGGGTGCCGATACCCGGAATCAGCACGGGCGGCGGCGACTGCCGGCCGCGGCCCTTCGCGTCGAGCAGGCGTTGCACGGCCTCTGGGCTGAACGCGTCGGCGGCAAGGCCGTAGACCGTGTCGGTGGGGATGACGACGAGCGCGCCGCGAGCGATCGCCGAGCGTGCCAGTCTCATGCCGGTTGCGTAGTCCGAGACAACCGTGCAGTCGTAGATGCGTGTCATTGCGCCCAATTCTAGTGCAGGGGTGTTTCCCAAGGCTGGGAGTGGGGGGTCAGGGCGTAGGGCGGATGGCCGTGGTCGCCCGGTCGCGGGTGGTGTAGTCGCGGTGGGTCGCGGTCGCGCGCCAGCCGTCGCCGGCCAGCAGGGCACGGATGTCGCCGCCCTGCAGTTCGCCGTGCTCGATCACGAGCACTCCGCCGGGGCGCAGCAGGCGCAGGGCCGTCTGCGAGACGTGCCGGACGACGTCGAGGCCGTCCGCCCCGCCGAAGAGTGCGTGCGCGGGATCGAAGAGACGCACCTCGGGGTCGCGCGGCACGGCATCCGCCGGTATATAGGGAGGGTTCGAGATCACGACGGCGACGGTGCCGTCGAGTTCGGCGAGGATGCCCGTGTCTGCGAGGTCGCCGAAGACGAGGGTCGCATTGGCCGCGTTCACCGCCGTGAAGTTGCGGGTCGTCCAGGCGAAGGCCTCCGGCGAGTTCTCGACGGCCCAGATCCGCGCGTTCGGCACTTCGACGGCGAGGGAGAGCGCGATCGCGCCGCTCCCGGTGCCGAGGTCCACGCCGATAGGGTCAGGGTCTGGCACGGAGCGGAGGGCGTCGATCGCGAACTGGGCCACCTGCTCGGTCTCGGGTCGGGGTACGAAGACGCCCGGGCCGACGAGGAGTTCGATCGACCGGAACGGGGCTCGCCCGGTGATGTGCTGCAGCGGTTCGCGCAGGGCGCGGCGAGAGACGAGGACGTCGATAGCGGCGGCATCCGCCGACGTGACACCGGTGCGAAGGATGACGGCGGCCTGCACCTCTCCGCGGCTCCGGCCGAGCACGTGGCCGATCAGGAGGTCGGCGTCGACCTCGGGGTCGGCGATGCCCGCGGCGGCCAGGATGCCGATGGTGCGGGCACGGATCGTGTCCACCGCGTCCGGGACCGCTTCGCCCGCGTCGGGGGCGGAAAAAGTGCCGGGAATGGAATGGTCGTCGTCTTCAGTTGTCACACCTTGGAATGTAACGTAATGAAGCGCGCTCTCCCAATGCCGGAGCCGTAGGCTGGGCGAGGTTCCCGATCCGAATGACCCGATGACCCGACCGAAAGGCACTGCGATGACCGCACGCATCTACTCCGACATCACCAAGGCAGTTGGAGGGACACCGCTGGTCAAGCTCAACCGCCTCACGGCGGGCCTCGACGCGACCGTGCTCGTCAAGCTCGAGTTCTACAACCCCTCCGCGAGCGTCAAGGACCGGATCGGCATCGCGATCGTCGATGCCGCAGAGGCCTCCGGTGAACTCCTGCCCGGCGGCACCATCGTCGAGGGCACGAGCGGCAACACCGGCATCGCGCTCGCGCTCGTCGGAGCGGCCCGCGGCTACAAGGTCATCCTGGCGATGCCGGAGACCATGAGCAAGGAGCGCCGCGTCCTCCTTCGCGCCTATGGCGCCGAGATCGTGCTGACCCCGGGGGCCGCCGGCATGCGCGGCGCCGTCGAGAAGGCCGAAGAGATCGTCGCGAACACGCCCGGTGCGATTCTCGCCCGTCAGTTCGACAACCCCGCCAACCCGGCGATCCACTTCGCGACGACCGGCGTTGAGATCTGGGACGACACCGAAGGCGCCGTCGACATCTTCGTCGCGGGCATCGGCACCGGCGGCACCATCACGGGCGCCGGACGACTGCTCAAGGAACGCAAGCCCTCCGTACACATCGTCGGCGTCGAGCCGATCGACTCCCCGATCCTCACCGGCGGCAAGCCGGGTCCGCACAAGATCCAGGGCATCGGCGCGAACTTCATCCCGTCCGTTCTCGACACCGACCTCTACGATGAGGTGACCGATGTCACCCTCGCCGATTCCCTCACCACCGCTCGCGCACTCGCGACCGACGAGGGAATCCTTTCCGGCATCTCGGGCGGCTCCGCCGTCTGGGCGGCCATCGAGCAGGCGAAGAAGCCGGAGAACGCCGGCAAGACCATCGTCGCCATCCTCCCGAGCTTCGGAGAGCGTTACATCTCCACCGTGCTGTACGAGGACCTGCTCGACTAACAAGAACGGGAACAACTGAAAACCGACATGGGAGTCATTTCACGCATCCGTGAGGACATGGCGATGGCGCGCGCCCACGACCCGGCAGCCCGCAGCAACGTGGAGGTCTTCCTCGCGTACAGCGGGCTGCACGCCGTCTGGTCGTACCGCATCGCGCACCGGATGTGGGTGGCCGGGTTGTACCTGCCCGCCCGGCTGGTCTCCCAGTTCACCCGGTTCCTCACCGGGATCGAGATCCACCCCGGCGCCCGGATCGGGCGCCGGTTGTTCATCGACCACGGCATGGGCGTCGTGATCGGGGAAACCGCCGATGTGGGCGACGACGTGATGCTCTATCACGGCGTCACTCTCGGCGGGAAGACCCGGCACGGCGTCGTCCGCGGTGAGAAGCGGCATCCCACCCTTGGCGATGGCGTCACGATCGGCGCGGGCGCGAAGGTGCTCGGCCCGATCACGATCGGCGCCTGGAGCACGATCGGCGCGAACGCCGTCGTCACGAGGGACGCCCCGCCGAAGTCCCTGCTGCTCGGCATCCCCGCGACGATCCAGCCGGTGCGCGCGCAGACGATCGAGGGCGCGCGCGGTCTCCCGGTCTCCGACGAGGACTAGCCGGCTCGCGGCATCTGCCGCCGCCGCCGCCCAGAGTCACCAGAAATGCCCAGAATCGCCGTTCGACCGGCGATTCTGGGCATCTTCTGCGACACTCGGGCGCGAAACCGGTTAGTCGTGGTCCCCGATTTCGGCGAGGCGGGTGGCCTCGTCCGCGAGGATGCAGGACTCGATGACGGCGTCGAGGGCGCCGTTCATCACGGTGTCGAGGTTGTACGCCTTGTAGCCGGTGCGGTGGTCGGCGATACGGTTCTCCGGGAAGTTGTACGTGCGGATGCGCTCTGACCGGTCCATCGTGCGGATCTGGCCCTTGCGGACCAGGGACGCGGCCGCGTCGATCTCTTCCTGCTGCCGGGCGAGGACGCGGGCGCGCAGGACGCGCATCCCGGCTTCCTTGTTCTGCAGTTGGCTCTTCTCGTTCTGCATCGCGACCACGATTCCGGTCGGAAGGTGGGTGATGCGCACCGCGGAGTCCGTCGTGTTGACGGACTGGCCGCCGGGGCCGCTCGACCGGTAGACGTCGATCTTGAGGTCGTTGTGGTTGATCTCGACTTCTTCGGGCTCATCGACCTCTGGAAACACGAGCACGCCCGCCGCAGAGGTGTGGATGCGTCCCTGCGACTCGGTCGCCGGCACCCGCTGGACGCGGTGCACGCCGCCCTCGTACTTGAGGTGCGCCCAGACGCCCTCAGCGGGGTCGTTGGTGTTGCTCTTGATCGCGAGCTGGATGTCCTTGATACCGCCGAGGTCGCTCGTGGTCTGCTCGATGATCTCGGTTTTCCACTTTTTCGACTCGGCGTAGTGCAGGTACATCCGGAGCAGGTCGGCGGCGAACAGTGCGGACTCCGCACCGCCCTCCCCCATCTTGATCTCCATGATCACGTCGCGGGCGTCGAGCTCATCGCGTGGGATGAGCAGACGGCGCAGCTTCGCGGAGGTGTCCTCGAGCTGGACCTCGAGCCCGGGGATCTCCTCGGCGAAGGACGAGTCCTCCTCCGCGAGCTCCCGGGCGGCGTCGAGGTTCTCGCCGATTTCTTTCCACTCGTTCCAGGCCGCGATGATACGGCTCAGCTCGGCGTAGCGCCGGTTGACCTTCTTCGAACGGGCCGGGTTGGAGTGCAACTCCGGGTCGGCCAGTTCAGACTGCAGCTCGTCGAATTCGGCCTGCAGAGTCAGAACAGACTCGAACATTACTTGTCCTTGTCTGACCCGTTCAGGGACGGCATCGACTTCTGAACCTGCATGAGGAACTCCACGTTGGAGGACGTCTCCTTGAGGCGACCGAGGACGACCTCGAGTGCCTGCTGCTGGTCGAGTCCGGCAAGCGCACGACGGAGCTTCCAGGTGACCTTGACCTCGTCCGAGCTCATCAGCATTTCTTCACGACGGGTTCCCGATGCGTTGACATCGACCGCCGGGAAGATCCGCTTGTCGGCGAGCTGGCGCGAGAGGCGCAGCTCCATGTTGCCGGTGCCCTTGAACTCCTCGAAGATGACCTCGTCCATCTTGGAGCCGGTCTCGACGAGCGCGGACGCGAGGATGGTGAGCGAGCCACCGTTCTCGATGTTGCGCGCGGCGCCGAAGAAGCGCTTGGGCGGGTACAGGGCGGATGCGTCGACTCCACCGGAGAGGATCCGGCCCGACGGCGGCGCGGTCAGGTTGTACGCCCGCCCGAGTCGCGTGATCGAGTCGAGGAGCACGACGACGTCGTGTCCGAGTTCCACGAGGCGCTTGGCACGCTCGATGGCGAGCTCGGCGACCGTGGTGTGGTCCTCGGCCGGGCGGTCGAAGGTGGAGGCGATGACCTCACCCTTGACCGTGCGCTGCATGTCGGTGACCTCTTCCGGCCGCTCATCGACCAGCACGACCATGAGGTGGACCTCGGGGTTGTTGGTGGCGATGGCGTTCGCGATCTGCTGCATGACGATGGTCTTGCCGGCCTTGGGCGGCGCGACGATGAGGCCGCGCTGGCCCTTCCCGATCGGGGCGACGAGGTCGATGATGCGCTGGGTGAGCTTGCCGGGTTCGGTCTCGAGGCGGAGACGCTCCTGCGGGTACAGCGGGGTGAGCTTCTGGAACTCGACGCGGTTGGCGGCTTCCTCGACGGACAGACCGTTGATCGAGTCGACCTTGACGATCGCGTTGTACTTCTGGCGGCCGTTCTGGTCGCCCTCGTGCGGCTGGCGGATGGAACCGACGACGGCGTCACCCTTCCGCAGGTTGTACTTCTTGACCTGGCCGAGGGAGACGTACACGTCGCTCGCACCGGGCAGGTAGCCGGAGGTGCGCACGAACGCGTAGTTGTCGAGGACGTCGAGGATGCCGGCGACGGGGATCAGCACGTCGTCGTCGTTCAGCTCGGGCTCGAAGTCGTCGCCGGCGGTGACGCCGCGGCGCTTGCGGTCACGGAACCGGTTGCGGTTGCTGCGGCTGTTCAGGTCGTCGTCCTGGCCACGGTCCTGCTGGTTGCGGTCCTGCTGGCCGCGCTCCTGCTGCTGGGCCTGACGGTCCTGGTTGCGTTCCTGGTTACGTTCCTGGTTGCGCTCCTGCTGGGCCTGGCGGTCCTGCTGGTTACGGTCCTGCTGCGCCTGGCGGTCCTGGTTGCGGTCCTGCTGGGACTGGTTGTTCCGGTCCTGCTGCGCCGCGTTGTTGCGGTCCTGCTGCGCCGCGTTGTTGCGGTCCTGGTTGCGGTCCTGATTGCGGTCCTGGTTGTCCTGGCCGCGCTCGGCGTTCTGGTTCTGCTGGTTCTGGTTGCGGTTCGACTGGTGGCCGTTCTGCTGACGGGAGTTGTCGTCCTGCTCGCCGCCCGCCTGGTTCTGGTTGCCGCCCCGGTTGCGGTTACGGTTGCGACCCTGGCGCGGCTGTTCGGCCTGCTCGGTGGACTCGTCGGAGTCCGTGTCGGTGTCCGTGTCGGCGGTGACCGTCTCGGCGTCCGCCGTGCGGTTGCCGGCGAAGTGGTCGACGGGAGCGTCTGCGGATGCCTCGGCGGTCGCGACGTCCTCATCGGTCGCGACGGGGATGCCCGCCGTGCCCTGTGCGAGTTCGTCGTTCAGGGCGTCGATGCGGCTGCGCGCGTCGATGCTGTTGCGGGCGGAACCGTTGCGTCCGTTGCCGCGGGCACTGCTGCGGCGCGAGCGGCCGGTGGTGACGGGGGCCTCGGTGACCTCGGCGGTCTCGGTGTCGGTCGCTGCGGCATCCGTCGCGGCGGAAGACGCGGGCGCTTCGCTCGTGGGAACCTCGACGACGGGAACCTCGACGACGGGAGCCTCGACGACGGGAGCTTCGGCGGAAGGCGCCTCGGTCGGGGCCTCGGTCGCTGCTGCTTCCGCGGCGGCCTTGACCGACACGGACGTGGCGCGCTTGCGCGCCTGGCGGACCGGCTTCTCGGCGGCGACAGGGGCCTCCGTGGTGCCGGTGCCACCGGCGTAGGTGGTGGGGGCCGTCGTGCGACGGGTCGTCGCGGCGGCGTCCGGGAGGATGAGGCCGATGCCGAGGTCGCCGTCAGCGTTGACGTGCGCGGCGGCGGGGGCAGCGGTCGCGGTGGTGGCGCGGCGCGGCGCACGCTTGCGCGGCGGGGCTTCGACGAGAGTCGCGGTCGCGGCTGCTGCCGCGGCCGGCTCGGCGACGGCCGGCTCGGAAACGAGCTGCTCGGAGACGACCGGCTCGGTCGCGGCGAAGGCGGGGATTTCGAGCTCGGGGCTCACGGTGTCGCCACCGGCCTGGACGGCGGTGATGGCGGAGACGAGCTCGCCCTTGCGGAGCTTGGAGGAGCCGGGGATGCCCAGTTCGAGCGCGAGAGCCTGAAGCTCTGCGACACGGAGGGTTCCCAGGCGGGATGAATCCGCGGCACTTGCGCGGAGGTTGACGTCAGTCACGAAAATTTGTCCTTTCCCCCGGCACGAACATTAACGAAAACCGGGGAAGCTGTGGCAACGTCGGAGGCGCTGCGGGTGGTTCAATCCCACAGAAAGTGGATTGAAGTGAACACACACAGCCACGCACAGATGTCGCGATAGCAGTGAGTTACGGGAAATGCACCATCGAAAGGAACCGGTCGTTAGGCGATTTCTTCGGGTACGCCATCGACTCTAGCAGAGCATTCCGAGAACGGATGCCGCGCCATCCCCTGCCGCGGCACCCCCCGTTCGCGCGCTTCAGGTCAGGCGGCGACTGCCGCGTCCGTGCGGGTGACGGTCGCGCCCTGGAAGTCCACGGCGAGCATGAGTGCCTGCCAGGGGGTCTCCGAGTTCGCGGCGACGAGCTCCGCGGCGACGAGGCGCTGGCCGGGGTCGCTCGCGAGCACGAGGATCGACGGGCCGGCTCCGGAGACGACGGCCGCGAAGCCGTGCTCCCTGAGCAGGGTGATCAACCGGTTGGTCTCGGGCATCGCGGCGGCACGGTAGCTCTGGTGCAGCTTGTCCTCTGTCGCGGCGAGCAGCAGCTCCGGGCTCTGGATGAGCGCGGCGATGAGCAGCGCGGAGCGGGACAGGTTGAAGACGGCGTCCTCGTGCGGCACGGTCTCGGGCTGGAGGCTGCGGGCGAGCGCGGTCGACATGGCCTGCTCAGGCACGAACACGAGCGGCTTCACGCCGCGGTGCACCATCAGCTTCTTGTGCCGGGGGCCCTCCGGGGTCGTCCACGCGATCGTGAGGCCGCCGAAGAGTGCGGGCGCGACGTTGTCCGGGTGCCCCTCCATCTCGGTGGCGAGGGTGAGCAGTGCTTCGGAGTCGATGTCGACGATGCCCTCGAGCAGGCCCTTGGCGGCCATGATCCCGGAGACGATCGCTGCCCCAGAGGATCCCATGCCGCGGCCGTGCGGGATCTTGTTGTGGGCGACGAGCGCGAGGCCCGGCATCCGCTGCCCATAGGCGGCGAAGGTGTGCGCGATGGCCTGCACGACGAGGTTCGTCTCGTCGGTCGGCACCACGCCGGCGCCGACGCCCTGCACGTCGACGAACACGCCGGGTTCCTCACGCACGCTCACGTCGAGGCGGTCGTAGTAGGAGAGGGCGAGGCCGAGGGTGTCGAAGCCGGGGCCGAGGTTCGCGGTCGTCGCGGGAACCTGGACGGTCACCGAACGTCCGGCGAGGAGGGAAGGACCGGACACGGCTTCGGCCAGGGTCACTTCTTGGCCAGACCGAGGACGCTGGCGATTTCGGCGGTGTCGACGGGCACGACGGTCGGAGTGATCTCGGCGCCGTCCGCGGTGCGGAGCGCCCACTGCGGGTCCTTGAGGCCGTGGCCGGTGACCGTTAGCACGACCGTCGCGCCGGCGGGGATGAGCCCGGCTTCGGCACGCTCGAGCAGGCCTGCGACGCTGATCGCGGAGGCGGGTTCGACGAAGATGCCGACCTCTGCGGAGAGGATGCGGTAGGCCTCGAGGATTTTGGCGTCGCTGATCGCGCCGAAGTAGCCGTTCGTGAGCTTCTGCGCCGCGAGGGCGAGGTCCCAGGACGCCGGGTTGCCGATGCGGATGGCGCTCGCGATGGTCTCGGGGTGGTCTACGCGGTGGCCGAGCACGATCGGGGCGCTGCCGGCGGCCTGGAAGCCGAACATGCGCGGGAGCTTCGTGGTCGCGCCGCGCTCGAGTTCTTCGGTGTAGCCGCGGGTGTACGCGGTGTAGTTCCCGGCGTTTCCGACGGGGACGATGTGGATGTCCGGCGCGTCTTCGAGCACCTCGACGACCTCGAAGGCCGCCGTCTTCTGGCCCTCGATGCGGTCGGGGTTGACAGAGTTGACGAGGTGCACCGGGTAGTTGGCCGAGAGGTCGCGGGCGATGTCGAGGCAGTCGTCGAAGTTGCCCTGCACCTGCAGGAGCTGCGCGTTGTGCGCGATGGCCTGGCTGAGCTTGCCGAGGGCGATCTTGCCCTCCGGCACGAGCACGACCGCGAGGATGCCGGCGTGAGTCGCGTATGCGGCGGCCGAGGCAGAGGTGTTGCCGGTCGAGGCGCAGATGACGGCCTTCGCGCCGTCTTCGACGGCCTTCGAGATCGCCATCGTCATGCCGCGGTCCTTGAAGGAGCCGGTCGGGTTCATGCCCTCGTACTTGATCCAGACCTTCGCGCCGGTGCGCTTCGACAGCGCGGGGGCGGGAATCAACGGCGTGCCACCCTCGCCGAGCGTGATGATCGGGGTCGCGTCGGTGATGTTCAGGCGGTCGGCGTATTCACGCAGCACTCCCCGCCACTGACGGGACTGGGTCTTCACGGCCTGCGTGGACTCTCGTTCGCTGGACATCAGGCTCCTTCAACTCTCAAAACGGATGCGACGGTGGTGACAAATCTGTTGGCGGCGAGGTCGGTCACGGTGGCGGCGAGTGCCGCCTCCGTTGCCTCGTGGGTTCCGATCACAAGGGTAGCCGTGGACGGGACGGCCGCGTGACTGGACGTGAGGGGACGTGCGGGGGTCATCGACTGCTCGACGAGGGCCAGCGAGACGCCATGGTCACTGAACACCCCGGCCAGGGTCGCGAGCACGCCCGGCTCGTCGGTCACCTCGAGGGTGACCGCGTAGCGGGTCGTGATGCTGCCGATGTCGAAAACGGGCAGGTCGGCGTGGATCGAGGCCGCGACTCCGGGGCCGCCGGCGATGTGGCGGCGGGCGAGGGAGACCAGGTCGCCGAGCACTGCGGATGCGGTCTCGACTCCCCCGGCGCCCGCGCCGTAGAACATCAGGCTGCCCGCGGATTCGGCCTCGACGAAGACGGCGTTGTTCGCTCCGTGCACGGCCGCGAGCGGGTGGCTGCGCGGCACCATCGCGGGGTAGACCCGGGCGGAGACCCCGGCCTGGCCGGTCGCGGCATCCGTGATGCGTTCGCAGATGGCGAGGAGCTTGACCACGTAGCCGGCCTTGCGGGCGGACTCGATCTGCGCGGGCGTGACCTCGGTGATGCCTTCGCGGTAGACGGATGCGAGCGGCACGTGGGTGTGGAAGGCGAGGCTCGCGAGAATGGCCGCCTTCTGCGCCGCGTCGTAGCCGCCGATGTCCGCGGTCGGGTCGGCTTCGGCGTAGCCGAGGTCGGTCGCGGTCGCGAGGGCTTCCTCGAGGGTGTCGCCATCGGTGTCCATCCGGTCGAGGATGAAGTTCGTGGTGCCGTTGACGATGCCGAGGATGCGGTTGATCTGGTCGCCGCCGAGGCTGTCGCGCAAGGGCCGCAGGATCGGGATGGCGCCTGCGACGGCGGCCTCGTAGTTGAGCTGGGCGCCGACCTGGTCTGCGACGGCGAAGAGTTCGGGCCCGTGGGTCGCGAGGAGAGCCTTGTTCGCGGTGACGACATCCGCCCCTGAGTTCATCGCCATCAGGATGTAGCTGCGGGCCGGTTCGATGCCGCCGAGCAGTTCGATGACGACGTCCGCGCCGAGGATGAGGGACTCGGCGTCGGTCGTGAAGAGCTCGTGCGGCAGGTCGACGGTGCGTTCGGCGTTGACGTCGCGCACGAGGATGCCGACGAGTTCGAGGCCGGCGCCGACCCGGTTGGCGAATTCCTCGCTCTGCTCGAGCAGCAGCCGGGCGACCTGGGCGCCGACGTTGCCGCCGCCCAGGAGGGCGACGCGCAGGTTGCGGTATTCGATCATCGGATGGCTTCCTTCGGTTGATCGGTGCCGGCGGGGGCCGCGACGACGGCGGTGATCCCGGTGTCGCGGGAGAGCAGGTCGGCGATCGTCTCGCCGCGGACGAGCAACCGGGCGGCGCCGTCCAGCACGGCGACGACCGGCGGGCGGCCAAGGTAGTTGTAGTTACTCGCGAGGGAGTAGCAGTACGCACCGGTCGCGGCGACGGCGACGAGGTCGCCGGGGCCGACGTCGCCGGGCAGGTAGTCGGCGTCGACGACGATGTCGCCGCTCTCGCAGTGCTTGCCCGCGACGCGTACGAGCACGGGCTCCGCGGTGCTCGAGCGGCCCGCGAGCCGCACAGAGTAGTCGGCGCCATAGAGCGCCGGCCGGGCGTTGTCGCTCATGCCGCCGTCGATGCTCACGTAGAGCCGCGGCGCACCCGACACGTCGACGGCCTTGGTGGTGCCGACCTCGTACAGGGTGATGCCCGCCGGGCCGATGATGAAGCGGCCGGGCTCGAAGGCGACGATGGGCACCGGGATGCCGCGCGCCGCACACTCTGCCGCGACGATGTCGGCCAGACGGGCGGCGAGTTCGTGGATCGGGGTGGGCGTGTCCGCGTCGGTGTACGCGATGCCGAAGCCGCCGCCGAGGTTGAGCTCGGGAACAGGCCCGCCGACGAGGAGCGCGGCGTGCACGGCGAGCAGGCGGGAGGCGGACTCTGCGAACCCGTCGGCTCCGAAGATCTGGGAACCGATGTGGCAGTGCAGGCCGATGAAGCGCAGGGCCGGCTCCGCACGGATCAGGGCGACGAGGCGCGGGGCATCCTCGAGCGTGATGCCGAACTTCTGGTCCTCGTGCGCGGTGGCGAGGAACTCGTGCGTGTGCGCGTGCACGCCGCTGTTGACCCTGAGCCGCACGTTCTGCACGATGCCGTGCCGGGCCGCTGCCGCGGCGACACGGGAGATCTCGACGGTCGAGTCGATCACGATCGTGCCGACGCCGGTGGCACAGGCCTCGTCGATCTCGGCGAGGGACTTGTTGTTGCCGTGGAAGCCGAGGCGGGCGCCGGGCGCGCCGGCCGCGAGGGCGACGGCGAGTTCCCCGCCGCTGCAGACGTCGATGTTGAGTCCCTCGGCGAGCATCCAGCGGGCGACCTCGCTCGACAGGAAGGCCTTGCCGGCGTAGTAGACCTTGACCGTGGTGCCGATGCGGAAGAATTCTGCCTCGAAGGCGGAACGGAGGGCGGATGCGCGGGCGCGGGCATCCGCTTCGTCGATGACGTAGAGCGGGGTGCCGAACCGGGCGGCCAGGTCAGGCGCGGAGACGCCGCCGATGACGAGGTCGCCGGCAGGCGCGCGGTGCATGGTCGCGGGCCAGAGGCCGGCCGAGAGCGCGTTGGCGTCTCCGGGCAGGACGAGCCAGTCGGGGGCGAGCGGGTTGGTAGCCACGGGTGAAAACCTCACGGGAAAGTCGAGTGGGTGTCTCACTGAGTGGCGAGCGAACCCGGATTGGTCCCTGAAGCCAGTGAAGATTCCGCCGGTATGACAGCGAACCTGCACCGATTCTAGCGAGCAAGGGGTGCGCGCGCCGAATCAGCCGGCGGAGCAGGTGCCGAGGGTGGTCAGCGACTGCGCGGTGAGCATCAGGGTGCTCGACTCCAGCGTAATGCGCGCCCGCCCCGGTGTGACGTCGACTCCGGCGAGGTTGACGCCCTCGGGAAGATACCCGGCCACGCACACCCGGACCGGCTGCTGGCCGAGCACGAGCGGCAGGATTGCCGTCGCATCGAGGCTGCCCGCCCCGGTGGTGATCGTCGCAGTGCTCGGTGTGAAGAGCAGAGAGTCGGCCGCAGCGGTCGGGGTGGCGGTGGCCTGGTAGCCGATGTCCAGGCCGAAGACGCTCACGCTGCCCTCGTACTGCACGGTGCCGTCGCCGAGCACGAGGTTGGCTGCGGGCGCCCCCTTCGGCAGGGACGCCGCGAGCAGGGTGTTGAGCGCCGCCTGGTCGAGGTCGACCGTTCCGCGCACGTCGCCGACCTGTTTGGCCTGGTCGACGGGCACGTCGGTCGCGACAAGGTGAACGGATGCCGGCACGCCGTTCACCGTGAGGGCGGGAGCGACCAGGGTGACCCGGTCGAAGCTCCCCAGCAGGTACTGCGCGATCACGGACAGGCCGCCGATCGAGACGGACACATCGCCCGTGACCGAATCGGGCAGGTGCGCCGCGATCTCGGCCTTCGCCCGGTTCTCGGCGTAGTTGCGCACGCCGGCATCGGCGATGAAGAAGGCGGCGACGAGGGCGAGCACCACGATCGTCGCGATGATGAAACCGCTCAGGCCACGGCGCCTGCGCGTTGCGGCTCCCCTGCCCGTTGCGGCGTCGCGGTCCACGGTCACATCCGCTCGGGAGCAGCCACGCCGAGGAGGCCGAGGCCGTTGCGGATGACCTGGCCGGTCGCGTCGTTGAGCCAGAGGCGCGTGCGGTGCAGTTCCGTGACGGGCTCGTCGCCAAGCGGGATCACCCGGCAGTTGTCGTACCAGCGGTGGTAGTAGCCGGCGACCTCTTCGATGTACCGGGCGATGCGATGCGGCTCGCGCAGTTCGGCGGCGAGGGCGACCATGCGCGGGTATTCCTGGAGCACGCCGAGCAGGGCGGACTCGCTGTCGTGCACGAGCAGCTCAGGGGCGAAGTCGGTGCGTTCGACGCCCGCTGCCGCGGCGTTGCGGGCGACGGAGCAGGTGCGCGCGTGGGCGTACTGCACGTAGAAGACCGGGTTCTCGTTGCTGTGCTTGCCGAGCAGGTCGAGGTCGATGTCGAGCGCGGTGTCGCTCGAGGAGCGCACGAGCGAGTAGCGGCCGGCGTCGACGCCGACGGCGTCGACGAGGTCGTCGAGGGTCACGATCGTGCCGGCGCGCTTGGACATCCGCAACGGTTCGCCGTCCTTGAGCAGGTTGACCATCTGGCCGATCAGGATCTGCAGGTTGACCCCTGGAACGTCACCGAAGGCCTCGACCATGGCCATCATGCGGCCGACGTAGCCGTGGTGGTCTGCACCGAGCATGATCAGGTTCTGGTCGAAGCCGCGCTCGCGCTTGTCGAGGTAGTAGCCCAGATCGCCGGAGATATAGGCCGGTTCACCGTTCGAGCGGATGATGACCCGGTCACGGTCATCGCCGAAGGTCGTCGTACGGAGCCAGATGGCGCCATCCGCTTCGAAGATGTGGTCGAGGCCGCGCAGGCGCTCGATGGCCCGGTTGACCGCGCCGGACTCGTGCAGCGAGTCCTCGTGGAAGTAGACGTCGAAGTCGACGCCGAAGCCGTGCAGCTTCTCCTTGATCTCGGTGAACATCAGGTCGACGCCGATCGAGCGGAAGGTTTCCTGCTGTTCCTCGCGGGGCAGGTCGGCGATCGGGGTTGTTCCGTCGTACTTCGCGACGACCTGGTCGGCGATGTCGCCGATGTACGCTCCGCCGTAGCCGTCCTCGGGGGTGTGCTCGCCGAGATAGGCGGCCAGGACGCTGCGGGCGAAACGGTCGATCTGCGAACCGTGGTCGTTGAAGTAGTACTCGCGCGTGACATCCGCACCCTCCGCCTGAAGCACCCGGGCGAGGCTGTCGCCCACGGCGGCCCAGCGGACGCCGCCCATGTGGATGGGGCCGGTGGGGTTGGCCGAGACGAACTCGAGGTTGATCTTGATGCCGTCGTAGAGGTGGCCGGTGCCGTATGCCGGGCCGGCTTCGACGATGGTCTTCGCGAGCGCGCCAGCGGATGCCGCTTCGAGGCGGATGTTGATGAAGCCGGGGCCGGCGATTTCGACGGAGGCGACGTCGGGCAGCGCCTCGAGCCCTGCCGCGAGTTCGGTGGCGACCTCGCGCGGCTTGTAGCCGAGCGGCTTGGCGATCTTCATCGCGATGCTCGAGGCCCAGTCGCCGTGGTCGCGGTTGCGCGGGCGTTCAAGGGTGACGTCGCCGGCGTTGGCCAGGACGAGGTCGAGCCCACCGGTGTCGATGCCTTCTGCGCGTCGGCGCTCACCCAACTGCTGGATCAGGGCGAACAGGGATTCGGAAAGCTCGGCGGGGGTCACGGAAACCAAGCTTACCGGCCCGGTTTCGAGGACCTCGCTTGGTAAGGTCAACCCGTGACTCTCTTCGATTCGCCCGCCTCCCCGTCCGCCCGGCGCTTGCGCGCCGGAGTCTTCCTCTGCGTCGGCGCGCTGAGTCTCATTGGCTTGTCCGGCTGCGCAGCGGATGCAGCGCCCTCGGCCTCCGGTTCGGCGAGCGCCCCCGCGACCGGGGGTTCTTCCTCGTCAGCGAGCGCATCGGCCGCCGCGACGGCAACACCGACGCCCACGCCGACCCCGGCAGGGACCGCTGTCGCGATGACGTGCACCGACCTGCTCACCCTGGACGACGTCTACGCGTTCAACCCGAACTACGGCACCGACCCCTCCTACAAGCCGACATCCGCATCGGCCAAGACCGCGGCCTCCTTCCAGGGACTCACGTGCGGCCTGCTCAACCAGTCGAGCGACGGCACAATCGAAATCTCGCTCACCCAGCCCAACGCTCAGCTCATGACGCAGCAGCAGGACAAAGCCGTCGCGTCGTCGAAGATCGTCCCGACCTATGGCACTCCCCCGACCGCCCAGGGCTTCTTCGCCGTGACCAACGGCATCGGCGAGGCTCAGGTCTTCACCGACACGTACTGGCTCACGATCAGCTCATCGAACTTCCTGGAGCCCGGCGACGCCGAGTCCCTCGTCTCCGCGGCCCTCGGCCACCTGAAGTAGCTCGCCCGACCTGGCCGATTCGCCGGGCAAGGTGCCGATGGGAACACCGGCCTCCCGGATGCTGGTAACCTAGTGTTTTCCCTGGCCCCCATAGCTCAGGGGATAGAGCACTGCCCTCCGGAGGCAGGGGCGGCAGTTCGAATCTGCCTGGGGGCACACCAATAAAAGTCCAGACCAGCGGCTAATCTGTCTCAGTCCCGAGGTTCTCAAGATCGTCGTTTGACTTCGATTTGACTTCAATTACTTTCACGGCCACCTGATTCAGCGCGACTGCAACACTGTCGAGGTCCGAATCAAAGAGGTCCGCGTAGGTGTCGAGAGTCTCCTTCGCGGAGGCGTGACCCAGCATTCTTTGGAGTGCTTTGACGTTGGCACCGGCCGATACAGCAAGGCTTGCGCATGTATGACGGAGCTCATGCGGAGTCAGGCCCGGGACGCCGATTTCCGCGGCTGCCGCAGTCAGGAAGCCACGGCGGAAGATGCGATTGCGGAGCACACCTCCGCCTCGTTGTCCGACGAAGACGTGGTCGCCTGGCTTCCGGTCCGCGATTGCCTGTTCCAGTCTCAAGAGAATGAATGCGGGAACCGGGATTGATCGCTCCTCATAGTCTTTGGGCGTGGATTCCTCGAGGTAGCCGTTGATCTCGATCATCGTGTGCCGCACCTCGAGCCGGCCGCGCTTTACATCAACATCAGCAACGGTGAGTCCGGCCAGTTCGCCCCAGCGAAGGCCGCAATAGCTCAACACGAGGACCACGAGTCCATATCCAACGCCTCGACCCTCGACGGCTTCCTCGAGGTCATGGACCTGCTCGTGAGTCAAGTACGTCTTGGAAACTTTGGAAACCTTGGGGAGCTTCAGGCGGGCGGCAGGATTCGTAGTGATCCGGCCATCGTCGACGGCCATCTGCAGCGCGCCCCCCAGCGTATTGACGATTTTGCGCACGGACCAAGGCGCTTGGGTTTCAGAGAGCCTTGAGGCCCATTCCTGGACGGTCATCCGTTCCAAGTCGCCGAGGGGAATGCCCCCGAGGTCGGGAGCGATATTGCGCCGGATTATGCCTTGGGCCCTATCGATGGTGGAAGGTCGGAGATCGCTACGCGTCGCGAGCCAGCGATCCATCCACTCGGCCACAGTTACCCGAGAGCGCGTGGGATCTACGTAGGAGCCGCGACTCTTCGACACTTCAACCGAGGCGAGGAACAGCGTTGCTTCCTTCTTCGTTGAGAACCCACGTCTGGTGGTAGAGCTGTGGTCGGGCTTCCGGTACTGAACGCGATATTTCTTTCCCGACGCAGTCGTGTATGAAGTCACACTTCCCACGTTCGCAACCCCTCTCCCAACAGATGTCGAAATCATTTTCTTCGAGGAATGCCCAGACGGTGATACCGCCTGGGCATCAAAAATGTTGCTGTTCAGCTGCAGGACAATGGTCGTCCTATTTTGCGAGCGATAGCGCCTGCGCCATGACGGAATCGGAAATCGCCAGATTCCCACCGAGGATCACGATCTTCGTTGGCTTCAACCGCGTTAGCTCGGCGCCGATCACTGCGGGAATACCGTTCGGCTGGACGAGGAGCACTGGACCGCCATTCACGACCGCTGCAGACCCGCCCGAAAGAGCATCCTGGTAGGTGGCCCCAGTTGCGAGGTACACCACCGGAACCCCGGTTGCAAAGGTTCCGGCCGATACGGCCGCTGACGTTCCGTACGCATCAGGTCCCCAAAGTCTGGTCGTCGGTGCGATTCCTGCCAGCGCCGCCGCAACACCGTCTGAAATGGCCAGGTTTCCACCCAAGATGATTATCCGTGCGGGACGAAGCCGGGCCAGCTCAGTTGCGATCACGCCTGGAATTCCGTTCGGTTGAACCAGCAGGACCGGCCCCTTGTTTATGCCAGCCGCGGGCGCGCCCGACAGGGCATCCTGGTAGGTGTCCCCAGTGGCGATGTAGGCGACCGGCACGCCGGGGGCGAACGTACCTGCCGATACCGCGGCTGACGTGCCGTAGGCGTCAGGACCCCACAATCTGGTCGTCGGCGCAAGCCCTGACAGGGTCGCGAACACTCCGTCCGAGACGGCAAGGTTTCCGCCGAGCACGACGATGCGAGCCGGTCGGAGTCGCGCCAGCTCCGCGGCGATCACGCCCGGGATCCCGTTCTGTTGAACGAGAAGGACAGGCCCTTTGTTCACCCCCGCCGCAGGCGCACCAGACAGCGCGTCCTGGTAGGTTTCTCCGGTTGCTACGTACGCCACGGGAACCCCCGCGGCAAATGAACCCGCGGACACGGCCGCCGAGGTTCCGTAAGCGTCAGGACCCCACAACCGTGCGACGGTGGCCGCGGCAGCCGGGGCAACCGGGGTAGTCGCAGGGCTCGATGCTGCCACCGAGGGCAGGCCCGTCTGCGAGCCCGTGATCGTTACGGTCACCGCCTTGCCGACATCCCCCAGTACCGGCGTGTACGTTGCCGTCGTGGCTCCAGCGACAGCAACGCCAGCCACGAACCACTGGTATGCGAAGGTGACGGTAGCCGGAGCCCAAACGCCAGGAAGGGCCGTGAGAACCAGACCGACCCCAGGCACTCCGGAAATGGTGGGGATTGCAGACGTCACGGCGGTCGCCGGTGCGCCAACGGTGTCGTACAGGGCGTAGTCATCGGTGACCAGAGTGCCATTCGAGACAAGGTTGAGCCCGAAGCTGAGCCCGGTGGATCCTGCCGGGACCGGGGGCGTGTCCCAAGCCACCTGGGTATATGTCGTCGAGGGCAAGTACTGAGGACCAGACGTCCAATAGATCCAGCCACCGACGGCATTTCGGTAGTAAACATCGAATTGCGTGTTGGCCGTCGAGGTGTACCACGCCCGAAGCGAGTAGGTATGACCGGGAGTGGCCGTCGGCGCACAGGTGCCGAGGTCCTGCGTGAGTGCGAGCTTCGCGTCTCCCGTGACCAGACCTGTCACGACCAGTTGTTCAGCGGCGGTTCCTGTGTGTGCGGCGGTCACGGTACTGAACGTCCTCGTGCTGATACCGAATCCACCCGGCTGCCAGCACTGCGGCGTCTGTCCAACGGCTCCGGGCGTCTCGAGGCTTGGGTTGAGCACAGCGTTCTCGCCTGGGCCGGGAGCGGCGCGGAAAGTGTTGGTCGAGGTGACGAGGGGCTTGACAGCCCCGCCGATGACCTGCGCGACCGTCTTGACGGTCGTGTTGTTCGTGGCGGCGCGGAGTTTGAGCCAGTCAACGAATTGCTGGAGCAGCGTCGGGGTGATCGTCAGATTCAGCGGGTCACATGCCCCGGTGCAGACGTGGTGCAGAGTCAGCTGAACCCAGCCACCGCCCGCCGTCTCCGCATCGGTCACAGTCTTCTGCAGGTCCGCGAGCGTCCACGTTGAGTCGATCTCGTCGGGGGCACGAGTCTCGAAGGCATTCAGCGGCGGTATCGTCTCAGCGAAGAGACCGGCAGTACCGCCAAACCGCGTGAACGTGTCACCGAGGTTGCGGGCGCTATTGAAGCCGCAGGCTTGCACAGCAGCGGAGACGGCCGGGTTCAGACTCGCGTACGGGTAGGCAAAGTCCGTGGTGGGGTAGCCCCAGCCGGCGAGGGTATTCCTGCCCTGACAGATCTGTTTCGTGACCTCATCCGCTGGGACGAGCGTTAGGTCGGGATGGCTGACGGTGTGTCCCCCGATCTCGTGGCCTCCGGCCTTGAGAGTGGCCAGGTCAGCCTGGGTCATGTAATCTTGGGCGCCGATCCAACCGGTAGCGATGAAGAATGTGCCCTTCATGCCGGCGGAGTCGAAAATCGGCAGCGCGGCCATCTGGTCTGCGTTGCCATCATCAAAAGTGAAACTCACGACCGTGGGAGGATCTGTGATCGCGGCCTGCGCGGGCGCCATCCCGAGCGATAGAGCCAGCCCGACCCCGGTGAGTACAGCCATGTTGCGCAGCAGCATTCGGCGGCGACTTGAAAGTTCATACATGATGTCTGTGCTCCTCAATGGTGTTCGGCAGCTGGTCGACGGTGACGCGCTATCCCGGGAGTTGACGTGAGGTGAGACGCAGAAAGGTGCCCGGTGCCTCAGTCTTAGTTTCGAACAGGTGCCAGAGCAATGGCTCGTCGGGACTCTGCGGGTTTCGCGCTGGTATCACGCACACGCATGTGGTTAACCGAACGATCCTCTACTGGCGCGCTCGTTTAATGGCGTGTAGGGGTGCTCGAAGCGAGTTGAACGGGCAATTCCGGAACGCGCCAATCGTGTCTAAGGTGAAGCGTTGCCGATCCTCGGCAAACAGAGCGAAGGGCGAACCCGAGTTGCGCAGAAATCTCTACGTGTCGGTGCGGCTCTGGACGGAGAGCGCGAATACAAAATCGAACGGTCAAATGGGCGCGAATTCAATTTGAGCTTCGAAAGCGGCATCCGTAAATGGCACTTATGCCCCGTTACTTTCTTCGTAGTCTTCTTCGCAGCCTCAATCGGCGTGACCTGTGCGGGCGTTGTAACCGGGCCTGACTGGCATCAAGTGATCGCTGAGAGGGGCTGGGTCGGGACTCGTCCCAGACCGTTCGCCATTTGGATGCCAAGACCTGATGCCGCGGTTCCAGGCTAGCGAAGCCAGGGATGGGAGCACTCATGACAGTGCGGTCGCCCTCAACCGGGCTGGCAGGCACCTTTTCGCCAAGGCCGTGCCCAACGAGGAAGCCAAGCTGCGGGACCCGGTCGGGCGGCAGAAGAGACACGGCCAGATCCTGTTCACCATGGACCGACCAGCCACGATCGGCGCGTTGCCGATCGGTGTCGCGCAGGCCGACAAAGTGCTCGTGGGTTCGGGCGGGCTTCACCATATGCCGGATCGCGGACCTCCACACTGCTGAAGCGAAGACCGACGCCCGGGATGGGGCCATCGTCGCGTAAACGGCTGGCCCTGCCATACGCTTGCGGTCCATCCAACTCGCCGCCTACGCCGGACTCGCCCCAGTAACCCGGCTCTCCGGTACATCCATCCATGGCTATCACCCATCCCGTCGAAAAGAGGATCCTCAAATGGGCCTTGTTTTTCTCTGCGCTCACCGCGCATCGAGATCCGGTCTGACGGACCTACGACCATCGCAAGGTCGCCCAAGGCAATAACACAACCACGCCCTCGTCTCCCTCGCCCGACGTCGCTATGACGTCCTTTACGCCATACTCCGCGTCGGCACTTAATAGCTCACGCCGGCCGCTAGCTCGTCGCTCGATGAAAACATAAGGGCGCCCTCCTGAACAGGAGATCTTGATCTAATTCTCTCGGTTGCCCTCGTCGACGCCGGGAGTTGGAATACCGAGCACCTTCAGCTGTTCCCGATACTGTTCCGCACTCAGGTCGCCAGCAGCGAAGCGCTCGTCCAGAATCAAACGGGCTTTGCTCGGCTGCGCGGCTCCCACATCGGGCATCGACGCCGCCTGCTGACCGTTGCGCTGCGCCGAGCCACCACCGGAGCGAACCGCCCAAATAACGAGCAGCACGATGCCTACGATGACCAGTAGCCCAAACGGCCAACCCCACGCCATGTTAATTCCGTTGCCCCACATCATTTTGTCTCCTTCGTTTGTTCGGTTTTGATTGATTGAGAGTCTCCGCGGCTTCCGCTGAGCCCGTCACTTTCAGGTGACGGTGAGTTCTTGGTACATCCCGGCGGCGTAGTGGCCTGGCAGGTTGCAGATGACTTCATAGCGTCCCGGTGGGAGGTCGAGGGTCACCCAGCCGGCGCTGCCTGGGGCGATACCGGTACCTTCACCGGCCTTGCACGTGGCGGAGGCTTCGCCAAGGCTGGCGGTTTCGTCGATTTTGTGCTCGCCGGAGATCGACCGGCTACCCGCGACCTGCGAAGCCGCGAGCGGAAGTATGACGAGCTCGTGGCTGATGCTGCCGTCATTGGTGGCGAGGAAGGATACGGTTCCCGAACTGACGCTCGACCGGTCGAGGCTGAGATTCATGGCACCGCGGTGCATCATTCCGTTCCCGGTGTTGCCACCCATCATCCCGTTGTCGCCCCCCATCATGGAACCGCCCATGTTCCGCAGCGACACGTTCACGATGGTGCCAGCAAGCTGTGGCGTTGTGCAGGACGATCCGGCCGCCGAACCAGAATCCGGCCCCCTGCCGCTCATGGCGCTGACGGCACCGACGGACAGCCCGGTGAGACCGATGATCGTCGCGGCCGCGCCGGCGATCGCGGTAGCGGTGAGTGTGCTCCTGCGCATGGTGTTTCTCCTCCATCGAGTGGGTTGATGTTCTCCACTCTGCGCGTCCGCTGTGCAGTTCGACTGGCGTGCGTGTGGAGATGGTGTGGAGGTTTGCGGCGACGGAGTCTTCGCCCAAAGGACGCGCGTTAGGGTGAGGTATGCCCACCGTGCTGGTCGTCGAGGACGAGCGTGACATCCGCGACATCCTTCGCCGCTACCTTGAACGAGCCGGCTTCGCGGTGCTCACGGCAACGTCTGGTGTGGAGGCACTGCGCCTCCTGTCCGCGTGCGAGCTGGTGCTCCTCGATCTGGGTCTTCCCGATATCGACGGAACCGACATCCTCCGGGAAATCCACACTCTCGGAACTCTCCCGGTGATCGTCCTCACGGCGCGCAGCACGACGGAGGACCGCATCCAGGGGCTGGAACTCGGTGCAGACGACTATGTGACGAAGCCGTTCAGCCCCCACGAAGTCGTGCTGCGCGTGCAGGCCGTGTTACATCGGTATGGCGGTTCGACGACCACGACGGGGCCGACAAGCTACGGCGGCCGACGGTTGCGAATCGATGACAGTGCCCACCAGGCGTGGCTCGACGGCGCCGCGCTCGACCTGACTCCGACCGAATGGGGACTCCTCGCGGCGGTATCGACCGCTCCTGGGCGGGTCTACTCGCGGTATGAGCTGGTGAATCGGGTGCGCGGCTACGAATACGCCGGGTATGAGCGCACCATCGACTCCCACATCAAGAATCTGCGCCACAAGCTCGGGCCGGGCGGCGCCGACATCATCGAGACGGTCCTCGGCGTCGGCTATCGTCTTGCGCTCCGTCAGGACGAGCCGTCATGAGGATCCTGGGCCTCGGCTCGCTGGGACGCCGGCTCCTGCTCGCATTCGCGCTCGTGGCCGTGTCGTCGGTGCTCGTACTCAGCGTCGCCGCCCTGGTCGGCGTGGATCGAGGCGTGCACGTCACGCAGCAGGCCGACCGACAGCAGATCGCGGACTCCGCGGCCGCAGCAGCCGCCGATGCTTATCGATCGGCCGGAGACTGGGCGACAGCGGAACTGGGCCGCACCCTCGCAATCGGTGACGCCGCATCCGCCGGGCTCACGGTCGTGGACATGACGGGTACGCCTGTCCAGTCGAGAGATGGAATGATGGGCGGCAACGCCGACGGGCAGGGCATGGGAATGGGGTCGGCTATGGGCCAGACCGTGGCCTCGGCACCGGTCATGGTCGACGGCGCCCAGGTTGGCACGGTTCGGATGACGTTCGGCATGATGGCCGGGACAACCGTGTTCGACGTCACCTGGTCCTGGATCGCCGTCGCCGCCGTCGTCGCCCTCGTGATCGCGCTCGGCGCGAGCTGGTTCGTCACCCGGCTGCTCGTCCGCCCGATCCGGGCCATGACGGATGCCGCCCGGTCGTTCACGACCGGAGACCGGCAGGCTCGGGCCACCGGGCCGGCTCCGGGTGAGCTCGGCGAGCTGGCCTCCGCGTTCAACGGCATGGCCGACGCGGTCGTCCGCTCCGATCGTGATCGGCGCACTCTCACCGCGGACGTGGCCCATGAGTTGCGCACCCCGCTCGCGGCCCTGCAGGCCGGCCTCGAGGAACTGCGTGACGGCCTCGTGGAGCCGACACCCGAAAGCCTCGCGGGGCTGCACGACCAGTCGATGCGGCTCGGACGCATCGTCGCGGACCTGGCCGAACTGTCGGCCGTCGAGACGGCAGGACTGTCACTGCACCTCGCCACCGTCGACCTCGCCCAGGTCGCCCGCGATGCGCTCGCGGAATGGGAGCCGCGGCTGCGGGCTGCCGGTCTCACCGTCATCGCGGAGCCGGTCGGGCCGGCCTGGGTGCGCGCAGACGCCGACCGGATGCACCAGGCCGTCGGCAACCTGCTTGCCAACACCGCCCGCTACTGCCGGCCGGGCGATTACGTGACCGTGACCGTGGCGATCGACGACGACCGGGCGGTACTCACTGTCGGCGATACCGGCCCCGGCATCGCCGCCGACGAGCTCCCGCACATCTTCGACCGGCTCTGGCGGGGCCGGGAGGCGGCACACGTGTCCGGCTCGGGTATCGGCCTCGCCCTGGTCCGCGAACTCGTCACCGGGCACGGTGGCACCGTCGATGCGACATCCGCGCCGGGAACGGGAACGGGAATCACCATTCGGCTGCCGGGAACACGGGCTCCCGGAATCGGGGCCCGATAACCACCGACGTCTCTGTTAACACGGTTCCCTGAGTGAGCCGGCGCGCGTTCTTGAATTTGTGTGACCTAAAGTGGGGCCTAATGTCCCAGAACAACGTAAGCAATCCAACAGTCGATGACGTAGCTCGACTGGCCGGCGTTTCCATCGCGACCGTGTCTCGTGTTCTCAACGGGTCCGCCCGCGTCAGTGACGACAGGCTGACGCGGGTTCACGCCGCGGTTAACGAACTCGGGTTCCGGCCGAACTCAGCAGCCCGTTCCTTGGCAAGCCGCCGTGCCAGCATTGTTGCGGTACTGGCCGGAACCACGTTGGCCTTCGAACAAGCGGAGATCATCCGAGGCATCGAGGAGAGTGCTCGAGAAGCGGGTTACCTCATGAGCCTCACCGCGGTCGGCGATGCCGACGACGACAGCATCGATCAGTCGCTGTCGCTCGTCCTTGACCAGGCAATTGCGGGTGTGATCGTGCTCACCTCCGATGCGGCAGGGGTTGCCACGCTCCACCGAATCCCAGAAGGAATCTTCACGGTCGCTGCGGCAGGATCGCCCGAAACAGTCGTACCGCACATTCCACTGCATGACTCTGGAGCAGCGGAGGAACTCGTGGCCTACCTCCTGGGGCTCGGTCATACGACGGTGCACTGTGTCGGCGTTCGCGCCTCGCCGAATGAGGACGAACGGATCGTGGGCTGGCGCCGTGCCCTTCGTGCAGCGGGGGCCGCGATTCCGGAGGTCATTCATTCCAGTGAAGAACCGAACTCGGGATGCGCCATTGGACGCCAATTGGCCCGCTCGCCTCACGTCACAGCGGTCTTCTGTGGCAGTGACGTTCTCGCCATGGAAGTCATGCGCGGTCTCGCCGAAGGCGGAAGATCTGTCCCTGCTGAGGTCAGTGTCGTTGGTTTCGGCGACCATCCGCTTTCGGCGTTGTGGTGTCCCGCGCTGACGACAGTGAAACAAGACTTCGCCGGAGTGGGCAATCGCGCTTTCTTGGTACTTGAGGGGTTGATAGCGGGTTCCCTCGGGCGAGGGTTTGCCTCGGACGGTCCGGCTCTTGTCATCCGTGAGAGTGCGGCACCACCCGCCAAGTCGAGCGGTGCCGCACCGGTCTGATATCACGCGATCACTCTGATGCTGCGCTGGCCATCAGGCGTGGGTAGTCGACCGCTCCGCTGCCGTACTCGTGGAGCGAGAGGGGTCAATGGCCACGTCAAGCCCGCGGAATCCGCGGAGCCGGAGGCTGTTGCTGACCACGAAGACCGAGGACAGCGCCATTGCGGCGCCAGCGATCAAGGGGTTGAGCAGGCCGAGCATGGCGAGCGGGATCGCGGCCACGTTGTAGGCGAATGCCCAGAACAGGTTCGCCTTGATCGTGCCGAGCGTGCGCCGGGACAGCCGGATCGCATCCGCTGCCGCGACGAGGTCGCTGCGGATCAGGGTGAGGTCGCTGGCCTCGATCGCGACGTCGGTGCCGGTGCCCATCGCGATACCGAGGTCGGCGGTGGCGAGTGCGACGGCGTCATTCACGCCGTCGCCGACCATGGCCACAACCCGGCCCTGCGCCTGGAGCGCACGGATGACCTCGGCCTTCTCGGCGGGGAGAACCCCGGCGCGTACGTCGTCGATGCCGACCAGGGTGCCGACGCTGCGGGCGACGGTCGCGTTGTCCCCGGTCAGGAGCACCGGGGTCAGGCCCAGGCGGCGGAACTCGGTGATCGCGGCCGCGCTCGTGTCCTTGACCGTGTCGGCGACGGCGAGGATGCCGCGGGCCACCCCGTCCCAGGCCACGGCGACACTCGTCTGACCTTGATTCTCACAGGCGGCCAGAGCGTTAGCCAGTTCGGGCGGGAAGGCGATGGCGGCGTGGTCGGTCAGCCACTGCGGGCGGCCGACCAAGACAATCCGGCCGTCGACGACAGCTTGCACACCGAGGCCGTCTGCGGATTGGAACGATTCCGCCGTGGGAAGTACGGCGATCCGGTCACGCGCGCCGGAAACGATGGCGCGGGCGATGGGATGTTCGGAGCCCGCTTCTGCGGCGGCCGCGAAGCCGAGAAGCTCAACTTCACTGAGGACGCCGATGGGTACGACCGCGACGAGGGTCATTTGCCCGGTGGTCACGGTGCCCGTCTTGTCGAGCAGGATCGTGTCGACGCGCCGGGTGGACTCCAGGACCTGCGGGCCTTTGATCAGGATGCCGAGCTGCGCGCCACGGCCGGTGCCGACGAGCAGGGCCGTCGGGGTGGCCAGCCCGAGCGCGCACGGGCAGGCGATGATCAGGGTCGCGACGGCGGCGGTGAAGGCGACGACCGGTCCGGCGCCCAGGCTCAGCCAGACCACGAGGGTGCCCAGGGCAAGGGCGATCACGATGGGCACAAACACTGCGGATACCCGGTCCGCCAGGCGTTGGACGTCCGCTTTGCCGGTCTGGGCCTGCTCGACGAGGCGCCCGAGTTGGGCGAGTTCGGTGTCGGCGCCGATTCGGGTGGCCCGGACGACGAGCCGTCCGCCCGAGTTGAGGGTCGCCCCGACGACGACGGCGCCCGGGCCGACTTCGACCGGCACGGCTTCGCCGGTGAGCATGCTCGCGTCGATCGCCGACACGCCCTCGACCACGACACCATCCGTTGAAATCTTCTCGCCCGGGCGCACCACGAACAGGTCACCGACGATGAGCGAGCAGGTCGGCACGATGGTTTCGACGCCGTCGCGGAGGAGTGCGGTTTCCTTGCTTCCCAGCTCGAGCAGCGCACGTAGTGCCGCGCCGGATCGTTTTTTGGCGCGTGCTTCGAAGTAGCGTCCAGCAAGTATGAAGACGGTGACCGCGGATGCGACCTCGAGGTAGATCTCACTCGCGCCACCATCAGCTCGGGCCGTGAAGCTGAATGCCATGGTCATACCGGGCATGCCCGCGGTGCCGAAGAAAAGCGCGAAGAGCGACCAGCCCAAGGCGGCCAATACTCCGATGCTGATCAGTGTGTCCATCGTGGCCGCACCGTGCCGGAGGTTCGTCCACGCCGCCCGGTGGAACGGCCAGGCGCCCCAGACGGCGACGGGTGCGGCCAGGGTCAAGGCGAGCCATTGCCAGTTGATGAGTTGTAGCGGCGGAATTGCCGACATCGCGACGACCGGCGCTGCCAGAATCGCGGAAATGATCAGACGTTGGCGGAGACTGGCGACGTCTCGGTCTTGCTGGCTCGGGGCCTCGTCGGCAACTGCCTCCGGCGGTTTCGGACGCTCGGCCGTGTATCCGGTTTCTTCGATCACGGCGATCGCCTGAGCGACGGTCGTGCCCTCCGGCACGAATACGCTGGCCTTCTCGGTCGCATAGTTCACCGTGGCCTCGACCCCGGGCATGCGGTTGAGCTTCTTCTCAATGCGCGCAGCACACGAGGTGCACGTCATCCCGCCAACAAGAAGGTCGACGTGTTCGCCGCCCATCCGGACGCCGCTCATCAGGACTCAGCGACCAACTCGTAGCCGGCCTCGTCGATGGCCGCGGCGACAGCCGTGCGATCGAGCGGGGCGCCGGTAACAGTGACGAGGGAGACTCCGCCGGGGACGAGGTCAACGTTCACATCCTCAGGGCGAGCCAACTTGCCGATTTCCTTCGTCACGCTGGCCACACAGTGTGAGCACGTCATTCCCAGCACCCGAAAGGTGTTCGTCGCCCCGTCGGCCGGAGCGGCGGCCTGATTGGCCCTGGACTGAGTGTGTGTCCCGCAGGCGCAGGAGGCGTCGGTCAGGCCCAGGTCGTTTACTGTGGTTTCGCTCATGAGTGATACGTCCTTTCGGTTACCCCAACGGGGTATATTCCCACTATACCCCTTGGGGGTACCAAAATGCCACCGGGTCCGGTACGCGCGACGATTACGAACGCACTAGGCGGGCGATGGCGTCGTAGGCTTCCTTGATTTTGGCCTCTGCCTCGTCTCCACCGCGCACCGCGGCGTCGAGCACACAATGGTTGAGGTGGTCGTTGAGGAGTCCGAGAGCCACTGACTGCAGCGCGCTTGTCATCGCAGACACTTGGGTGAGGATGTCGATGCAGTATTTCTCGTCAGTGACCATGCCTTGGAGCCCGCGGGCTTGGCCCTCGATTCGACGCAGCCGCTTCAGATAGTCGTCCTTGTTGGAGATGTAGCCGTGCGGTCCGCTATGGAGCTCCGCACCCGCAGGTGTTGCGCTCACGTTTGTCATGGCTGGTTTACCCTTCCTTCGCACGATCGTTCATACCCCCCTATGGTACAGGACGTTGGATCCCCAATACGGGTCTCAGAGCGTCGGGCATGACGACCGTGGACACAGCCCAGAAGATCGCTGATGCCGCCTCACACCTGGCGATCGCCGCGGTCAGGGATGGCTTGCGAGTGCACTGCGCGCACGGGCCGTGAGCATGCGACTTTGGAGACAAACCCGCGCACCTGCCTGCGCGCCACACCATACGACGCATCGCTGATTTTCGATCTCAGGCTCAGGATGCGGCTTGTCGGCCTGCCGCAGGAGATCCGATGACCGGGGGCTTTCCAGTCTGGGACCGAACCCTTTGCATGATCCTGTGACCGAGCGGCACTAGCCTAGCGACACGGCAGACCTTCAAAGCGGCGCAAGTGTTCACTGTCCATAACCGCATGGGACTGTCTATGTCCAACACTAAGGAATTGAAATGGCGGCCTTGAGAGAATTCACGAAGACCAACCTGAATAAACAGGGATTTGGAGGTCTCGATGATGACGCCAAGTCCTGTTACGCAGGGCCCCTACGATTCACTCCGGCAGTAGGCACCGTCCTAATCCTTGTCGGATTGGCTTTACAGTCGCCTATCTTTCTTGGAGTGGGGGCAATCGTTCCCCTCACCGGGGCGTTATTCCCTCGTGGCATGATTCTCGATTTGGTTTACAACTTGGGCGTACGCCACATGTTTCGCGCGCCCCCGCTTCCCCCCACGCCGCGTCCCCGGCAGTTTTCCTACCTCCTGTCCACCGTGCTCATTGCCGGTTCAGCCTTGTCCTTCTACTACGGAGTGTCAGCGTTGGGATTCGTCCTGGGAGGAGCGGTCGCTCTGGGAGGCACGATACTCACCACCACTCATTGGTGCCTCGGATCGTGGTTCTACAGACTTCTTTTCCCCCACGCAACGACAAGGTAACCGGCGGGAACGCGTTCACAAGGCCATCATCCACAACCGGGACACTCCCCGGACAGGCACCACCACCACCACACCCATCAGCCTGAATTCTCCTGCGGCTGCCGCCCGGCTCAGGAAGTTGCCAGCTGGCTGCAACTTCACCGCGTACGCTAGGGGGGTATGTGCTGGCCTTTCGCCGGCGACGCGGGCACGGGAGAGGAGAGTCGCGCATGTCTCGACGCTCCGGCATTTCCGGTCCCCGACCACGCACTCTGAGTCAGGCCCTCGCCGTTTCGCTGGCCCTCGTTGGCGTGCTGGTTAGCCTGCTCGCCTTGCATTCGATGCTCGACGCCCATGACGGTGTTCAGGGAGCGGTCGCCGGAGTCACTCAATTCTCGGCGCAGAGCGGCGAGACCCCGGCCGTTGCGGACAACGTTTTGGCGGGGCCGGAGGATCGGGTCGGCCCGCTGTCGGCGCTCAATACCTGCGGCACGGACTGCGCAGTGGGGTGCGCTCTGATGGCGGCAGGGTGCATCGTCCTGATCACGGTCGTCGCCATCGTCCTCCTTCTGCGGCGCCCTGCTCTCTTTCAGACGCTCAAGGACGGTGGCGGACGTCTTGTCCGCGTCGTCGCCGAGATCCGCAATCATGTGTACTTTCCCTCACTGACACTTTTGTCGATTAGCCGTATCTGATCACGGTCATTGGCGGGGATATTGGTCCCCGTTCGCCTTCGGCGACGATCCGCACTGCTGTGTGCGTACACCCGGATCACGTCCCGATTGACCCGTCACTGTCACGGGTCCGGTCCCTCGAACCCTGAGCGGACCCCACATCTTTGGTCTTCACATGCTCCCCGCCCTCGGCGAGATATCGGACACGTCTTATGCATTCCTCAGCGTCCCCGCGCTCCCACACCCATCGTGCTCGAGTTCACGACTCGGGCCGTCCAACCGCCTTCGGCGCGCCGGCTGAGCCGGGTACCCGCCGCGCTCGTCGCGAGTCGGAGCGTCCGCGCCGGGCTGCACCGCCGAAACAATCCACGGCTCCCAGGCGCCCGCACCCGTCCCTTCGACACCGAGTCGTAGCCCGGTCAGCGCTCCTCGCTGTCGCCCTTCTTGCGGTCACGACGTCTCTGCCGGCGGTGGCGGTCTCAACGGAGGCATCGACCACGGGGCCCTTTGTTCCCAGTGCTGCACAGCAGGGTGTTCAGTACTCGGAAGTCAGCAGCACTGTCGCAGCCGGCGTGATCACGCGCGACGGTTACTCCGTTCAAGTCATACCCAAAGTCGTCCCTAAGAAATCGTCGAGCGCCGGGCTCTCGGTGCGGTCGCTTGGCGGCCGCGATACCGGCCAGCTCCTCGGTCAGGCGTGGGCGCTCCCCGTGGCCGGATTCATCAGCGACCCTTTCGGACCGCGACTGGATCGACCCGTCGAAGGCGTCGGGCTTTTCCACGAGGGAACCGACCTGGCCGCCTCGTGCGGCACCCCGGTCGTCGCCGCCACCGGTGGCACCGTCGTGTTCGCTGCTTCGAATGGCAGCTACGGGAATTGGATTGTCATCGACCACGGAAACGGCGTCCAAACCGGATACGCCCACAACAGCAAAATGCTCGTCAGTGTCGGACAAAACGTCACCGCGGGCGAAACCATCTCCCTAGTGGGCACTACCGGTGCGTCCAGCGGCTGCCACCTCCACTTCGAAACCCACGTCGATGGCACCCAGATCGACCCGGTGCCGTTCATGAGCGCGCGAGGAGTCACTCTTGGTTGACTCGGCCGCACGTCGAGGTGGTCGCCTGGCTTCTCGTGAACCCGCGGCTCAGAGTCGCTCTTCCAAGCCGGGCCGCCCGAGATGGGTCGCGGTCCTGACGGCACTGGTCCTTATTGCCTTCACGGGCATTCCGGCGCCAGCCCAAGCAACCGAGTACCCCTCGTGGGGAGACGTCCAGAACGCCCGAAATAGTGAAACCGCCAAGCAAGCCCAGATCACTCAGCTCACGGATCTTATCTCGGCGTTGAACACGCAAGTAGAGACCGCGAAATTACTTCAGGCCCAGCGCAGCAGCGAGTTCGAGGCTGCCCAGGGAGCGTTCGACCAGGCGAACTACCGTGCCGGCCAGCTCCAGGGACAGGCCGACGACGCCACTCAGCGCGCCGACGCCTCCAAAAAACAGGCGGGGCGGCTGGCATCGTCCTTGTCCCGTTCCGGTGGCGCCGACCTGAGCCTGACGCTCCTCCTCAATAGTGGGAAAGCGGACGAGTTGTTGTCCGAATTGGCCCGGATGGGCAAACTCACCGAGCAAACCGACGGGATCTACAAGAAGGCGGCCAGCGAGAGGAATTCCGCGCAAGCCTTGACCGACCAGGCCACCGTGGCCAAGAGCATTCTCGCTAGCCTCTCCGAAAAGGCCCAGACGGCCCTGGTAGAAGCCACGGCGGCCGACGCCGCACTGCAGGCGAAACTTGCTGAACAGCAAGACAATGCGACCACGATGGCGGCTCAACTCGTGGTTTTACAAGAAAACCGTCAGGCGACCGAAGCGGACTTCACCAAGGGCGAACAAGCCCGGGCTGCGGCTGCGGCAGCGGCGGCAGCGGCAGCAGCCGAGGCGGCAGCCGCTAGCGCCGCTGCGAACGCGAAAGCACATGGCAGTGGGACCGGCAGCGGGCGCGATTCGGGGCAGCTGAGCGCTCAGGGCTGGGCTCTTCCCGTCTCCGGTTGGATCAGCGACCCCTTTGGACCCCGACCGAATAAGCCGGTGGCCGGGGTTGGCCCCTTTCACTACGGAACCGACCTGGCAGCAGCGTGTGGCCGATCTGTGCGTGCGGCGACGGGCGGGACCGTCGTGTACGCCGGGTACCTCGGTTCCTACGGCAATTGGATCCTGATCGATCACGGCAACGGCGTTCAAACCGGCTACGCCCACAACAGCGTTCTCCACGTCAGCGTCGGCCAGAGCGTCGGCGCCGGCGAAGTGATCTCTGACGTGGGCACGACCGGCGCGTCAAGTGGCTGCCATCTCCATTTCGAAGTTCGCGTCGATGGCGCACGCATTGATCCGCAACCCTTCATGAGCGCGCGAGGCGTGACCCTGGGCTAACACTTCCCGAGCCTCCCGCACCTATCTGTTTCGAATGTTCCCCGCGCACCATCACCACCCCGAGAAAGCCGAACGAGTCCATGATTCTCTTCGCCAGCATCCCCAGCCCCGACATCAGTTTCTTCAGCATTGGTCCGCTCCGGATCCACTTCTATGCCCTGTTCATCCTCGCCGGGATCGCGGCCGCGGTGTGGCTGACGTCCCGGCGCCTCACCCGACGCGGAGGCGAGCCCGGCCTCGTGCTGGATATCGCGCTGTGGACGGTGCCCCTCGGCATCGTGGGCGGCCGTCTGTACCATGTCGTGACTCATCCGGGAGACTATTTCTTTCCCGGCGCCGACCTCTGGAAAGCTCTCTACGTGTGGGAGGGGGGCCTGGCCATCTTCGGGGCGGTACTCTTCGGGGCGGCCGGGGCGTACATTGCGTGTCGCCGCTCCGGGCTGCGTTTCCTCTCGTTCGCCGATGCGCTCGCACCGGGGATGCTGCTGGCGCAAGCCATGGGGCGCCTGGGCAACTACCACAACCATGAACTCTTCGGGGCTCCCACCACGCTTCCGTGGGGATTGCAGATCGAATCGACCAACCCGGCGTTTCCGGCCGGACTGCCGGCCGGAACCCTGTTCCAGCCGCTTTTCCTCTACGAGATCCTCTGGAATCTTTTCGGCGTCGCCGTTCTCCTGCTCGTCGAACGACAGTTCAACCTCCGCTGGGGGAAAGCGATCGGCCTGTACCTGCTCTGGTACGGGATCGGTCGCACCTGGCTGGAGGCACTTCGCCTCGACCCGACCGAGTTCCAACTCGTGGGCCTGAAGATCAACATGATCACGGCGATGGTCATCGCCCTCATCGGGATCGTACTTATCGTCGTGCAGTCGCGACGCCATCCAGGTCCCGAGAACAGCCCGTACCTTCCGGGGCGAGCCTGGACGCCGCCGACGCCCGGCACGAGCGACCCGGCACCCAGCGCCCCGGCCGGCCCCGCGTCACCGGACGGCACGGGGAACCCATGACGCCCGACAGTACCGCCCAGGACAGGTCAGACAGCCTCAAGCGTCGACGACGCCTCTTTCTGAGATCAGGGCAGCTGGTGATGGTTGCGGGGGTCCTGATTGCTGTGACTCACTGGCTCGGGCACCTGGACCCGGCGACAGTGACGCATCCCCCGGTCTGGATTGAGCTCCTGGTCAACTATCCGGTAGCGGCCGTTGTTGTGATCATCGGCGCCAACCTGTCATCGCACAAACCCAAGTGAATGGATGCCGGCCCGGGCCCAGCTCGGCCGTTCCAGGTCAGTCCCGGATCTATTAGTGGACCCATGCGAAGGATTCCTCGAACGTTTCCCGACCCTCGTCGTCATCGAACACGTTGGCGACGAGGTGGGTGAGGAACAGTGCGAATCCGATTGCGATTTCGCTGAATTGGGTTCCGTCGAACGGCCCGTACCAGGACACCGTGCACGGTCCTTCCGGGTCAAGGTCCAGGCGGTTCATCGAGGCTCCCTCGGGCGAGGCCAGGATGAGGATGCGCACGGAGATCCACGGGGGCATGCCGCCCATGATGTCTCCGAGGGCGATGCCGTCTGCCGCGTGGCCCGACAGTGCCAGCGACAGGAGCACTGCGAGGTCCGCGGTGACGTCGTCACCGGCCTCGTAGCGGAGGTAGCTCTCCCGATCGTTGGATACGAGTTGGATGGCGTCGGGCGCCCACGCCAGCTGGCGATAGGCGAGGATATCGAGGATGGCACGGACCAGGTCGGTGAGGACCTTGCCCGCGGTCACCGCGTCCGTGACGCCGTCATACTGAGGCTTTCCGGCATCCCAAATCGTGCGAACCGCGTCACGGGTAGTAGGGATGCGGGTCACAGACAACTCACTCCTTGGCGCTTTCAGCGGGCTGTGGCAGGCGAAGGCGCTTCAGCATCAGCGCGTTGACAGCGACAATCACGCTGGAACCGGACATCGAGATCGCCGCGATCTCCGGGGTCAACCGGATGCCGAACCCGGGGAAGAAGACACCGGCGGCGATCGGCAGGGCGATGGCGTTGTATCCGATCGCCCAGCCGAGGTTCTGCCGCATCTTCCGCACGGTTCCCTTTCCGATGCGCAACGCGACAGGGATATCCAACGGATCGGAGCGCATCAGGACCACGTCCGCCGTGTCGATGGCGACGTCGGTGCCTGCCCCGATTGCGATCCCCAGGTCGGCCTGCGCCAATGCCGGGGCGTCGTTGACGCCGTCGCCGACCATGGCGACGCGTTTGCCGGCGGCCTGGAGTTCCGTGATCTTCGCGGACTTGTCTTCGGGCAGTACCTCTGCCATCACGGTATCGATCCCGAGCTGGGAGGCGATGCGTGCGGCAGTGGCTTCGTTGTCTCCGGTGAGCATGACGACCTGGATGCCGGCGTCATGCAGGGCCGCCACGGCGGCAGCAGCGGTCGGGCGCACGGCATCCGCCAGTGCAACGACGCCGGCAGCCTTGCCGTCCACGGCGAGCAGGACCGCGGTGCGTCCCGTTGACGCGAGCGCATCGCGTTGGTCCTTGACTGGTTCGATATCGACGCCTTGCGCGATCATCAATTTGCGGTTTCCGACCAGCACCCGACGCCCACTCACCGTCGCCCCAGCCCCGTGCCCGGGTACGTTCTCGAAGTCCACGGCGTCGCCCACGGTCACGCCCCGACCTGCGGCGTAGCTGACCACGGCGGCGGCGAGCGGATGCTCCGACTCGCGCTCCACGGCGGCAACGAGTGCCAAAAGCTCGTCCTCGTCCATGCCGATTGCGACGAAGTCGGTCACTTCCGGCTTGCCCTGGGTGAGGGTGCCGGTTTTGTCCATCACGACGGTGTCGATCCGTGCGGCTGTTTCCAGCGCGGTCGCGGTCTTGAACAAGACGCCGCGTTTGGCGCCGAGGCCGGTCCCGACCATGATCGCCGTCGGGGTCGCCAGGCCGAGCGCGTCCGGGCAGGTGATGACGACCACGGTGATCGCGAACAGCATCGCTGCCGGCACTGTTGCGCCTGCCAGCAGCCACACTGCCAGGGTCACGATTCCGCCGATCAAGGCCACCAGTACGAGCCAGAACGCCGCCCGGTCGGCCAGGCGCTGGCCGGGAGCCTTGGAATTCTGCGCCTCTTGCACGAGCGCGACGATCTGGGCCAGTGCGGTGTCCGCGCCCACCTTCGTCGCCCGGACCCGGAGGGTGCCCGTGGTGTTCACGGTCGCGCCGATCACCGTGGAGCCGGCCGTCTTGGCCACGGGAAGACTCTCCCCGGTGACCATGGACTCATCGATATCCGAATCACCGGACTCGACCGCGCCGTCGGTGGGGACCTTGGATCCCGGACGCACAAGCATCAGGTCACCCGGAACAACGTCAGCCGTGGGAATTTCAACGGGTTCGCCGTCGCGGATCACGAAGGCCTGCGAGGGGGCCAGCTCGAGCAGGGTGCGGACGGCGTCATTGGCGCCGCCCCGTGCCCGCATCTCGACCCAGTGCCCCAGCAACACAAAACTGGCCAGCACGGTGGCGGCCTCGTAGAAGACGTCGCCGCCGCCGGTGAGGGTGACCACGACGCTGTAGAGCCAGCCCGCTCCGACGCCGACGGCCACAAGCACCATCATGTCGAGCGTTCTCGCCCGCAATGCCCGGTAGGCGCCGTCGAAGAAGATCCATGCGGAGTAGAAGATCACCGGTAATGAAAGGATCAGGGCCGCAACGTCGTCACGGAGCACGAAGGGTGCCGGGAGCGTGAACCCAATGACCTCGCGGCCGATCGGCGATAAAAGTGTGATCGGAACGGACAGGATCGCGGCCACCAGGAACCGGTTGCGCATATCCCTGATCATGCTGGCCATCGTCATGGTGCCATGGCCGCCGCCGTGCCCCATGGCGTCCTGCTTCGTCGTAGTCGGAGTCGCGTGTGCGGTGTGCGCATCCGAGGGCGGCTGAGTGATGTCTCGTGGCGGGCTGGGGTGTGCTGGCGCCGTGACCGCGGGATTTGCACGGCCCACGACCTGGTCCGGGGCGGCACTGCTGGCGGCCAGCGGGTCGCAGATGTGATCGGGCACGGACTTCCCATCGCAGTGGTATCCACACTCGCGCACCCATTGGGCGAGGTCATCGACCGATGTCTGCCTCGGGTCGAAAGTGATTGTCGCCGTCTGCGCGACGACGTTCGTGTCAACGCCCAGCACGCCGGGGCGTCGCGACAGGACCGCATCCGCGACGGCTTTGGATGACGCCCACCCCACGCCCCGTACTTGCATGATCGTGGTTTCGGTCGACTGGCTCATTCGAACGATCCTCTCTGAAACATAGATAGTGCCCGGCGCCGGTTCGCTGTGTCCCCGGCTGCCGATACCCACCATCTTATACCCCCTAAGGGTATCCGCGTTCATGCGACCACCTCGATGAAGCAACGGGGCGCTTTTCTCCGCGTTGCGAAGCTGGGCGTTTCTTCGGGGAATTTGGTCGGCTCTCTCAGGCCACGGGGAGCATCCGTTGGCTACAGTGTGAGGATTGCCACGTCCGAACCGCGACGGGAAGAAAGCGACGGGAAGAAAGGGGACAGCGTGGTGGACGCCCAGGCACGTGTGCGCGCATTCTCGGCCGCGCGGCTGCGCCGTGCGCTCCTCGGAATCCTCTCCCTTGCAGCCGTTGTCTTCGGCTTGGTGGCGATGCATGCGGAAATGGCGGTCGAATCCGAAGCCTCACCAAATGCCCACGCCATGCTTGCTGCGCATTCAGACCCTTCAGCCGCAAGCACCGAGGACTCAAAACTCGATTCGGAATTGGCCTCTTTCCACGGGACGTCGAACCTGCCGTCGACGTGCCTCGGCATGTGCACCGCCGATTGCCTCATGACAGGGTCCGCCTGTACTGCCGGCCCTATCGCGCACTCCCCCAATTCTGCAGCCCAGCACGCAATTCCCATCGTTGTTGACCGCCCTGCTGAGCGCGCAGTTCCCGCTCTGGCGCGGCGCCTGCCTCTACAGCGACCACCCTCGCTGACAGTCCTGTCGATCAGTCGCGTCTGATCAACGGCCAGCAGCGCGTTTGCACCCGGCACGGGCGCACACTCTCCGTTCCCGACTTTTCCGTGACTCGCTCTGCCCGCGAGCACCTTCCTAACCTCCGGATCTCCCCTCGTGGACCAGATTCCCCCCCTGTCTGACAGATTGGACTCCCATGATTTCCCTTCGCCTTCCCCTCCTGGCCGCCACCGCGCTAGCCGCGGCAATCGCCCTGTCCGCGTGCTCGGCTGGCGCCACCACGGCCGGCGGCGCCAGTGCATCCACATCCTCCGCCCCCGCCGCATCGACAGCGGTGTTCAACGATGCCGACGTCTCGTTCGCCATGCCGATGGTCGACCACCACCAGCAGGCGATCACCATGGCCCAGACCATGCTCGACAAAACCGGGGTCGATCCTCGTGTCACCGCTCTCGCCGAGCAGATCAAGGCGGCCCAAGGGCCGGAGATCACGATGATGAGCTCCTGGGTCACGGCCTGGGGTGCGACCGCCACCAACATGCCTGGAATGGACATGAGTTCAGGTTCCATGACCGATGGGGACATGGCCGCACTGGACGCTGCGACCGGCCCGGCCGCGGACAAGCTGTTCCTTCAGCAGATGATCCAGCACCACCAGGGCGCGATTGACATGGCCAACGTCGAGCTCAAGGACGGGCAGAACCCGGAAGCACAGGCGCTGGCCACGAAGATCATTGCCGACCAGACGGCGCAGATCAAGCAGATGCAGGACATCCTCGCCACCCTGTAGCCGACCCACTGACAGGCCGCGGAGCGTCATCGGCGCTCCGCGGCCCCGGGCGCCTAATTCCCTTAGGTGACTAGGATTAGATTGACCTTCATTTTCTGGTCCGTTCGCGAGTTACACCAACACTTTGAAGGGGCTCGACCATGGCGAAGTTCGGTGATCTGGAAAACGCGATCATGAACGAGGTCTGGCAGGCCGAGAACCCGCTCCTGGTGCGGGAAATCCTCGACAGGCTCGATCGCGGGCTCGCCTACAACACCGTGCAGACGGTCACCGAGATCCTCAATCGCAAGGGCTGGCTCAGCAAGGAACGGGACGGCCGCGCATTCCGCTATGGTCCCGCCGCCACCCGGGACGACTATGTGTCAGGACTCATCCGCGAGGCGCTGTCCTTCGCCGACGACCGGGCGGCAGCACTCGTAGGCTTCGTCGACGAAATGCCCAACGACGAAGCAGCAGAACTCCGCCGGCTGCTGGCCGCTGCGCATGAGAATGAGCCGCAGCCGTGATTGTCGCGATCACCCTGACCCTCTACGCGATCACGCTCTCCGTCGCCGCACCCCCACTCCTGCTGCGAGCGAACTGGGTTGATCGCGCCCCCCGGCTGGCTATCGCAACCTGGCAGGCCCTGACGGTCGCGGTCGTGGGTTCTCTCGCCCTCGCCGGCCTGTCCTTTGCGATTCCGATCGCCGGCCTCGGCGGGAAGGGCCCAATCGAGGTCCTGCAATCCTGCGCAATGGCGCTGCAGCAGCAGTATTCGACACCGACCGGAGCCGCCGTCGGTATCGGCGGGGCGCTGCTGGCTGGCACTGTTGTCACCCGCAGTTTCTGGGGCCTGGCCTCTACGGGCGCCCGGATGTCCCGAGAGCGCAATGCACATCGTCGCGTTCTCGACATGGTCGGGCGCCCGGATGCCGATCGCGACATCGTCATCCTCGAATCGGCGGAAGCGGCCGTCTACTGCATGCCGGGAATCCACCGGCGCACCGTCGTCACCACGGCCGCACTGCATGCCTTGACCGACGAAGAACTCGTCGCGGTTTTGGCGCACGAGCGCGCACACCTCGCTGAGCGGCATGACCTCGCCCTGGCCTTCTCCGTGGCACTGTCCCAAGCGTTTCTGAGGCTCCCGCCTTTCCAGCTGGCCGCGCGCGAGACGGCCCGCCTGGTCGAACTTCGTGCCGATGATGTCGCGGCTGAACGAACCCACCGGCTCACGGTTGCGGCAGCGCTCCTGGCCGTCGTTGCCGTGCCCCCGCACGCGGTGCCGGCCGTCGCACTCGGAGCGGCAGGACCTGGGGCTGCGGCCCGGGTTCGCCGGCTCCTTCCTCCGCGCCAGTCAGTGGGCCGCTTCCCTGTGTGTGCGGTGTCGGTAGCGATCGCGCTCCTGCTGATCGCGCCCGGACTGGCCCTCGGCTGGCCGGCCGTCACAAGCGCAGATCACGCGTTTTGCCCCGCCGAGCCGGCAACCAGCCTGTCGGCATCCCTTTCTCCAAGATCCGGCAGCGCGCCCGCGCCGGCAACTCCCACCATGCACACCCCGTGTGCCGTCGACAGCATGGACGAGGGTCGCTTCTCCAGCTGACTCCCAGCTTCGGCAGGCCGGCTAGACAATCGCTTCACAATCACCTAATCTCCTTAGGAGGATAGGTGAATGTCCGCGCAGGACGCGGCCCGGGTGAAGGCGAAGAATTAATGGAAAATCTACTGTTCGGCGGCACTCTGCTCGCCGCTTTCCTGGGGGGCTTGGTTGCCCTGCTCGCGCCCTGTTGCGTGTCGGTGATGTTGCCCGCCTACTTGGCGTCGGGCATGCGTCGGCGTTCCGGCATCGTGGGAGCGACCTTGGTCTTCGCTGCCGGGGTCGCGACCATCATCGTGCCGATCGGTTTGGGAGCAACGGCCCTGATCGGCCTGATCTCCGGCCAGCACGCGATCGTCTTCACGATCGCCGCCACGGCGATGCTGATCGGAGGCATTGCGATGCTGTTCGGCTGGAAGCTGCAGCTTCCGATGCTCGCCCGCCGCGTTCCCGCCGGTCACGGCCTTGCCTCGGTCTACGGACTCGGAGTGTTCTCCGGTGCGGCCAGCTCGTGCTGCGCTCCGGTACTGATCGGCGTAGCGGTCCTCTCCGGCGCAACGGCTTCGTTCCCCGCGGCACTGGCCGTTGGCCTCACGTATGTGGCCGGAATGGTCGCCCCCCTCGCCGTCCTGGCGCTGGTCTGGGACCGCAGGGACTGGGGCTCAAGCAAGTGGCTTCAGGGACGCCAGATCACCCTGCACCTGGGCCGGTACCGCCGCAGCCTCGCCGTCGGCAGTGCCGCCTCCGCCGTCCTACTCATCGTGATGGCCATCCTCACCTATATCCAGGCCGCGGTCGGACCCGGCATGACCTCGGGCGGCTGGCTCGCCCAGTTCGGCGCCGACCTCCAACACAGTGTCTCCGTCGCGACCAAGGCCCTCGGCTGGCTTCCCGGCTGGGTCGTCGCGATCGTGCTGGTTGCCGGTGTCGGCTACTTCGTCTGGCGCGCCACCCACCACACCGAACCGAAACCCCAGGAACCACGCCGGGCGTCGACTGGCGAGCCGGTTGAACCAACGGAATCTGACTCCAGTTGCTGCAGCGATGCAGCCCTCGAAACCCCGACACTCACAGGACAGGACACCACCAAATGAGTTCCGCCCCCAAAAACACGCAAAAGGCTCCCGCAGCCCGATCGCGCCGCCCCGGCTGGTTCGGCTGGATCACCGGGCTCCTGATTGCCGGTATCGTCCTCGCCGGGCTATACGGCGTCTTCGCCAGCGCGAACACCCCGAAGACGGCAGCCGCCGGTACGACGACGCAGTCCACCTACGACGTCGGAACCCCCGGAATCGGTCAGCGCGCCCCCGACTTCACGCTCGCCGACAACTCCGGCGGGAAGATCTCCCTCGCCGACTACTCCGGCAAAAATGTGCTGCTCTTCTTCCAGGAGGGCCTGGCCTGCGAACCCTGCTGGACGCAGATCACCAGCCTGGAGACGGACGCCGCGAAGCTCCAGGCAGCGGGAATCGACGCCGTCGTGTCCATCACAACCGACCCGGCCCAGCAAATCGCCCGGAAAACCACCGACATGGGCCTGAAAACCCCAGTCCTATCCGACCCCGACCTGGTCACCTCGAAAAAGTACCAGGCCAACGAATTCGGCATGATGGGCACCAGCACCGATGGACACAGCTTCATCCTCGTGGGCCCCGACGGCACCATCAAGTGGCGCGCCGACTACGGCGGGGCTCCGAAATACACCATGTTCGTTCCGGTCGACCAACTCCTCCTCGACCTGAAGACCGATACCACCTCATGATCGCCCTGACCCTGCTCACTCAAAGCGACTGCCCCTCCTGTATCGCGGGAAAACGAGTGCTGGCCGAACTGTCCGCCGAATTCCCCCTCCAGATCGACGAGGTCGACGTGAACAGCGACACCGGTCGTGCGATCGCCCGTGAACAGCGCCTGGCCTTCACCCCCGGGCTCGTCGCCAACGGCCGGCTGATCGCGCACGGGCGCCTATCTACCCGCGCCCTCCGGCGAAAATTCACCACCATGCTCGAAACCACCCAATCAACCCAACCAGAAGGATCCTGACATGCAGCAATTCCTCTATATCCTCCCCGCCCTGATCTGCCCCGTCGGAATGGGCCTGATGATGTGGTTCATGATGCGCGGACGCGGCCACGGTAAAACCGTCGACGGTCCCGAAGAACAAGAACTCGCCCGCCTGCGCGCCGAAGTGGCCGCCCTTCGTCCACAGGCCGCGGCATTCGATGATCGCCACCCCGGTACCGGACCGACCGCGTGATCCCCATTCTGATCTCCCTGGTCGCGACCGTCGTTGCCGCGGCTCTGACCTGGCGGTTCTGCATGCGCCCCATGCTGCGCAGCCGAACCGCCCCGGGTGACGCCGGGTGCTGCTCTAAGCCGGCGACGGACGTCCAGGCGGACATTCAGGCCGCCCGAGCCGAACTCAAGTCGTTACAGGTCACCGTCGGGTATATTTCACCTGAACCGAAGGACCGCTGACATGGCTCGTGAAACACCCCCACACTCGGACGACCACTCAGCTGGCGGAGGTCGCGAATCCGCGCCCGCAACAGTCAAACAGCAACGAGCCGTGCGCCGGGCAGAAAAAGTCGCCACCCTCAAGCGCGAACAATCAAAAGCGAAACGGAACCGAAAGATCGGAATCGCCGCAGCCTGGTCCGCTACAGGGATCGTCGTGCTCGTCATCGTCCTCGTCGTCACAACCAGCGGCGCCCCCAAGAACGCGGCAGCACCGACATCCGTTGACGGCGTACAAACCTTCCCGAACCAGACCTCCCAGCACGTCACCGGCACGGTGAAATACAATCCGCTGCCACCGGTGGGCGGAGACCACTCCGTCACGCTCCTGAACTGTGGCGTGTATTCCGACAACGTCCCCAACGAAAACGCAGTGCACTCGCTCGAGCACGGCGCCGTGTGGGTCACCTACGACGCTTCAAAAGTGAGGGGTGATCAGCTCGCAGCTCTGCGCAAAGAGATCCCATCGACATACGCGATCCTGTCTCCATTCGCCGGTCTCCCGTCGTCGATCGTCGCATCGGCATGGGGCACGCAGCTCGACATCAGCGACCCGGCCGATCCCCGACTCGCGGCATTCATCGCCAAGTACCGGGGCGCCGCAACTGCTCCAGAACCCGGCTCCCCCTGCACCGGAGGCCTGGACGGACCGGGCAAGGTGTTCTGACGTGCGGCGCCGCCAGTGAACACCAAATCCACGATTAAACGTCACGAGAAAGTGAGCACACCATGATGGGATACGGCGGAATGGGCTGGACAGGACCGTGGATGATCTTTGCGTGGATATTCGCAATCGGGGGCATCGTCGCCTTGGCTTTCGTCGTCTACCGTCTCTTCCGTGGAGATCGCCCCGAGCAGGGCAAGACGGCCGGACACAGCTCGGCTCGAACAATCCTGGATGAACGTTACGCCCGCGGTGAGATCGACGAAAACGAATATCGACAGCGCCGCGAAACCCTCAACGGCGGTTAGCGGAGCGACGATCGTGGGCACCTTGATCGGGTACGCCCGAGTAATACCGCGAGACCAGAAGGTCGACCATCAGGAACGTACCCTCGTCGCTGTGGGCGTTCGTGTAGAGGACCTGTATGTCGACCGTGGTTTTCGCACGGAGCAGTCCCAGTTGGACCACGCCATCGGCGCCCTCCAGAAGCGAGACACCCTTATCATCACCACCTTGAGCCGCCTAGGTCGATCCACTCCCGACCTCCTGACGATTGCGGAGAGGCTGCGGGCGAGCGGGGCCGGATTCCGAGTTCTCGACATCACCGAGCCCCAGACAAAGCCAGCACCCTCGACGCGACCGCTGTCCTCACAGTCCTGACAGCTCTCGCTGGTATGGAATTCGAGGTCGCACGGGCACGCATCCGAGACAGCGTCTTCAAACGACGTCCTTCTGGCACGCGCCGCGTCGTCCGCAGGGCGACCTTCACCGAACAACAAATCCGGACCGCTCTCCAACTCATCGAATCCGGCGAACACCCCTCACAGGTGGCCCGTAGTCTCGGCATGTCCCGCTCCACGCTCTACCGCCGGATCAACGACATCCAGCATTGACGCGGTAGTCGTGGGTCAATCCAGGTGAGATACTCGTGCCCTACCTCTCCACAGGCCGCGATCCCGCAGTGACCGTTTGGATCGCAAAATGATCTACATTCGCCATCGTTCGCTTCAGGCGGTGTTGGGCGGCGTCGGCAACGCGTTCCGCCACGGACAAGGACGTATCGGCGACCACGATGCACCCCTCGCCGTGAAGGCGGTGCCCCACCCATCTCAGCCGGACTGTCGAAACGTCCAAAACGCCGGGAGTGCTGGTTAGTGCCGAACGGGCTCGGTCCACGAGTTCCGGTTCAATACCGTCCATGATGCGGCGTCCAATGCTTCGCACTGTCCCCCAGAGCAAAACGATAATCGCCGCGGAAATTACCAGCCCGACGATTGGATCGGCGAGCGGGAAACCCAGCATCACCCCGAGCGCACCAACAACCACGGCAAGGGAAGTGAACCCGTCGATCCGAGCGTGCACGCCGTCGGCGACAAGGGCCGCAGACCCGATCTGCTGTCCCACGCGTATGCGGTACACAGCAACGATCTCATTGCCGGCGAAGCCGATCAGGCCGGCGGCCAACACCCACCACAGGTTGTGCAGGGGCTGGGGGTGGAAGAGGCGGTCGATCGACTGCCACGCAGCTACGACGGCCGAAAGGGCAACCACGCCGACGATGAAGAGGCCAGCGAGATCCTCGGCCCTCCCATAACCGTACGTGTAGCGATGGGACGCAATGCGCCGTCCGAGGATGAACGCGATCCATAAAGGTATTGCGGTTAAGGCGTCAGAGAAGTTGTGAATCGTGTCGGCAAGCAGCGCCACTGAACCGCTCGCGAGTACAACCGCGAACTGCAGTATGGTCGTGCCGAGGAGGATGAACAGGCTGATTTTGACCGCTCGAATTCCCTGGGTACTTGCCTCCAATGCGTCATCGATCGAGTCTGCGGCATCGTGGCTGTGAGGCACGAAAAGCCCGTATAAGAACCCTGTGAACCCGGTCGGATGCTCGTGTTCGTGGTCGTGGTCGTGGTCGTGGTCATGGTCATGGTCGTGGTCATGGTCATGGTCGTGGTCATGGTCATGGTCATGGTCATGGTCATGGTCATGGTCATGCTCGTGCTCGTGCTCGTGGGATTGGGCTTGGGCGTCACGCGGACGATCATCCTCATGTGGATGCAGGTGCGGGGTATTCATGCGCTGGCCTCGTCCCGGGTGTGATGATGACGAGGGGTGCCTCCCAGGGTGTGTTCCGCTTGGAAGATAGCATCCGACACGAGCTGACTCGCGTGCTCGTTTTCTAGCCTGTAGAACACTCGGGTCCCCTCGTGGCGAGTGGTGACCATCCGCGCCAGGCGGAGTTTGGCCAGGTGTTGAGATACGGCTGCCGGCGACTTGTCGACAGCATCCGCCAGTTGATTCACGGACAGCTCACCGTTGCGCAGACCAAGAATTATCCGCACGCGGGTGGCGTCAGCCAGCATGCCGAATACTTCGACCGCGAGCTCCACGAACTGGCTGTCGGGTTCGCGGCCACAAATCTGCTTATCTGCATCCATACGCAGATTATTGCACGATGAGTCCCGAGTGGCCAACAAAATGTTTCGATATATAAGTCAACGGCTTCGCGCCGACGGGGCGAGTGATTTGCTACGCCGTTGAGTTGCTTTTCGTCGCGCCCTTTCGATTGCTGAACCCTTGAGAAGAGGGAGCGAATGCGCGCCAGACGACTCCCTTAGAAGCGGCCACGGCCGCCCGGACGACTTGATCGGAGCCGCTGCGCGGCCGGGTTTTTCTTGTTTTGTTGACCTTTCGGCTGCCGATCGTAGCTCGCTTCGATCCTGCGTTCCCAGATTTTCGGGCGCGGTCGCAAGCTCCCTTATTTCGCCCGAAATTCTGGGCACTCCGGCTCTCTCGCTCGCTATCGATTCTCTCGCCGGAAGGCAAACAAAATTGTCGGTTGACCAGAGGGAGCGAGATCATGACGTACACCAGCGTTGTCGAAACACTCAGCACCACAACCAGCACTTCCCTAACCCGGGACACAGCCGCCCGGATTATCTGGGCTGCCCTGGCCGAACCCGGAGACCCCCGCGTCGGCGCCCTCGTCGCTGCAATCGGGGCCGAGCCAGCCCTGGAGCTACTCGTGGACGGGCCCAGCAGTGCGGTGGTGGGTTTCGGCATTTCCGGGCTCCGCGCGCAGCTCCGGGCGTGCTTTGACCGTGCGGCGGCCGTTGAGAGCATCCGAGCCAGCGCCGAGTCCGGGTACCACGTGCTCACCCCGTCCCACCCTGACTGGCCGGTCCAGCTCGAGGACCTACGTCTGGCGTCGCCACTGATTCTGTGGGTGCGCGGCGACCCTGCGGTGCTCTCGATGCGGAGCGTTCTGGTGACCGGGGATCACGACTCGACCGGGTACGGGCGTCACATGGCGATTGACTTAGCGTCCGGGCTCGGGGCCCGCGGGTATGCGATCGTGTCCGGTGCTGCCCGCGGCATCGACCACGCCGCCCTGGCCTCGGCCGTCGCGTCCGGCGGGCACCCGATCGCCGTACTCGCCGGCCGCGTCAACACCCGCTTCCCCTCTGACCGCGGCGCACTCCTCGACGACGTCGCAGAGAGCGGTGCCGTCATCAGTGAGGTGCCACCGGGGGCGACGCCGATTTGGTGGCAGTTCGCTCGGCGCGGCCAGCTGATGGCCGCCGTGTCGTCGAAGACCATCGTCGTCGAAGCAAGCGTTTCATCCGATGCTCTCACTGCGGCCGAGTACGCGGTCGAGCTAGGCCGTCCCCTCGGTGCAGTGCCCGGGTCGGGGTCAGACTCGACGGTGGCCGGCTACCAGCTCCTCGCCAGCGAATTCGGTGCGAGTGTAGTCACGAGTCAGCACGACGCCGACTGGCTCTAACCTTCGCACGTTGGTCACACGATTGAGGAGTCCCGGTACGTCGGCCGGGCCGGCTCCACCAGTCCCGCGCCCTCGAGCCGGACGACCCACTGTGGCAAGCCCCGGGTTTTGTAGAGGCTCTATTGGGCCCGTTTCATCGGTGTGATGTCCGGGTGTGAGTAGAAGTTTGTCTCAGCTTCGACGGGCGGGATCAGGCCGATCTCGCCGTGGAGTCGGCGGTTGTTGAACCAGTCGATGTACTCGGCGACGGCGAACTCGAGGACGTCGATGCTCTGCCAGGGCCCGAGGTTCCGGATCAGCTCTGCTTTGAAAAGCGAGTTGAAGGCTTCGGCCATCGCGTTGTCGTAACTCTCGCCCTTGGACCCGACCGAGGCCACGGCCTCGCGGTCGGCAAGGCGTTCGGTGTAGCGAATCGCCCGGTATTGGACGCCGCGGTCGGAGTGATGCACGAGCTGGGACAGGTCCCGGCCGGCGCGGCGGCGGGTCCAGAAACCCATCTCAAGGGCGTCGAGGGCGAGGTCTGTGTGGAGGGAGGTCGACAGTTGCCAGCCAACCACCCGGCGGGAGAACACGTCGAGCACGAACTCGGCGTAGACCCAGCCGTGCGGATGTAGGTGATGTCCGCCACCCAGAGGCAGGCCGGTGCCGGCGCGGTGAAGTGCCGTTTGACGAGGTCCTCGGGGCGCTCCGCGAGGGGCCCGGGAATCGTAGTCCGGGGGCCTTTCGAGCGTCGCACCCCGCGCAGGCCTTCGCGGCGCATCAGGCGTTCGACGGTGCAGCGGGCCACCGGGTGCCCGTCGCGGTGGAGTTGCGCGTGCACCTTCCGGGCCCCGTAGACCCCGTAGTTGTCCTTATGGACGGCGTGGATCCGGGCGGCGGTCACTTCATCGGACACGGACCGTTTCGATGGCGGCCGGGACGTTGCCGCGTAGTAGCTGGACGGGGCGACCTGCAACTCCCACATATCGGCTCGACCCCGAACTCGCTCTTCTTCTCGTCGATGAACATAACTACCTGATCTCGGGGCGGTCGAGCTCCGCCGCCAAGAAAGCCGACGCGCTCCGCCAGATCGCGTTCGCCCGCCGCAACTCTTTGTTCTCCCGCTCGAGCTGGGCGAGCAGGGCCGTCTGGTCCGTCGGCACGCCCGGGCGGGTGCCCTCGTCGATCTCGACCTGGGCGACCCACTTCCGCAACGTCTCCGACGAGATGCCCAACTGCTGGCTCACCCGGGCGCACGTGCCTCGACGTCCGCCCGGCTCGTCACGGGAATCCAGGACCAACCGGATCGCTCGCTCTTGCAACTCGTCCGGATATTTCCGATGTGGAGTCATGATTCTCAACCTTCCAAGGGATCAAGAACCTCCATTAAACCCGGGGCGCAACACTGCTGTGCCTTCAGTGCCCACGGGAACCCCGGACCCGGACAGTGCCCCGAGGGCCCAGCGGATTGCATCCATTTCTGCAAGTCGCACGACCAGTAGCCAGTTGACCATTGCCTCGTCACGGTCTGTCCACTGCACCATCGTCGCAATCTCCGTCCGCTCCTGAAACGCCTGATTTTCTGACCTAGCTCGTCCTGTTTTTCTTGTTCCTTGTTCTTGTTTTTTGTACTTAGTTTTGTTTTTTGTTTTTGTTTTTTTCTTTTACTTACCTCTCTCATACACTTCTTCCTCTTTCCCTGTCCCACCACTACCCCTTTACTTCCCAACCCCCCACACAAAGCCGTTGGGTGTGGGGGGTTGGGAAGCGAGCGCAGCGAGGGGGTCGCGGTGGGACAGGGAAAGAGGCCCGTTACCTATTCGTTTGGGTATTCGCTCTCAACGAATACCCAAACGAACACCCAAACGAATAGGCAGCCCCAAAAACCGGTCTCCCAGACCGCTGTTTCCGGCCCGGAATTCGTGCGTCGAAATCACCCTGCAACCCGCTTCGGAGGCCTCAGGATCGGTTCTAGGAGTAGTCGTACCAGCGGATGACGCCGTTCGCAGTCAGCGCCAGCATCAGGGCGTCGTCGGCCTTATCGGCGAGGTCGGCCGCGTCCCGGAGGGCCAGCTCGGCCCGGATCACGCCGGCGACCTGGCCGGCTCCGCGACCGTCTTCACCGTCGTATTGGATACCATCCTGGGTGCGTGCGTGCCAGCTGGCGAGCTGCTCGAAGACCTGCCCCAGCAAGCATTGGGCGTTCATCAGCCGGCCGAGCAGCTCGTAGGAGTCCCCCGGATACTCAAAAACTCGGGTGCTGTGGGCCAGTTCGCGGGCGGCCCGGCGGAGTTGCTCCGCGCTGATCAGTTGTGCGCTCTCGGCGCTGATGTCCATCAGAATCTCCTTCACAGGTGGGGCGGGCGGACTGGACGGCCCGCCCACCAATAGGTCTCTTTCGGTGTGCTTATTCGTCGGTGTCGGGTGTGCGGGTGCGGCGGACCTGGGCGACGGCACGGTTCAGATCGGGTCCGACGACGTCCGCGTGCAGAACACGGCCGGAGCGCCGGGCTTCAGGGTCGCCCCAGATCTCGGTGTGTTCACGGCCGACGACCACGACCGGATCGCCCCGGTGCAGGGTCGCGGCGACGTTCTCGCCGAGTTCGAAGCGGGCCTCGACGAAGTGCGTCGTCGCCGCCTCGTGTGCGTGCCAGGTGCCGGCACGGTACTCGCCTGTGTTCTCGATCACCCGGAACTTCGTGATCAGGATCGATCCGGCCGGTACGACCTCCGGATCGGCTGCCAGGTTGCCGGTGATAGTGCGCGTGGACATGGTGTGCTCCTTCTCGATGGGTGGTACGTGGGTACTACTTGGAGTCGGACCGGGTGGGCCGACTTTCGCCGTTTGAGAGGTCGAGACGCGTTCTGAGGGAGTTGATTAGGTCGGGCCTGTATCCGCTCCAGGACACCCTGGCGCCTCTACGACGGGCGCCTGGACGTGACCGAGGCCCGTGACGTACTCGAGCGCGACCGGATCCTGGGAGACGTCGACCTGGGTGTATTCGATCCCGGCCTGGGTGAGTTTCCGGAAGGTGGCGGCGCACTGCACGCAGCCGGGCTTGCTGTAGACGGTGACGATGCCATTCATGGTGTTCTCCTTGTCGAACCATCTCGGTGTGCCTTTCGGCGTCAAGTCATGAGGTGCCAGCGGAGTTATCCACAGGCTGGTCTCGCGCGCGCGTACTGCTTCTGTTCTGTTCTTCCTGTTCTTTACTGTTAAGGGGGCCAATAATTGGTCCCCGAATTGACAACTTTTTGGTCCCCTAAGGGGGCAACTAATTGGTCCCCTCAGGGGGCGGTTTATTGACCCCCTAACGGGTCCTCGGGGAACAGTAGGATCTCGGGATACGGACGATGCGGGGCCGGGGGTTTGGCGCTGTTCAGGTTCAATTCGAACTCGGCGGTCATACCCACTCCCCCGGATCTGAGGCGAGTGATGACGCCCGCGTCGACGAGTTCCTTCACCGCACGCTTGACGGCCCGATGAGCGGGCGTGGACGCGTTCGATGGCGCCACGAACCCGAGTGCGATCGCCGAGGACTCCCGTCCGCCGAAATAGCGTCGCGGAGGCTGCTCGCCCGGGTTGTCGGCGTCATCCCAGCATTCCAAGGCCATGTGCAGCAGCAACCGGGTCGCCGTGTTCCCCAGTCCCCGCCGGGCAGCGACCAGGACGGCGTTCTTCGCCGCGAACAGGCCCACCGGGTCCTCACCGCAATTCACGCGGCGACGCCAGTGCAGTGTCGGAGGTGCTCGATAGCATGTGCATGGATCGACTCCTCTGCTGGTGACGATCTCGGGCCCCGGGCGGCTACCCGGGGCCCTTCCACGTCACCGGCGTGGGCTTCGGTGACGTGAGGCCGGTTAGCGGTTACGGACCGGGTCCGACGTGCTGGTCGTGGCGCTGGCCTCGACCCAGGCGAGTACCTCGGACCTTTTGTAGAGCACCGTGCGGGGTGTGGGCTTGTAGAACCGGGGCCCCCGCCCCAGATAGCGCAGCTGAGCCAGAGCGCCCACCTTCAAACCGGTGATCTCGCCCACGGCGGCCGGGAGGATATAGTCGTCGTCCATAATCATCCTGTCTCTCTAACAGCCTTCCGACTGTTCCAATGTTGAAAACACAATATGGTGACTTCCAACATTTGACAAGGGTTTGCATAGTATCTTGTCTGCATGACAGATTTTCGGACTGAGGCGAGCATTGGCACCCGGATCCAAGCCGTGCGTAAGCACCGCGGCATCCGCACCACCAAGGAGCTCGCGGACATGATCCCCGGCGGTAATGTCACTGAAGCGATCCTGCAGAACATCGAAGCCGGCCGGAAGTCCGACCTCGCCGTCAGCCAGCTCCTCAACATCGCACACGCCCTAGGCGTCACCCCACTCTTCCTCCTGGCCCCCATCGGCAATCCAACGAATGAACTCGACCTCCCCAACCTCAGCGACGCCTTCGACAGCATGACCGTTATCGAATTCGACGCCTGGATCTCCGGCGAAACCGACGGAGCCTACCGGTGGACCACCACCGACGAACGCTCCGAACGCACGCAACTCCAAGCCATGCGCGAACTCGACGCCCTCCACCGCGAAGGCAAACGCCTCGCAAGCAACCTGGCCGTGGAAACAGCGCTCAGCGCCCCTGGAGGCCTCGACGACGAGAGCCGGGCGTGGGACACCACCCAACAACGACTCGACGACATCAACCGCCGCATCGCCCAGCTCACGTCATACCTAGTATCAGCAGGATGGAATCTCGACAGTTGAACCCAACAGGACGGTTGCCAGTTGCGCCGCGTATTCGGCGAAATACGCCACGCGTTCCTCGGCTGGCAACAGCGCGCTGCCTAATGCTTCCCAGCAATAGCAACCAACGGGAGGACCGTCGCATTACCTAGGAGGGAGCCTCAAATGCTGCGTGTCGGAGACCTACCGCGTGACTTCAATTTGACTTCAATTGGTGCAATTTCGAGGTGATTCCATCACCTCCGCATGACCCAAGTGGCCAGTAAATCATTGGGATACGGACAGAAATCCCGCTGTTCTCCGGGCTCGTTTTGCCCTCCGGAGGCAGGGGCGGCAGTTCGAATCTGCCTGGGGGCACACCAATAAATTCCTGATCAGAAGCTTGTTCTTCTCAGGTGATTTCAGCCAGAAACCGCTCGTGGCAACATTTTGGCAACACTTTTCTGAGCCATGAGCTGATCGAGCGCCGTCGAAATAGTCTCCATATGACTGTCGAGGAGGTTGGAATACACCTCCACGGCCGCCACAGACGGTTGTGTCCTTGCCTTCTGCGCGACGCATCGAGGATGACGTCACTAGCTGTTGCGACGCACCGTCCGTCCCTGTGCAGTGAGGTCGAACTTAGGCAGGTCGAGAGCTGCCTCAATAGCAGCAAGACGTGCGTCATTAAATTTAAGGGCCATAACAACGTCGACCAGCATGGTTTGGTTGATATTGACAACGCTCGCGGTGGAATTGTCGGCGTCGTGTTTGGCAGAGGCAATGTCAATTTGACGGTCTAGCCATTCGGTGAGGGTCACGAGACTCCTTGGGTCGTCTTCTGAAACCGTAGCCTGGCGACACGTTCGCTACGGAATTGTGCGCGGCACTGCCCCTGTCCAGAGCTCGTTATCGCACGGCAGACTAAGTCATCCACGCCTTCCGGCCGAAACGTGACCAGAATCTAATTCCTATCGCGTGCGTCAACGCCGGATCTGCTTCGTGCAACGCTCTTCTCAACGATGAGCTGATCAAGTGCCGACGAAACGGCATCCAGGTCGGTGTCGAAGAGATCTGAGTACACGTCGAGGGTCACCGCGGCGGATGCGTGTCCGAGCATCCGCTGCACCGCCTTGACGTTCGCCCCGGCGCTGATCGCCAGGCTCGCTGCTGTGTGTCGCAGTTCGTGCGGCGTCAGCCCGGCGATGCCGACCTGCTCCGCGGCGGCGTCGAGCCAGCCCCGGCGGAACACCCTCCCCCGAAGCCATCCACCGCGAGCGGCCGCGAAGACCGGCTCGCCGCCCTGCCGACCGTCCACGAGCACGCGAAGGTCCGCGAGGATTGACGCGGGCACCGGGATCGAGCGGGCCTCGTAGTCCTTGGGCTGGCCTTCGATCTGCAATCCATCGATCTCGACCACGGTGTGCTGCACCTCGAGCCGGCCACGTACGAAGTCGATGTCCTGCACCCGCAGCCCGGAGGCCTCGCCCCAGCGCAGCCCGCAGTAGGCGAGGACCTTCACGAGCAGCCCGTAGCCGTTGGACTGCCCGAGATACATGCCTCGCCCGATCGCGTCGACCGCCGCGGACAGGTCCCGCACCTGCTCATGCGTCAGGTAGCGCTTGGATGCCTTGTGCACCTTCGGCAGGTTGAGACCGTGCGCCGGATTGGACGCGAGCCTGCCGTCTTTGACGGCCATCTGCAGGCTTCCGGACAGCACGTTGACGATCTTGCGCACGCTCGCCGGTCCCTGCGTTCTGGACAGCCCACTCGCCCACGCCTGCACGGCCTGGTGATTGAGCGCGCCGAGCGGGTAGTTGCCCAGCTGCGGCCGGATGTGCCGAACGACGATGCCGCGCGCCCGCTCCCTGGACGTGGCCCGCCAGTCCGAGCGGCTGTCCATCCAGAGGTCGAGCCACTCCCCCACGAGCACCCGCGCTTTCGAGGGATCGACGTAGGCACCGCGACTCTTGTTGACCTCGATGTTCGCGAGGAAGAGTTCCGCATCACGCTTGGTGCGGAATCCGCGCTTCTGTGTCTGGATATGGTCCGGCCGGCGATAGAGCACCCGATACCGTTTGCCCGAGGCCACTTGATAGGCGGTGATGCTTCCCACGATCCAGCTCCTGTCCGAGTCGATGTCGAGGACATCCTCCCCCGAACGTCCGACAAGAGTCGGGTTCAATCGATCGCCGGAACGGGGTCGAATAGTCAACCGGTGTGCGTCGTCGCAATGATCGTGACCACAACCACCGCAGCAGTGAACGCCGCAAGAATCAGCCATCCCTGCCACGTGCGGGGACCCCAGCCGCCACCCAGTTTCTTCGGACCAAACCACGGTTCATGTTCTGCCATTGCGTCCCCCTGAAGTTGAAATTAGGTAGTGCCGAGCCGAAGCGGTGCAGACAAACACTCCCTGCGTGCACTCGCTGCCCGACCGACACGGTGACGCCACACTACTGAGCCGCCAAACCAGATTGCTATCCCCGTCGTACAGCTCTCAGTGGTTCCTGCGAGAGACCCGTTGCGAACTGCTTTGTTATCGAAAAGCCTGATCTATGCCGACCTTCGGTTCCACCCATCGCTGCGCTCACGGCGAACCGCCCGTTCTTCGCAGGCCTGATGCACTTAGCTGTTGAGCGTGACGCACACACTCATTCTCGGTGGGACGGCCTGGCTCGGTCGAGCAATCGCCCAGCAGTTGATTGAAGCTGGTGATGACGTGACCTGCCTGGCGCGCGGCGAGTCGGGGTCGGTGGCCTCGGGCGCAACCCTCGCTCGCTCTGACCGACGCGCGTCGGACGCTTACGATGCAGTCAAGAATCGCAACTGGGACGACATCATCGAACTCAGTTGTGATGCCGGCCTCGTCGGCGGGGCCCTGGCGGCTCTAGCTGACACCACCCCGCATTGGACGTTGGTGTCTTCCGTCTCCGTGTACGCAGGCAACGATGAAGCGGATGCCGATGAAGACGCCGCTCTCGTCGAACCAACCGACCTGACTGAGTACGCGCACGCCAAAGTCGCCGCCGAACGGGCCACTTCCCAGACCGTCGGCGACCGGCTCCTCATCGCCAGACCCGGTCTCATCGTGGGGCCGGGCGACACCAGTGACAGGTTCAGCTACTGGGTGGCTCGCCTGGCCTTGGCTTCGCATGAACCTGTTCTCGTACCCGATTCCAATGGCCGGGCCGCGCAGTTCATCGACGTCAGGGATCTCGCTGCCTGGATCATCGCTGCCGGTCACCGCGGGCTCACGGGCACTTACAACGCTGTCGGCACCCAACGAGAGCTTGCAGACCTGCTGGCTACTGCGCAACAGGTCACAGGCCACGACGGCGACTTGAACTCGGCGGACGACGACTGGCTGGTCGCACACGAAGTCAATTATTGGGCCGGGCCCCACTCATTGCCACTCTGGCTCCCCCGCAACGCGGATGCGTTCTTCCAACGCAGTCGCGAACGATTCCTCGAATCCGGCGGCACGGAACGAAGCCTTCATGAGACCTTGAGCGATGTACTTGCGGACGAAAGGGCTCGCGGCCTCAACCGAGAGCGACGAGCAGGCCTCACCCGAGAAGACGAGCTCCGCCTCATCGACGAACTCCGCAAAGACTAGACACGATCGGGTCCCACTAAGCGGCCCAGACCTCGCGCTGAAGGGACGAAACGACCGACGCCCAGATCGAAAGGCACCGCATCACCCGCTAGATTGCGTTTATGCAGGCAGAAGGCGATTTCCTAGAGTTTGGCGGGGCAAGCAGGGGTGGTCCGGTGTCGGCCGCGGATCGCCGTCTGGTTAGAAGTCTGGTGAGTGAACTCGTCACCGTGGCGGATGACCTCTCGCATATTGCGACCGGCAGCTGGCCGCCGGAAGGTTCGATCGCCGGCGCACAGCTGCAAATTGCGTGGAATCAAACGACTGCCCTGGAAGCCTCTCCGATCCGCGCCGCGCACGCTTCATTGATATTCGCGAACTCGGCTGGCACGGAACACGCTCGGGCATTCATCAACAATGTGAATAGTAAGAAGTTCAGCTTCTCGCTTGCGACGTTGACACGAGGCGCGCTCGAGGCCTTTGCAAAATCGTACTTTGTCATGAATACGGACGATCCTGGCGAGCTACTCTCCAGACAAGTGTCGCTCGCCATTTCAGAGATGTCGGCATCGCGAAAGCACAATAAGTTCGTCACACAGAGCGGCGAAATTGCCGACATCGAGGTGTTCCTCGCCGGCCAGAAGCGATTGCTGAGCGATCTGAATCTTCCGCTCATCACCGGTCCTGATCTCGGCGTTACAAAGCTGGCATCGGCTCTCCTTGACGCCAGCGCGAATACCGGCATGGGCCGGAAGTTTTACTCGCAGCTCTCTGGAGTTGCCCACGGCGAAACGGCTGCGCTCGGAATGTTCTTGGTTGGGGCACCTGGTTTGGTCCAGTTCCGCATACCCAGGGAGCTCGTCGTCGAGTATGCGGGAATGATCTCGGCATCTTGCATCACGGTCATGGACCGCATGATGCTGATGTTCGGACTTGAACTCAAGCATCAGCAACGGTGGAACGGTGCCAAGTCACGGGCGAACACAGCACTCGCATTGATGCAATCGCAGTTCCCGTAACCACCTCCAGTCTCGGCAAGTTTGCGGTCAGGAGCTATAGAGCCCGACACACCCCGCTTGCCTATCGCAACTTTTCACTTCAATTTCAAAATCAACACCGCATCGCCTTTCATGTCGTCCGCATAACGTCACTCGCATTTCTCTACTTTCTTCCATTCTTTTCGTCCTTCTTTCTTCTCTCTTCTCTTCTTTTTCTCTTCTCATTTCCCTCCTCATTTTCCATTTCCATTTCCCTGATCAGCCACCACACCTTTACTTCCCAACCCCCCACACAATGCCGTTGGGTGTGGGGGGTTGGGAAGCGAGCGCAGCGAGGGTGTGGTGGCTGATCAGGTAAATAACCTCTCAAACCATTCGTTTGCCTATTCGCTCTCAACGAATAGCCAAACGAATACCCAAACGAACAGGTCTCCGGTCAGCAACACGCCCGACCGGTTACACTGGTATATCTACTTAGATATGGAAGGAAAGGCCCGTGATCGAATGAGCGCATCAGTTCTGCTCCGTGCGTCGCGCCAGAGTCGCGGCATCAGCCAGGCCGATCTCGCCGCCCGCGCCCTCACGAGCCAGCCCGACGTGTCATCGATCGAGAGCGGCCGCAGAGTCCCCACTGTCGACACCTTGGAACGTCTGCTGCAGCAAACCGGCCACCGTCTCGTTGCCGTCCCGGGCATCGGGCCGGATGCTGTCGAGACAGCCGATCGCATCGCGAGCGCTCTTCGCGGGTCGGGCCGAGATGCCGCTTTGCGTGCCTTCCTCGATTACTCCGACCAGCTCGCACGCGTGACCGGTGCCGACCGTGTCATCCTGACTTTCGTCGAGCCAGCCCCGACCGGGTCCGCCGTGTGGGATGCCACCCTGGCCGCCGTCGCTGAGCACTGGCTCAGTAAGGGCAAGCTGCCCAAGGCGCGCTGGATCAACGATCCGAAACGTTTTCTTCGGAGCCCGCAGTCACCGCAGCTCGGCGAGTACGACCTTGAGCCCGATCCGACGAATGTGCCGCTTGCATTCCTACGTCGCAACGTCCTCCTCGAACAAGCGACCCTGGCGAGCATCTGATGGTCGGACCAGTTGAAAGAAACGAGGTCGATCCTCTCGAGATCGCCGCGTGCCACTTAGTCGCGGGAGACCTTAGGTCGGAGGACTTGCCAGACCTGGCCTCAGACGCTCTGGTGAGGGGTGTGGACAGTCCATCCCTTCGAGTTCTCGCGGGTCAGGAGAAAGGCGATGTGCGAGAATCACGCGATCTCTTCATCAGGACGCTCACGGAACTGAATATCTCCCTTCCTGATACCGATGACGCTCTCTGGGAGCTGACCCGGTCAACGGCGCGGGCGATCGTTGCAGGGACCCAGAGCCCGGCGTCTGGTGCCGAATACATTTGGCGAACGACTTCATACGACGTGAACGAAGGTGGCGATTTACGCATCTTCATTGGGCTGGCATCCGAGTTGCAGGACCACCCCGAAGGCAGCGCCTCACTAGAACGCCTGATCGTAGCCGCTGCCGAGGAGCTACTCCTGCGGCCAACGCCTCGGCGTTGGATCAATGTCCGCGCATCCCTTACGGGTTCGCCCGTTGCCCACTCTGGCCACACTGGCCACACTGGCCACACTGGCCACACTGGCCACACCGATGTGATGTTGACGGATGAGCCAATTAGCTCCCAACTTGTGGCTGACCTCGAAGCGTGGAATTCCGTTTATCGTGCCGTGCTCGAGGGTTGGCCGGACATGGGTGGCTTCCGCTCTGAGCTGGAAGCAAGAAGATTTGTAGCCGATGGCCTTCAGCTCGCTGCAAGACTCCAAGACGAATTGGGGCCGTCGCATCATGTTGAATATTCACCAGAACCGGTGCGCCTACCTGGATTGAAGCTCTTGACTCGACAACGTGGTCGACGCAGGCGGTAACAAGCCTCGCTGTCTGGCGGGAGATGGCTGGCCCATTCGATCTCCATGACCTGGTTTCGGGTCTCCGTGAGGTCGTGAAGCGAGCGCGTGAGACCGGCATCCGTGACGTGTCTATCCGGATCGTCGGCGGAGCCGCGCTCCGGATCGCCTACTTCGAACGTGCGACGACCGCCGACATTGATGCCCAGATCCAACCGCAGCTCGAGCCCATCATCAGGCAGATCGCCAGCGAACGGGATTGGCCGGCCGATTGGCTCAATGACAAAGCGACCATATTCATCCCACGCTGGGGGCGCTCAGTCGAATGGGAATCGCTCTTCGACGACGGGAACGTGTCCATCTGGATTGCACCCATCGAAGCTCTTCTGGCGATGAAGCTCAACGCCGCGAGGCCCGGTCGCGACACCGAAGATATCGCTAACCTCCTCGTCCTAAATGAAATCCACACCGTCGCCGCCGCAGAGCAGCTCTTTGAGGACTTCTATCCAGGAGACGCTCTAACCGGACGCGCTGTGCTGCTCCTCGAACGAATCTTTGCGCGGGGCCTCCCGTCGACACTTCCACGGCCGCCACGACCGGACTTCTCGTGAAGGCGATGGCGAGTCCTCGACAGAAATGCCAGCCCTCGAGCTAAATCATTCGCGTCGCAGATTCTCGCAGAACGACCTATCCGGTTTCATGCCTTGACTGGCCAGCGTCGACTGGTTTAGGCCGCGAAGGATCTTTTGGCCTTGTTCACGAGGCTCGTCGCAGAATTTCGTCGATCGACAGGCTCGCGATCATCAAGAGCACCGCGATCACCAGCACTCCCCAAGGCAAACTCGGCCAAGTAGACAACGCGAACAGCGCGACGACGAAAACGGCCAGGCGAGTAATCAGGCCCGCGACGCGAAGGTAGATATGTCGGTCCTTCATGGGCGGTGCCTTTCCGGTCTCAGACGGCACCCTCTTGTCATGCAAACGGCACGCACCTAATCACCTGAGCGCACTCTGTCGTCTCGCTTCTTGGCGATGAGGGTCAGAACGCCGGCTGCCGCGAAGAGGACCGTACAAAGAAACCCACCGACGAGCGCAAAGACGGATACCCCGTTTGTTCCCGGACCACCAGAGACAATCGCTGCGATCTGAATTCCGGAGAACACGAGCCAGACGCCGGCGGTCGCGAAGTAGAATCCGACCCAGTGTTTCTGTATCCACGAAACGAATCGTCCGCCAGTCATGGCGCCAATCTATCCCGAGGCTCCAAAGAACCTACGGTGAGCTACGGAGTCTCGCTCTCTGAGGCAAGTCGGCCGGTTTGCTCAGGCAACCAGTTCTCGCGGTCGGTGCAGCACCGATCTCAATGGCGGAAGCATTCGATACTCGATGGCCAAACCACTGGACAACCTGACTGATCCGGCCCATCCTAGGCGCATGTCCGTCTGGCGAAAGTTGCTTCATCCATGGTGGCGTCCAACCCTCCTCGGCTTCAACGTTCTCGGCATATTCGTTGCGATTGGTGTGTTCGTATTCGATTACTCAATCGCGTGGACGTTGCCATTCACCCTTACGGCCGTGCTGACGGGCATTGTCGTCTTCAGAGAGTTAACGCAAAGTGCCCTCGCGCAGATTGAAGAAGACCGGAAGAAACGCATGGCGCCTCCCGAGTAGGCGTTGTTGCCACAGCCGCTTTCATCCCGGCGCAAGACAAAGTCGTCCTCGTCAGAGGCTCGTTTTGTGGCAACAAAATGGCAACACTTGAGGGAAAACCACCCTGATTCAGACCTATACGGTGTGATCATAATGTTCCCTCAATCAGGACTTTCCCTTAATTAGCAAGGCGGTGAGACGGCCCAATTCGCTCTCCGGAGGCAGGGGCGGCAGTTCGAATCTGCCTGGGGGCACACTGTCGCGTGGCACGTTAGCTCGGAATTTTGCCACATAGTTCGGACGATCTTGTCCAAACCGCATGTGGGCGTCACAGGCCCGTATCGATCCACACGCATCGACCGCGGCACAAGTGGGCGCTGAAAATTGTGGCTTAGTTCTGCTCGTGGAGTGCTCTGAGCGTCGAGCTCCTGTGCGCACGACGGATGCCTTTCGCAAGGCCAGATTTGGCCCCGGGTGTGCATCCCCAGCTCCTGATGATCCGAATTGGCCATTGACAATCGGCGTTGATAACGTTTGGCTATGCAATTCGCTCCCCAGACCATCGCCGAACTGGCGGATGAGCTGGGTCTCGGAGTTGACGACCTCGAGCCGTATGGTCGGGGAAAAGCAAAGCTGTCGCTCGACCTGCTCAACCGCCCCGCGAACGGCAAGGGTCGACTCGTGCTCGTTACCGCGATTAACCCGACGCCTGCGGGTGAGGGCAAGACCACGGTGTGTATCAGCCTGGCGATGGGTCTGCGTCGATTGGGACGGAACGCCGTGCTGGCTCTGCGGGAACCATCACTCGGTCCGGTGTTCGGCGCGAAGGGCGGAGGCACTGGAGGCGGCAGAGCCTCGCTCACCCCCGCGGACGACATCAATCTTCACTTCACCGGCGACATTCATGCGATCACCACCGCCCACAATCTGCTGTCGGCGCTCGTCGACAACGCAATCTTCTTTCGAGAAGAGATCCCTGGCAGGGGCGTGATCGATCCCGGTCAGGTCACCTGGGGACGCGCGCTCGACATGAACGACCGTGCTCTCCGGCGAAGCATTGTTGGCATTGATCCCAAGACCGACGACGTCTCGCGTCAGGAACACTTCGACATCACGGCGGCAAGCGAGATCATGGCGATCATGGCCCTCGCGTCAGGTCTAAAGGATCTGGAGGACCGCCTGTCTCGCATCGTGGTGGGGCGAACACATGCCGGGCAAGCAGTCACAGCAGGAGACCTCCGGGCTTCGGGCGCAATGACGGTGGTGCTTCGCGACGCGTTGCGACCGAATCTGGTGCAAACCGAGGAGGGCGGCCCCGCGATCGTGCACTGCGGGCCCTTCGGCAACATCGCGCATGGCTGCAATAGTGTGGTCGCGACACGCCTCGCGATGAAGCTCGGCGACTACGCGATCACCGAGGCAGGGTTCGGGTTCGATCTCGGTGGAGAGAAATTTCTCGATATCAAGTGCCGTCTCGCAGGGATCTGGCCACGCGCCGTCGTCATCGTGGCCACACTGCGGGCTCTCAAGATGCACGGGGGCGCGCCGGTCGCGATCTGCGGTGAGCCAGATACCGCCACGCTCATCAAAGGACTGCAACACCTCGAGCATCATCTCGCCACGGCGAGCGCATTCGGCCTCACGCCGATAGTCGCGATCAATCTCTTCCCGAACGATACCGAGTCGGAACTTCTACTGGTCGAAGAAGCCGTCGCTGAGCGCGGAGTTCGATTCGCCCGAGCCGACGGCTTCGCGCGCGGTGGCGAAGGATCGCTGGATCTCGCCCGGGTGGTGAGCGAAGTGGTCGATCCCACCGACGTGGCACCTCCGCAGCCGCGGTTCATTTACAACGAATCGGATTCCCCGCACGACAAGATCCGCAAGATCGCCACGGTGGTCTACGGCGCCAGCGATGTGGTGTTCACCCCGACTGCTGAGATGGACATCGCCCGAATCGCGGAGTTGGGCTACGCGAATCTCCCCATCTGCATGGCGAAAACTCACCTCTCCCTCACTGACGACCCCAGAATTGCCGGTCGCCCCCGTAACTTCATCATCACGGTCCGGGAGGTTCGTCTTTCGGCGGGGGCGGGATTCCTGATTCCGATGACGGGATCCGTACTGACCATGCCCGGGCTTCCAAGAGTGCCCGCCTCGCGCAACATCCGATTGCTTCCGGATGGACGCATTGCAGGACTCATGCAGAACGACTGATGCGTGTGCATACTTGGGCGCGATAACTCGCTCCGTGTTTAGGTCCGGGGAGCCCAGTACCTGAAGCCCAGGACCTCAACTCAAGAATAGTGATTCGGCTTCCCTCTGCGTCAGGTCGCCAGCATTCACTAACGTGACCAAAACTTCAGGTCCGCGGACGGGCCCGGATGAGTGGGTCTATCGGTCTAGTCGGAGCTCACGTACCACCTCGGCGATACGTACCCGTTTCGCCTCGGTCAGACCGAGGATCGGGAGCGGCAGGCACGCGTGCGGGGCGAGGCCGAGGTACTCCGCGATGGCAGCGACCACGCGCAGACTGCCTCCGAACTCGGTAAACAGACGCCACAGCGGCGCGAGCCGTTCTGATTCTGCCGCCGCGTCCGCCGCCCGGCCTTCCTGCGCGGCTCGCGTGATTCTGAGTGCGGCCGCAGGGAGGACACCCCCGATGACTGAGTACCAGGCATCACATCCCGCATTCAACCCGGTCGCGGCGAATGCGTCACCGGACACGCCGATCGTGACGTGCTTGGGCACCATGGCCCGGATCGCCGAGACGTGGGCGCGGGCTGCGGCGGGGTCGGGAGGTACGCCGGGGATCTTGATCGACGCGATCCCCGGCAGGCGGGCGATGCGGGCGTAGAGGTCGGTACTGAATGTGAAGTGGGTGGTACCGGGGTTGTCGTAGACGATCACGGGAAGCTCGGTGTGCTCGGTGACGGTGCGAAACAGCTCGAATACGTCATCGTCGGTGAGGGGCTGGTAGCTCATTGGAGCCAGGAGCACTCCCGCGACTCCGGCTTGTTCGGCATGGTCGATGTTCGTGAGGACCTGGGAGGTGCGCAGCGCCCCCACACCCGCGAAAACGGGCGTCTCGCCAGCATGCTCGACGGCAAGACCTACGACGCGGGCACGCTCGTCCGGGGTGAGATAGGCATAGGAGCCGGTCGAGCCCAGCGTCGTGATCGAGTCCACCTTCGCAACGCTCAACCTCTGGATCAAGCCGACAAACGCGTGCTCGTCGACCGCATCGTTCTGAAACGGGGTCAGGGGGAAGGCGCTCAGCCCAGTGAAGATGTTCATCGCTCCTCATGGTGCGGGGTGTGTTCGAGGCCGAGAGTGAGGGTGGCCTGTCAACACCAACCGAAAAGATGGCTAGTGCTGCCAACTGAAAACAGGTCGCTCTCGTGTGGTACTAGTGTGCCGCAGTCGCGTTGGATTGGTGGCGCTTGAGCCAGCATTCCAGGCTGGGACTGGGGCGATCGTCCTCGCCAGTAGGCTCAAGCCATGATTCGCCTGCGTAAGACGCGTTGGAAGGTCGCATACATCCTTATCGGGGTGATCGCGCTGGCCGCAATCGAAATTGCGATCCAGCCGTTCAGGTTGCCGAATCCGCTGTACGCCGTGGTGGCAAACTCGCTGAGCATCCTGCTCATTTTCGGAGGGGTGCGGTCCTTCCGCGGATTGGGCGAACCGCTAGAACCACCCCGCGCCTGGTGGAGGATGACGTCCCGGCCACGAGCCGGGTACATCATCGGATCCCTGTTTGTTTTGAACTCCGCCAATGGCGTGCTCGTTGCGACCACAGGGCCACCGGAGTTGATCTTCAACGTCGCGATCAGCGCGATGGTCGACGCATCACTGGCGTTCTTGTACTTCAGGTCCTCCACCCGGTTGCGAAAAGCGCCTCCGCGCACTGTGCAGGAAGTACCACGCTGGAAGCCGCTCAAGAGCTAGTCGGCCTTTCCCTCGGGCACGGATGCCTCCTATGGTCGGAGCATGTCCTTCCCTCACTCAGACCGGCTGATCTTTCGGAACATGACCGATGCTGACCTCGATGACATGGCCGCCATGCTGGCTGACGCGGACGTAATGGAGTACTACCCACGACCCAAGAGCCGCGAGGAGGCCCAGGGGTGGATCGACTGGAACAAGCGCAACTACCTCGAGCGTGGCTATGGTTTGTGGGTCATCGAGACGAAAGCGGGTGAGTTCGTCGGCGACTGTGGCCTCACCTGGCAGGCCGTCAACGGCCGACCCGAACTTGAGGTCGGCTACCACGTGCGGGCAAAGATGCAGGGACGAGGCTACGCAACCGAGGCCGCTTCGGCTTGCCTCGACTTCGCCCGAAACGTCTTGGGGGCAGCTCACCTGGTCGCGATCATCCACCCCGATAACCGGGCCTCAAGAGGCGTCGCGGAAAAGATCGGCCTTGAATTCGAAGAGGATGACCGTGGCGGAGCTATAGACGTCCGCTCCGTCTACGGGTTACGTCTGTGGCCTGTCCTTCCTAGCCGGATGCTCCGCGAACTGAATTCGCATTAGGTGTGCGTCGTCGCAATGATCGTGACCACAACCACCGCAACGGTGAAAACGGCAAGAATCAGCCATCCCTGCCACGTGCGCGGACCCCAGCCGCCACCCAGATTCTTCGGACCAAACCACGGTTCATGTTCTGCCACTTCGTCCCCCAAGAAAAGTTGAAATCTTCGTGACGCCGCCGCGGTGCAATCGCACAGTCCCCGCGCTCGCACTCTGCGCGAGCGACACGATGAGGCCACTCTAGTGAGCGCCCTGACCTGACGACTATCCCCCGTTGTCGCGTTCCGCGTGCCCCCGGAGGAAACCCACCCATGCTCCGTTGTTATCGAAGGCCCGAACCACGGTCGCCTTCGGTTCCTCCGAGCTGTGCGCTCGTGGCGAACCGCCCGGTCTTCGCATGTCTGATGCACTTAGCTGTTGAGCGTGACGCACACACTCATCCTTGGCGGGACGGCCTGGCTCGGCCGCGAGATCGCCCAGCAGCTGGTTGAGGCGGGCGAGGACGTCACCTGCCTGGCGCGCGGCGAGTCGGGATCGGTAGCCACGGGCGCGACCCTCGTGCGCACGGACCGGCGAGCGTCGGACGCTTACGATGCAGTCAGGAATCGCACCTGGGATGACGTCATCGAGCTCAGCTGCGAAGCCGGCCTCGTAACCGGGGCGTTGGAGGCTCTGGCCGGCACCACCCCGCATTGGACGCTGGTATCTTCCGTCTCCGTGTATGCAAGCAACAGTGAAGCGGATGCCGATGAAGACGCCGATCTCGCCGAACCAACCGACCCGGCTGAGTACGCCCACGCCAAGGTCGCCGCCGAACGGGTCACATCCCGGGCCGTCGGCGACCGTCTCCTCATCGCCAGACCCGGTCTCATCGTGGGGCCGGGCGACACCAGTGACAGGTTCAGCTACTGGGTGGCTCGCCTGGCCCTGGCCTCGCATGAGCCTGTTCTCGTACCCGATGCTCATGGCCGTGCCGCCCAGTTCATCGACGTCAGGGACCTCGCTGCGTGGATCATCGCTGCCGGTCACCTCGGTCTCACGGGCACCTACAACGCTGTCGGCGTCCAACGGGAGCTCGCAGACGTTCTTGCTGCCGCACAGCAGGTCGCAGGCCACGATGGCGAACTCATCTCGGCGGACGACGACTGGCTGGTCGCACACGGAGTCAACTATTGGGCTGGGCCCCGCTCCCTGCCCCTTTGGCTTCCCCGCAGCGCGGATGCGTTCTTCCAACGCAGCCGCCAACGGTTCCTCGAATCCGGGGCGATGGAACGAAGCATCCACGAGACCGTGCACGATGTACTCGCAGACGAACGAATTCGCGGCCTGGGCCGAGAGCGACGAGCGGGACTCAGCAGAGAAGACGAACTCCGCCTTATCGGCGAACTCAGCGAAAGATGAACGAATAGGTCGGGTCCGAAGGCGGTCCGGGCGCTGTCGCTATACTCGCGGCATGCGGATCCGCCCAATAGACCTCGTCGACGTGCTGGTCTATCTCGTGGTGCTGGGAATGTTCATCGAGCTGTTTCCCGACGTCATCTCCGAAAGCTTCCTGTTGGCACTGCTGACGGCGATCCTGCTCAAGGTCGTCCTTGAACTCGTGCTCTTGGTCAAGAAGAATATCGTCGCGCGGATCCGCTCGGCGGAAACTCGTTGGGTTCGAATCGTCAACGTAATCACTCTGGTGCTGCTGCTGCCGGGGAGCAAGCTCCTGGTGCTCGAACTGGTCGCCCTGGCATTCGGAGATGCCGTCCGTCTCGGCGGTTTCTTTCAAGTCACTGTGCTGATCATCGTTCTCATGCTCGCGCGAGGCGGAATACGACGGGCGTTCAGGGTGGCCGACGAGACCGCAGGGTCCGGGATCGATCCGGTTCAGTAGCATGAAACGCATGTCCATCAAGCTTGAGAATGTCGGCATCGCCGTTCGCGACCTCGAAGCAACGATCGCCTTCTTCACCGACCTCGGTCTCACGGTCATGGGCCGTGACGAAGTCAGTGGCGAGTGGACCGACACCGCCGTCGGCCTCGATGGCAACCACGCCAGAATCGCGATGCTGCAGACGCCAGACGGTCACGGGCGTCTCGAGCTCTTCGAGTACATCCATCCCGAAGCGATCGAGACGGAGCCCACTCGTCCCAACGAGATCGGCATGCATCGCATCGCCTTTTCCGTCGACAGCCTCGACAAAGCCCTTGCGATAGCCGCGACGCACGGATGCTTTCCGCTTCGCGGCGTCGCGACCTATGAGGACGTCTACAAACTCACCTATGTCCGCGGTCCCAGCGGCATCATCGTGATGCTCGCTGAGGAACTGAAAAAGAACTGAAGAAGACCTGACCGACTCACAGGGTCACGGAATCAGCCGCCACATTCAACGGCGCCGGTTCGTGCCGCAGGTAGGCGCGACGGAATCGTCCACTTCCCGCGGTCAGGGCCCGGAGATCCATCGCGTACCGCAGTAACTCCGCATCCGGAATCTCGACGGTGACCTCACTCCGTTCCTCTCCGACCGACGTAACCCCGGTCAGGTGACCCCGGCGGGTGGACAGGTCGGTCATCACCGTGCCCACATAGCTGTCCGGCACGTTGATCGTCACCGCGGAGACCGGTTCCAGCAGCTGGATCCGGCTCGCGGCTGCGGCCTCGCGCAACGCCAGCGCCCCGGCGGCCTGAAATGCGGCATCCGAGGAGTCGACGCTGTGCGCCTTGCCGCCGACCAATCTCACCCGAATATCGACGACCGGGAACCCGGCGGAAACGCCCTTCTGCATTTGTGCCCGGACGCCTCTTTCGACCGACCCGATGTACTGGTTCGGGACCACCCCGCCGACGACCTTGTCGACGAACTCGAAGCCCGCACCGCGTTCGAGCGGTTCGACCTCGATGTCGCAAATGGCGTACTGCCCGTGCCCACCGGACTGCTTGACATACCGTCCCCGCGCGGCAATGGGCCGGGCGAACGTCTCCCGCAGCGGCGTGATGACACCGACGGTCTGCACCTTCACACCCTGGCCGCGCAGCCTGTCGAGCACGACCTCGGCGTGCGCCTCCCCCATGCACCACAGGATCAGTTGGTGGGTTTCGGCGTTCCGTTCCACGCGCAGTGTCGGGTCGACGGCGGCGACCTTCGCCAGGCTCCTCGCAAGCGCATCTTCGTCGCCGTGCGTCGCCGCCTGCACGGCGACGGGCATCAGCGGCTCCGGCATCTCCCAGGGAGTGACCAGCATCGGCCTCTCCGGCGCGGACACGGTGTCGCCGGTCTCGGCGCTCGACATCCTGGTGAGCGCGCAGATGTCACCCGCAACGCAGTACGGTGCCGGGCTGAGGGAAGACCCCATCGGGAACTGCAGGTGCGTCACTCGCTCATCACTGTCGTGGTCCGTTCGGCCCCGATCGACCAGCCCCGATCCACCGATGTGCACGGTCGAGTCCTCCCGGATCGTGCCGGAGAAGACCCGCACCAGGCAGACCCGCCCAAGGAAGGAATCGATGGTGGTGCGCACCACTTCGCCGAGCAGCGGCCCAGCGGGATCGCACGCCAGAGTCTCGATCGGCCGACCGTCCAGCTCCGCCACCGCCGGCACGCCGCGTTCCACCGGCGACGGGAAGGCCCCGGTCAACAGGTCGAGCACCTCAGCCACCCCTACCCCGGTTTCAGCGGATGCCGCCAGCACGGGAAAGAAGGACCCGCGAGCAACGGCGATTTCCACGTCCGCGATCAGGGTATCGAGGGGGATCTCTTCGCCGCCGAGATAGCGATCCATCAGCGTCTCATCCTCGCTCTCGGCGATGATGCCCTCGATCAGGACGGCTCGCGCCGACTCGGAGTCGGCGCGTTCGACGTCGTTCGCCTGCCGACGGGCGGGACGCGGGGTGCCCGCCGAGTAGTCCGATACCGTTCCGGAGAGCAGCCCCAGCAACCCGGTGATCTCCCCGGCTGTGCGGATCGGCACGTAGACCGGCACCACCGAGGAGCCGAAGGCGCGCTGGAGCTCGGTCAGAACCGTCTCGTAGCGGGCCCGCGGATGATCGATCCGGCTGATCACGACGCCGCGCGGCATCCCGATGCTCTCGCATTCCGCCCAGAGTGCGGATGTGGCCGCGTCGACACCGTCAACGGCGGAGACGACGAACAGCGCAGCATCCGCCGCCCGGAGGCCGGCTCGCAGTTCGCCGACAAAATCGGCGTAGCCCGGGGTATCGAGCAGATTCACCTTCACCTGGTCGACAACCAGCGGAAGCACCGAGAGCGTCACGGAACGTTGCTGGTGGATCTCGGACGAATCGGAATCACTCACCGTCGTGCCGTCGAGGATCGACCCCATCCGGTTGATGGTGCCGGTGGCCACAAGGAGCGCTTCGGAGAGCATCGTCTTACCAGCCCCCGAGCGGCCGACCAGGGCAACGTTTCGGATCTTCTCCGGACGATCCGGTGGTGCCGTCGTCCCGTTGGACGAGCCGTGTGTGCCTTTTCCGGACATGAGCAGCTCCTGACGTCGTTGTCTCGACTTTCCCGCACCGTTGTAGTCGATTTGATACCCGAGCAGGACCGGACGGCAAGGGCGGGGTCGGTCGCGTTCCCGGGAGAGATCACACGCGCGTCGCTGCGGTACCGGCGTTGTAGGTGATGGCGTCGAGGTTGTATTCGAGGTAGACGAACTCGCCCGACGGGGCGGTTGGATGCCAGCGGCCTTCACCATGGGCGGCGAGTCGGCGGGAGCCGAACGCACGATAGTCCCGTACCGGCGTCGACCACGGTTGCGGCGTGAAGGTCGAGCCATCGCGCGAGGTGCTCATCCGGTCGTCCGAGCGGAAGTCGACGAGATCGCCGTCGCGAAAGGTCAGGTCGGCGCTCACGGTCTGCGCACCGTTCGTGAATACGCCCTTGGCATGAGTGTCGTCGATCTGCTGCCAGGCAATCGGCGCGTCGATGAGTGCCGCCGGGGCCAGAATGCACAGGTCGTTGAACAGGGTCACGGTCTCCGCCCGGTCCATCTCAGGCCCAGCGGCGTTCACCATCCGCAGCAGGGAGCACAGCTTGACGCGCATCGTGGCGGACCGGCCGACGAACACGTGCAGTACGTCGACCGGCAGGCCGAACATCGTGGCGTCCATCCAGAACAATCGACTGGGCGTTGGGCCGTACGTGTTCACCTGCTCGCCGGTGTAGGTCATCCACCGTGATGTCGCGCTTGCGCGGATCCGGCCGTGGATCGTGGCACGCAGGGTCGAAACCCGGGGCTTGCCGACAGCGCCGGAGCGGCGAATATGCTCGGCGACCAGTGCCGGGAGATGAGCCAGGTCAGATTCCGACACCAGCGCGCCCGTGTCGGGTTCGGCTTCACGCAGCGCGGTTGCGACACGACGCCGGTACTCGGCACGGTAGCTTCTCGGTCCGTTCGACGCGAACTCGTAGCCGAGCGCCGCGAGCAGCACGAGGTTGGCGAGGGTTCCCGCCTTGGCGTCGCTCCACGAAGTCAGTATCACGGTCTGGGAGATCAGCAGGCCGATGATTCCGGCGACCCACCACATCCGTGCGCGGGCCGCGAACAGCACTCCTGTCGCGACGAGCATGATCGCGGCGGCGAGCCACACCACGCCGAGCGCCGGCGCGATCGGCTCGGTCAGCGTCGCCACCTCGGCCCAGGCAAGACCGTGGGCAGCGCCGAGGAGGTGGAGCGATCCGTGTGCGATCAGGATCAGGACGAAGAACCACCGCGCGAGGGTCCTCACGGGAGCACCGCCCGCACTCGGTAAACGGGAAGGGGGTCTACACGAGTGCGCAGACGTCGCGTGGTCGAGTTGCCGGTCATTCGCCGGGGCCCGTCCCAAAGCGGGCGAGCACCAGATCGACGGCCGCGCGCGCGTAGCCGGGTTCGATCGGCGCACCCGTGATCAAAAGGCTGAAATACAACGGCCCGGCAAGCGAGTTGAGCACGAAGTCGGTGTCCGTATCGGCGGCGAGCTCGCCGGAGGCGATTCCGCGCTCGACGGCAGAGCGCCAATCGAGTTGGTTGGGCTCGATGATCAGCTCGCGATAACTGGTGGCGAGCACGGGGTCGGCGGCCATCTCTGCCACCAGGCCGGGCAGAACGCGCCCCAGCGGAGTCCGGGTCAGGATGTCGATGAGCTGTTCGGTCAAGAAGAGCAGGTCGCCGGCGGCGTTGCCGGTCGCGCTGCTCCGTGCCGGACGCATTTGGGTCACCATCGCCTCGACGACGAGCTGCGACTTCTGCGACCACCGTCGATAGATGGCGGGCTTACTCACGCCGGCCCGCCGGGCGACCTCCGCCACGGTCAGGCGGGCATAGCCGACCTCAGCGAGCAATTCGATCGTGCCTCGCAGAATCGACCTGTCCGTGCCGGGATCGCGTGGGCGGCCCACATCGCTGCCCCGACCGCCGGGCCGGCGCGGCGCCATCGGTGACTCGGACACCAGAACCGCCTTCCCTTTTACGTTCCTATTAGTAACGTAACTGAAGTCGTCGAGTTACGCAACGAGGCGTTACGGAACCGCCTCGCGCTTACCTGTAACCTCATCCCCAAGCCGGCCGGCCCCCTGGGGGTTCTTGACACGGTGGCGATTGGCCTGCATGGTGCTCGATGAGGCGGCTCAGCGCCGCGACGGAAGGAGTTCTCGTGACCGGTCGCATCCACATCGACCTGTTCTCCACGCTCGACGGAGTCTCCCAGGCTCCCGGGGGCCCTGAAGAAGACACCGACGGCGGGTTCAGGTTCGGAGGCTGGCAGGCGCCCCTGATCGACGAAGCAGACGGTGCCCAGATAATGGCAGGAATCCAGACCATGGACGCCCTGCTTCTGGGGCGGCGGACCTATGACATTTTCGCCGGGTATTGGCCAGACCAGCTCGACGGGTCCGCGTCCGAAATCGCACGCAAATTCGACGCGATCCCCAAATACGTCGTGTCCCGGGGCACGCCGGACCTCACGTGGCGCGACTCGCACCTGCTCGGTCGCGACCTCGCCGCTGAGCTGGCGGTGTTGCGCGAGCGGCACGAGGAGATCCATGTGATCGGCAGCATCGACTTCGCCCGCACTCTCGTCGCGGACGGCTTGTTCGACCAGCTGAACCTCTGGGTGTACCCGATCGTGCTGGGTGCGGGCAAGCGCCTCTTCCCACCCGACGGGCCGCCTGCGTCCCTCGAACTGCTCGGCGCCGGGACTCCGTCGGAGAAGGGCACGATTCTCCTGCGCTACGGCTGGAAGGGTTCGACCCCGGAGACCGGCGACATGACCTGAGAAGACTGCTGTCAGATTCACGACCTCGCGCGGAGCCCGACCCGACTGTCGGTGGCCCGGTAGACACTGGACACATGAAGATCGTCATGGTTCCGCCATTGCTCTGCTCTCCCCTCGCTTACGCACCGGTGATCAATACGGTCTGGTCGCGCGGTCAGGTCACCCTGGCCGATACCCGTCACGACGATACGATCGCTGCCATGGCGGAACGAATCCTCCGCGAGAACGCCGGTGAAATCGCTGTTCTCGGAACAAGCATGGGAGGGTACGTCGCCTTGGAAGTGGTCCGGCAGGCACCCGACCGGGTCACTGCCCTCGCCCTTGTGAGCACGACCGCCCGAGCCGACACCCCGGAGCAGATCACCGCGCGGTCCCGGCAGTCCACACTCGTCGAGAACGGACATTTCGACGCTCTCGTCGACGCCGCCTTCCCCGGTGTCGTCTCAGCAGACAACGAGTCTGACGAAACGCTGCTGGCGACGTGGCGAGCCATGACGGCGCCCGTCGGCCCGGCCGCTTTCCTTCGCCAGCAGCGTGCCGTCGTTCAGCGCGCTGACCTCCGCTCGATACTGCCGTCCATAACCTGTCCCACGGCGATCATCCATGGAGCCGCGGATCGTCTGATCGCCCGCGACGCTGCCGAAGAGACCGCCGCCGCAATGCCTGCAGCCACAGTCACCATCATCGAGGGCGCCGGTCACTTGCTCTTTCATGAACAGCCAGCAGCAGCACGGAACGCCGTAGCCGCCTGGCTCGAGTCAGTGTGAAGCAGCCGTAACCGTCCTCGAACCGTTGCGAGCGGCACACGCTGGCCCGATGAGCCACGGAATGCACGGAATGCACGGAGGCTAGCGCGGGGCGAGCCTCCGGTGCAGGCTGAGCGCATGGGCAATCCCGTCGTGCACTTCGAACTCATCGGTCCCGACCCGGCCCGGTTGCGTGAATTCTATTCGGCGCTGTTCGGCTGGGATGCACCCGCGGGCGCCCCGGTGGCACCCGCGATTTCCGCATCCGCTGAATACTCGTTCATCACCCCGGAACCCGGCTGGGCACCGGCAGCCGGCGGAATCGGCGGGGGCGAGGGATTCGCCCCGCACTCGATCTTCTACGTCGGCGTCGCGAGCGTGAGCGACACGCTCGAGGCGGCCCAGCAGTTGGGTGGAACCGTCGCTCTCGGGCCGCAACGCAATGAGGGTGCTGGAATCACCATCGGACACCTCCGGGACCCCGCCGGAAACCTCATCGGCGTCGCCGGCCCCGCTTGACCGATCCTGACGTTGCTGGGGATACACCTTCTGGCGCGGAGACCTAGCGGGTCTCGTCCCCGCCGCGCGTCCCCGCGTCAGAGCCTTCGCAATCTTCGATCGTCCGGAGTATCCAGGCTCCGGCGATCAGAAGCACGCCAAGTGGAAGCAGAAGGTCGCTCAGCGGTCCGCCCAGGTAGACGACGAAGTCTCTCAGGAAGGTCGAATCTCCCTGAATCGTCTGGGTCCACGTCGAGATGTTCAGCTGGACGACAAAGCCGATCGCCGCGAGCACGAGTCCGAGAATGAGTGCGGCGCGAGACGTGAGCCGCAGCGGCCAGGTCGGCGCATCTTCCGCGGCTTCCAGTGGATCCCTGATGGTGACCACTGCTTTGTCCGCCAAAGCGCGCACGACCACGGACGCGACCATCAGGGCCATCCCCAACGGCAGCAGAACGCCGGGGAACAGCACTCCCACGAGCCGCACCAGATCACTCGACAGCCAGTCCGGGTTCACGGCGCCGAACAGCGACGTGTACAGCAACCTGACTGCGACAAGTCCGAGAACGGTCAGAACCAGACCGATCCAGAATCCGCGGGCGGGAGTCAGGGTGCGGGCCATCCTCGATCCCTTCACAGGCCTCTCTGGCCTTTTTCGACATCCGCCTGGAACTGCGCGAACGCCTTCGACAGCTCGGGATTCGAACCCCTAAGCTCGCGAGCCGCCGCCCTGGCACGCGGCCGGGCAGAGAGGAGGTAGAACGAGGCAAGAACGATGACCGCCAGCACCAGTCCCCCACCCGCTATCAGCACAATCATCAAGCCACCTGCAGTCATGAAGAATCCTTCCCCGATTCCGAAACCACTGTCCGCCAAGCATCACACGAATCGCCGGTCAATGCCGCTTTATTCTGAGGGCGTGAATACCCGGTCAGACCAGGGCGGATGGCGTCTCTGCCTGGCGGACGAGGGAAGCCAGCTCGGCGCGGTTCACTGCCCCCATCTTGCGCAGCACGTTTGCGACGTGGAACTTGACCGTGTTCTCGCTGATCGACAGGGCCTCCGCGATCGCGCGGTTCCGCGCCCCGGTTGCCACGAGGTCGAGCACGGCCTGCTCACGTACTGTCAGGCCCCATCCGGCCGCCGGCGCAGTGGCTGACGAGGGTGGGTCGAGGGGTAGAGAGACGACGATGTCCGAGCCCCACCCCGGCGTGGCATCCACGTGGAAGTCGCCGTCGAGTGCCGCCACCCGGGCGACGAGTTGGCGTACGCTGGGCGTCTCAGTGGACAAGTCACCCGGACCGTCATCGCGAATGTTGATCAGCAGGTTGTGGCCGTCGCAGTCCCACTGCACCCGCACTCGGGCCACCCCGGGCTGATCGACCAGGGCGAGGACGGCACCGCGGACGATCGCGCGCCCGGCGTGGGCGACCTCACCCGGCAACGCGCGGCCGTTGACGGGCGGTTCGATGAACTGAACGTCGAGGTCCCCGAAGCGGGCCAGGGGCCTCAGGTCGTTTCGGAGCCGCTCGAACGCCCGGGCGACCGGCTCCTCGGACAGGACGCGGTCGCGGTCGCTCACCGCGCGCAGCTGCACCATGGCGGCGACGGCCAGGTCGATCGCCGTCTGCCGCGCGGCCGCGTCTCCGGTCTGGCGCGAACGCAGAACCGCGAGCAGCAGCTCCAAAGTCGTGGAGTGGGCATCCGTCAATTCGGCGATGAGCGTGGCCCGGTCTCGCGACGCCATCCGCGAATCGCGCAGGTAGTCCGGCGCGGCCACGACGACCTGGTTGCGGATGCCCGACGCGACCAGTTCCCAGAGTGCGGCGACGAGGTCCCTCGTTTCACGAACTCCCCTCGGGGTCGCCCCGGTCAGGTCGGGATCGGTCAGGACCAGAAGGGCACCTGTCGAAGCGATCCAGGCCGACATCGTTCGCCCCGACCGGGCCAGCATCGCCCGTTCGGTCCATATCGATCCGCCTCGCGCCGCAACGGTATCGCGGAGAATGTCGAGTTCCGCGATGGTGACGTGGTCGATGACCTCCGCCTGGCCGGCTTTCTTCTGTGGGCGCCCCGTGCAGTCCTCGGTGAAGATCACCAGGGCTCCGTGCGGGATGCGCTGCTGCAGCAGGGCGGAGAAGGCCCCCGCAATGCCGAGCAGCGGGCTCGCGAGTACCTGCCGGAGCTCGATGAGCAACTCGATCGAAGGGGACCTACTCGCTTCTGACATAGATCAACCCTACTCAAAGTGCGGCAACCTACCCGAAGGAGTAGTCACATCCGCTCGTTCGGGTGGCCTGAGACGCGAACGGTGCAGCGCACGATCGAGAGATGACACCTTCCACTTCATTCGCTCTTACCACCGACTCATTGCGCCGGATTTCCGGCGAAGTCGACGGCATAGTGAAGCGGATCGTCACGGAGTCCCCTGGCGATCTCGACCGGGCCGCGGAGCGGATCCGCACCGCACGTCGGGTCTTCGTGCTCGGTGCCGGGCGCTCGGGCCTGGCCCTGCAGATGACGGCAATGCGCCTGATGCACCTGGGCCTGGATGTGCACGTGGTCGGCGAGGCGACCAGCCCGGCGATCACTGGCCAGGACGTGCTCCTGGTCGCAAGCGGCTCGGGAACGACGGCCGGAATCGTCCGCGCCGCTTCCACCGCGGCAGGCGTCGGAGCAGGCGTCGTCGCCATCACAACGGACCGGACCTCTCCTCTCGGGGAACTCGCGGACGTGATCGTCGTGATCCCGGCCGCAACGAAACAGGACCACGCCGGTGTTCTCTCTACCCAGTACTCCGGAGGACTGTTCGAGCAGTCGCTGGTCCTCGTCGGAGACGCGCTCTTCGACGCGCTTTGGAAGATGTCGGGCGCCACGGCGGAAGAGCTCTGGCCCCGGCACGCGAACCTCGAATAACACCCACCGAATGCCTCCCTGGGCCGCGACCGCGGTGCACCAGGAAGAACCCAGCACAACCGAAGTAAGGAATCAGCAATGAAACTGCAGGTCGCCATGGACGTCACCACTCTCGACGCCGCCCTCACCCTCGCCGCCCAGGTCGCGCCGCACGTCGACATCATCGAACTCGGCACCCCGCTCATCAAGAGCGAAGGGTTGCGCGCCGTCACCGCCATCAAGAACGCGCACCCCGACAAGCTCGTGTTCGCCGATCTGAAGACGATGGATGCCGGCGAGCTCGAGGCCGACCTGGCCTTCACCGCGGGAGCGGACTACGTGACCGTGCTCGGCACCGCCGGAGACAGCACGATCGTCGGTGCGGTCAAGGCCGCCACCGCTCACGGCAAGGGCATCGTCGTCGACCTGATCGGTGTGGCCGACAAGGTCACCAGGGCCCGTGAGGTCACCGGCCTCGGAGCGGTCTTCGTTGAGATGCACGCCGGTCTCGACGAGCAGGCGGAGCCTGGCTTCACCTTCCAGACCCTCCTCAACGACGGCGAGACCGCGAAGGTTCCCTTCTCCGTCGCAGGTGGCGTGAACCTGTCCACGATTCGGGGAGTCCAGCGCGCGGGCGCCACCGTTGCGGTCGCCGGGGGCGCCATCTACGGCGCCGCCGACCCCGCCGCCTCGGCCGCGGAGCTGCGCGCCGCGATCATCTAGGAGTCAGGCGAGCCACCGAGGGTTCATGCAGCCAGCGGTGGCAGCATGGGGCGAACGACGCGGTCACCACCGCATTCACGACAGAAGGAAGCCCGATGACGATCATCAAGATCAACGCGATTACTGTCCCAGCCGACAACGGCGATGAGCTGGCTCGCCGGTTCGCCGCCCGCGCGGGGGCCGTCGACGACGCCCCGGGCTTCGAAGGCTTCGAACTGCTGCAGCCGACCGACGATCGCACCACCTGGCTGGTCATCACGCGCTGGGCCGACGAGGAGTCCTTCCAGGCGTGGTCCACGTCGCCCGCCTTCGCGCACGGGCACCGCAGCGAGGCCCCGCAGGACGGGAAGCCCGCTGCGCGCCCGGTCGGTGTGAGCAGCGAGCTGTGGTCATACGCCGTTGCGGGTGGTTCAGCCAGCTGAGACGAGGGCCTCCGTCAGGAACCGCGACACGTCGTCGAGTTCTTCTGCGGAGATCGAGTGCGGCAGACCGGCATAGACCTTCTCGGTCAGGGTGCTGTGGCCGGGCAGCCAGGCGCTCGCCCGTGCTGTCGTCTCCGCGGAGATGACCCGGTCGGCATCTCCGTGGCCGAAGAACACCGGCGTGCGTGTGGCCGCAAGGACCTCATCGCCTGGGAGCGTGGCGTCGAGGGTGAATCCCGAGAGGACGACCCCGGCGGGGAATCGCCCGGGAGCCTGGCGGAGAAGCTGGGTGACCATGAGGCCGCCCTGCGAGAAGCCGAGGGGAACGACGGGCGTGCCCGGGTGCACGTGGGCGTCCAGCCACGCGAGTACGGCATCCGCTGCCTCGATGACGGACTCTGCGCCCGGGCGCCCCGGCACAGTGATCGGGAACCAGGCGAACCCGCCGGTCGGCAGACCGAGCGGCGCACGCAGCGACACCCAGTCGAACGCGTCGGGCAGGTAGGCGGCGAGGCTCGGCAGGTCGCCTTCGTGCGAACCGTAACCATGCAAAAGCAGCAGGAGTGGGCGGGTCGACGGGAGCGCGGGGTCGACGCCGTCGCGGCGGGCCGTGATCTCGATGGCGGGGCTCACGCCGAGGCCTCGCCGACGGTCAGGGTGACGCGGGTCTTCCAGGGGTCGTCGACGCGGATGCTGGTGCCGTCGTCGTGAAGCGGAATCGCGCGGTGGCGGAGTCGTTCGGCCACAGCATCGAGATCAGCGCGGCCGGGAACGGTGATCGCCACGTCGGCGAGGCCGAGGGTCGCGGCACGCGGACCGACGCCGCGGCTGTTCCAGACATTCATCGCCATGTGGTGGTGGTAGCCGCCGGCGCTCACGAACAGCGCGCCGGGGAAGTCGAGGGTCGTTTCGAAGCCGAGGGCGTCGACGTAGAAGCGCCGGGCCATCTCGAGGTCACCGACCTGGAGGTGAACATGGCCGACCTTGGCCGGACCGACGGCGGCTTCTCCCCCATCGGCGGGCAGATTCTTCTGCAGGAAGGCGCTCGGGTCGAGCGCAAGCGTGTCCATCTGGACCTGGCCGTTCTTGTAGACCCACTCCGACCGGTCCCTGTCGACGTAGAGCTCGATCCCGTTACCCTCAGGGTCGGTGAAGTAGAAGGCATTGCTGACGATGTGGTCGGCACTGCCGACGAAGCTCGAACGCTGGTCACGGGCGGCCTGGAGCACGGTCGCGGCCAGGCCGGCGCTCGTGTCGAACAGGATGGCGGTGTGGAAGAGTCCGGCCTGACTGCGGGCGGGAACCGGCAGGCCAGGGGTGTGCTCGAGCACAACGAGCGGGGTCGTGCCGCGACCGAGCACGACGGTGGTGCCCTGTGCGCTGATCGGGTCGAGCGCCAACGCCTCGCGATAGTAGGAGGACATCAACGCGAGGTCGCCGACGCGCAGCGTGACGGCATCCATGCCTGTCGTCGCCGCGAGGAGGTCGCCTGTGGCGGCGCGGGATCCGGTGAGGTCAGTGGTCAGTGTCATGTTCGTCTCCTGCGGTCGCGTCGGGCTCACAAGTCATGCCCAACCCGCTTAGTTGAACCGACAACCAATACTCTAGCAGCATTACTTGAAGCGTCAAGTAAACTTTCCCGGCCACTCAGGAGACTCTCGAATTTGCGCTCAGCATCATATTTAAGTCTGAAAATTAAAGCTCGATAGCCCAAATAAAGTGAGCAGATCTCGCATTAGTGTTCGATTCGGGGTAGAATCGGGGTATGGCAGGAGCTTCGGATCCCCAGTCACACGCCCCGCAGACACCCGGTTCCGGGGCTGCGGGCGATCAGCCCACCGTTGGTGTCGAGTCGGCCCATCCGGTCGCGGTTGCCGAGGGGTTCGAGGGCGCGGAGGGTTTGGCCGGGTCGGTGCCGTCGGTGCATGCGGATGCTGTCGCCCGGCTCGCCGAGGCGCAGGCGGTTCTCGCCGACGCCCTGGCGGCGATCCCGGTGGGGCTGCTCAGTGACACAGAAGCGGTGACGGCGCTGAGCACCGTGGAGGCGATCGGTCGGACGGTGGATGCGGCCCGGGTGAGCACCGCGACGGATGTGGACCGGCGGGCCCGGGTCCTCGGCCGGGAGGGCCTGGCGTGGAAGATGGGCTGCACGGGCCCGTGGGATGTCGTCACCCGGGTGACGCGGGTGTCGGCCCGGGAGGTGAAGCGGCGCACGAAGCTCGGCGATGCGGTGTTGCCGCGGCCGTGTGGCGGCAGTGCCTGGTTGCCGCCCTTGTTCCCCACCGTCGGGGCAGCGCTGACGGCGGGGCAGATCGGGGTGGAGACGGCGGAGTTGATCGTGGCGGGGTTGCAGGTGATCAGTCACCGGGTGGCGCCGGATGACCTGTTGACGGCGGAGCGGGCCCTGGTCGCGTCTGCGGCCGGGCTGATCACCCGGGAGACGGAGGATTTGGCCGGGGCGGGTGTGCCGGTGACGACGGACCTGATCCGGGGCATGGTCGCGCAGTGGCAGGCGGCCCTGGACCCCGACGGGGTCCTCCCGACCGAGGACCTGTTCGAGGCGAAGTCGAACATCGGCTTCGGCCAACTCAAGAACGGGTTGTATCCGGTGAAGGGTGGGGTGACACCGGAACTGTTCGGGGTGATGAACACCCTCTTCGACGCCTTCCTCAGCTTCCACGCCCGCCCGGCGTTCCCCACCGCCGAGGAACAGGCGCTGATGGATTCGGGGCAGCTGATCCCCGGCGCCGAGACCGCGGACGGCGGCGCCGACACGGGCCCGGATCTGGACGTGATCGAAGCAGAGCTCCGGGAGCGCCGCGCCGACACCCGCACCAGCGGGGAGAAACGCGCCGACATCCTCCGGGCCCTGTTCGAACACGCCGCCCGCGACACGGACACCCCGTCGATGGGCGGGTCAGCCCCGACGGTAATGGTGCACGTGAACGCTGCGGACCTCGCCTCCGGGGTCGGGGTGGGGTGGATCGACGGCGTCGAGGCCCCCGTGTCTTTGAAGACGGTGCACCAGCGCATCTGTGACGGCGGCTTCCAAGGGGTCCTCTTCGGGGTGAACAACGAGGTCCTCAAGCTCGGGCCGGAGCGGCGCTATTTCAACCGGTCGCAGCGCCGGGCGATCACCGCCCGGGACGGCGGCTGCATCATCCCCGGCTGCAAGGCGCCGGCGCACTGGGCCGAAGTACACCATGTGAAGCCCTGGGCGAAGGACGGGCCCACGACCGTCGACAACGGTGTCCTACTGTGCTGGTTCCATCACCACAGCATCGACACCTCCGGGTGGGAGATCCGAATGGTGAAAGGCTCACCACAAGTCCGGGCCCCTGGGCTGATCGACCCGCTACGACTCTGGCGGCCACCGAACCGGCACCGCGCCCACCAGGTCCTCACCGGACCACCCAACCGCGACTGAACACGTGATTCACCGGACCGTTCTGGCTCGCCTCCGCTCTATCCGTTCACGCGGCGTTGAGAGCGTTGACGAGAGCCGGGATCGCTGGAGTCAACTGGTCCAGATCCGACTTTGTCGAGGCATTCGTCGAAAGTCGCAGCCAGTTGACTCCGTCGAATGCGTCGAAGGTATAGCCGCCAGCCTCATTCGGAATCCGAGTCACAAGGTCAACCCCGGGGATTGACACGGTCTCGGCCCCGGTCTCCCGCGCGACATCCTCCTGCGCCCAGGATCCGCCCGGTAACAGGATGATACTGAAGGATTCAATCTGGCCAGCCGGAGCCGGCGACTGTGACCAGCTGCACGCGAATACGCCTGCGCTCCCGAGGGCCGCGTAACGTCCCTCGGCGGCTTCGCCGCTGGCAGTGTCAGCAGAAGAGACAGTGAGTCCGGGACTGGAAATGGCGTCCGTGACGTGTGCAGTATCCGACAGTGCGGCGCAATCCTCGCGTTTCCAGGCGCCACTCGGAGTGACGACGGCTACAGGCGTGCCCGCGGCCCGTGCGCGACCCGAGAACGTGGTGAGGAGCGTTGCAACTGCGGTCCGGGTGTCGTCATTGATCGTTCCGACCGCCGTGTAGACGACGGCGCTGAGCCAGTAACCACCATCGGTGGCACTGACCCGGCAGGACCCGGACTGCGCAGGGTCGACCACGTCGGCTCCATAGCAGTAGACCTCATCCGCGTGAACGGTCGTCACCGAGGCAGCAGCCAAAACGACGGCACTGAAGTACGCGCCCGTGAGGCTCTCATTTTCGGACCAGAGGCAGTCGATACCACCGCGTGCGGGCACCGCTGCCCAGGAGGGATCCAACACAAGCGAGACGGCCCTGGCCCTCTCCGAACTCGTCACGACCGCGCCAACGGCCGCGCTGACTTCGTCGACGGTGAAGAGTGCGTCGCACGTGCCGCCGAAGACACCGACCGGTCGGGTCTGCCCGGCGGGCACTGTTGTGGAAGCGGTCGGCGTCGGAGTCGTGGTTGACATTTCAGTGACCGGAGCAGCGCCCGGCGCGGTTGGCCCAGGCCCCGCACAGCCGGAAAGCAGAACCAGCACTGTCAAAGCCACGGCACACGCAGCGGAACCTGTTAGAGCACGCATGGCCATCCCCCAATGTTTGTGGCACCACCGTGCCCCCGCTTCTCCGCGGTCCTATTCTGGACCCTAATCGCTGCAGGGCGACAAAGGATACCGAGGTCAGCGGAAAGAATCAGGTGCTGACCTCCGGTGATCGGGTGATGTGCGACGGCAGGCAGGAGGGAGACGCAGGCGCGCTTCCGCTGTCAGGCGTGTGCCGAACTCAGGGGCACAGATCAGCGGCCCGCGAAGAGCCGGGACAGGAAGCCACCGGACGCCTGTTCGTTCTCGTGCCCGGGGCAGCGCTGCGACTTCGGCACTCCGCGCATGACCTGGTCGACATGTTGGCCACAGCCGGCCCAGGTGGTCTTCCCGCAGGTCTTACAGGTCTTGGCGTGGCACATCGGCAGCTCCTTCGTGGGTGAAAGCACTCACTATACCCCCATGGGTATTGAGAGTGCACGGTCCGCGGTATCCCGCGGGTGTAGTGTCAGAATCAGTCCCCCAATTACCCACGGGGGTATATGCCGGGTCGACCAAATCGCTGTCCCGGCCGACGAAAGGCACCCCATGAAGATCGTTGTCGTAGGCGGGGTCGCAGCCGGCGCATCCGTCGCCGCCCGCGCCCGCCGTTTGGACGAGTTCGCTGAGATCGTCGTGCTCGAGCGCGGTCATCACGTCTCGTTTGCGAATTGCGGTCTGCCGTACCATGTGGGCGAAGTGATTGCTGATCGCAGCCGCCTGCTCCTGCAAACGCCGGAAAGTCTGCGCGAATCCCTCGACATCGACGTGCGGGTCGGACACGAGGTGCTGCGAATCGACCGTGCCGCGAAGACCGTCACCGTCCGCGAGGTCGACGGCGGCCGCAGCTACGAGGAACCTTATGACGAACTGGCGCTCTGCACGGGCGCCGAACCACTCCGCCCTCCCCTGCCGGGGATAGACCTGCCCGGCGTGCACGTGCTGCGCCGGATCGGCGACATGGACGCCATCAAGGCCCAACTGGATGCCGCGATCACCCTCGCCGCGACGGGCGCCCGCGGACCCGTGCGCACCGTCGTGATCGGCGCGGGTTACATCGGCCTCGAAATGGCCGAGAACCTCAAGCACCGCGGCGCCCTCGTCGACGTCGTCGAGATGAGCGACCAGATCCTGCCGCCCCTCGACCACGAGATGTCCGTCCCCGTCGAACACCACCTCCGCAGTCGCGGCATCACCCTGCACCTGTCGACTGCGGCCGCCGCATTCGCGGCCCGCCCCGACGGCGGTCTCAACGTCGAGCTCACGGACTCGACCGTCCTGGCGGCCGACCTGGTGATCCTCTCCGCCGGGGTGCGCCCGAACACCACGCTCGCGAAGGCGGCCGGGCTCGAGCTCGGCGCCCGCGGCGGGATCACGGTGGACACGCACATGCGCACCTCCGACCCGCACATCTGGGCGGCAGGCGACTCCGTCGAAACGCCGCACACCGTGCTGCCGGGGCGCTGGCTGGCCCCGCTCGCCGGACCCGCGAACCGCGAAGCCCGGGTCGCCGCCGAGAACATCTGCGGCCGAAACACCGAATACCGCTCAACCCAGGGCACCTCGATCGTGAAGATCTTCGACATGGTCGCCGGCGGAACGGGCGCCACCGAACGGCAACTCCTCGCCGCCGAGGTCCCGTACCGGGCCGTGCACGTGCACCCCTCCGGCCACGCCGGCTACTACCCCGGCACCGCGATGATGCAGCTCAAGGTCCTCTTCGCCCCCGACACCGGGCGCATCCTCGGCGCGCAGGCCGCCGGCTTCGACGGCGTCGACAAGCGCCTCGACGTGCTCGCGACCGCCCTCCGCGGTGGCCAGACCGTCTACGACCTCGAGGAGCTCGAGCTCGCGTACGCTCCCCCGTTCGGTTCCGCGAAGGACCCGGTGAACATGGCCGGCTTCGTCGCGAGCAACGTGCTCCGCGGCGACCTCACCCTCTGGTACGCCCAGGACTACCCGGAAGCGACTGCCGGGGCTCGGCTCATCGACGTGCGCACCCCGGAGGAATTCTCGATCTGGCACCTGCCGGGCGCCGAGAACGTGCCGCTCGGAAGCATCCGCCTCGAATGCGAGCTCTGGGACCGCACCGGGCCGCTGCGCCTGTACTGCGCGGTCGGGTTCCGCAGTTACCTCGCCTACCGCGCGCTCGTGCAACGCGGGTTCACGGATGTCGCCACTCTCTCCGGCGGGTCGGACACCTTCCGGTCGTGGCACGAGGTCGAGCCCGAAAGCGACGAACCCCCGCTGCCGATGACCACCTACGCCGAAGCAGCCGAGTTCACGGCCGCTGCAACGAAGGCCGCCGCGCAGGCCGCCCTGCTCGCCAACGGCACCGGCGTGCAGGTCGACCTGGACTGCTCCGGACTCGCCTGCCCAGGCCCGATCATGAAGCTATCCGAGAAGATGAAGACACTGGATGCCGGCGACGAGGTTGTCGTGCACGTGTCCGACCCCGGGTTCGCCAGTGACGCTCCGGCCTGGGCCAGGCGGAACGGACACGAGCTCGTCGCCATTTCGCCGGAGGGCCCTGGCTACGTCGCGACCATGCGGAAGGGCGGGGCCGCTCTGGCGACCCGGCCTGCGGCATCCGTCGGCATCGTGAGCTCGCCGACACCCAACAAGACCTCCTTCGTGGTGTTCTCCGGCGACCTCGACAAGGTGCTGGCCGCCTTCATCATCGCCAACGGGGCGATCGCGATGGGCGAAGAGGTCTCGATGTTCTTCACGTTCTGGGGGCTCAACTCCCTGCGCCGCACGGACCCGCCCAAGCGGGAACGCAAACTGATGGACAAGATGTTCGCCACCATGATGCCCTCGAGCGCGGGCAGCATGCCGCTGTCGCAGATGAATATGCTCGGTGCCGGTGCGGCACTGATCAAGAAGGTCATGCGGGACAACTCGGTCTCGTCGCTGCCCGATCTCATCACGTCCGCGCAGGCCGGCGGGGCGCGCCTGATCGCGTGCACGATGACGATGGACCTGCTCGGGATCGCTCCGACCGACCTGATGGACGGCGTCGAACTCGGCGGCGTCGCGACCTTCCTCGGGGAGGCGGCCGAGTCGACGACGACGCTGTTCATCTGATCGGGTCAGAACGCGCATCCGCCCGGCCAGCAGAAACAGGCTGACCGGGCGGAGGACGTACGTGCTCTGCGGTTACAGGATGAAGAGCATCTCCTGGTAGGTCGGGAGCGGCCACAGGTCGTCCGCGACGATCTCTTCGAGGGCATCTGCGGCGGCGCGGACCGCGGACATCGCCGGAAGCAGCGCGTCGCGAGCGTGCTCGGCCTCGCCGAGTGCGGTCTCTTCCGATCCGCCGGCCAGCGCGTCCCGGAGCACGGCGAGCGCGGACCGGAGCTTGGTGATCGGGGCGGACACCTCGCTCAGTGCGGCGTGGTCGGGTTCAACGCCGGCGGCCGTGAGGGCGCCGATGTTGATCGCGAGTTCGGTCTGGTGACGCACGGCGGCGGGGAGGATGACCGTCGCCCCCATCTCGAGCGTGAGGCGCGCCTCGACACCGATGGTGAGAGCGTACTGTTCGAGGCCGATCTCATAACGGCTGTGCATCTCGCGGTGGTTGAAGACCCTGTACTTGTCGAACAGGTCCATTGCCGACTCGGTGATGAGTTCGGGCAGCGCGTCGAGGGTCGTGCGCAGGTTTGCGAGCCCGCGCTTCTCCGCCTCGATCGGCCAGGCATCGGAGTACCCGTCGCCGTTGAACACGACGGCGCCGTGGTCGGTGATGATCTGGGTGAGCAGGCTCTGCACGGCCGTGTCGAAGTCAGTGCCACCGGCGACGGCGGCCTCGAGCTCGGTCGCCGCGTAATCGAGCGACTCGGCCATGATCGTGTTGATCGTCACCATCGGGCCGGCGACGGTCTGCATCGAACCGGGGGCACGGAACTCGAACCGGTTCCCGGTGAACGCGAACGGGCTCGTACGGTTGCGGTCGCCCGGGTCGGTCGGCAGCACCGGGAGCGTGTCGACGCCGATCACCATCGAGCCCTTGTCCTTGGACGAGGTTGCCGGGCCCTGGGCGATCTGCTCGAAGACGTCGGCGAGCTGGTCGCCGAGGAAGATCGAGATGATCGCCGGCGGGGCCTCGTTGGCGCCGAGGCGGTGGTCGTTGGTCGCGGAGGCGACCGAGGCGCGGAGAAGTCCGGCGTACTTGTGCACCGCGCGGATGACGGCGGCGCAGAACACCAGGAACTGGGCGTTGTCGTGCGGGTTGTCTCCCGGGACGAGAAGGCTGCCGAGCTCGTTGTTGCCGAGCGAGAAGTTGACGTGCTTGCCCGAGCCGTTGACGCCCTGGAAGGGCTTCTCGTGGAACAGGCAGGCCATCCCGTGCTTCTTGGCGACGGACTTGAAAGTCGTCATGAGCAGCTGCTGGTGGTCGGCGGCGATGTTTCCGCGCTCGAACATCGGCGCGATCTCGAACTGGCCGGGGGCGACCTCGTTGTGCCGGGTCTTCGCGGGGATCCCGAGCTTGAAGAGCTCCCGCTCGGTGTCCATCATGAAGCCGAGCACCCGCTCGGGGATGGCGCCGAAGTAGTGGTCGTCGAACTCCTGGCCCTTGGGCGGCTTCGCGCCGAACAGGGTACGGCCGGAGTTGAGCAGGTCGGGGCGGGCGAGGAAGAAGTGCCGGTCGACGAGGAAGTACTCCTGCTCGGGGCCGCAGAACGAGACGACGCGGGCAGGATCGGTGTGCCCGAAGAGGCGCAGGATGCGTTCGGCATGTTCGCCCATCGCCTGCTGCGAGCGCAGCAGCGGGGTCTTGTGGTCGAGCGCTTCGCCGGTCATCGAGACGAAGACCGTCGGGATGCAGAGGGTGTTGCCGTTCGGGTTCTCGAGCACGTATGCCGGGCTCGTCACGTCCCAGCCGGTGTACCCGCGAGCCTCGAAGGTGTTGCGCAGGCCGCCGTTGGGGAAGCTCGATGCGTCGGGCTCGCCCTGCACGAGGGTCTTGCCCGCGAATTCGGCGAGCGCCGTGCCATCGCCGACGGGCTCGAAGAAGCTGTCGTGCTTCTCCGCTGTCAGCCCGGTGAGCGGGTAGAAGACGTGGGCGTAATGGGTCGCACCCTTTTCGAGCGCCCAGTCCTTCATCGCGGATGCGACGGCATCCGCTACGAGCGGATCGAGCCTGGCGCCGTTTTCGATCGTCGCCATCACGGACTTATAGACGGATTTCGGCAACCGCTTCTGCATGACGACCTTGTTGAAGACGTTTTCGCCGAAGATCTCTCCCGGCGTCTCAGTCGCTGTATAGCTCGGGGCCGGAGGAACATAAGCCCTTACATCCCTGATCGCTTGACGGCGGGCGCTGTTTCCACTCATGAATACCCCTTTGCTACGGCATGCTGCTCCGCGACTAGGTGCGGATTCGGATGCGCCTAAATCTAGGGAGGTCGCGTGGCGAGGATGTTTCCGATGAATGACGGTTTCAGTCACCAGAACCCCGCGCCGGCCTCTCTTCCAGATTAAACCTGTCCGAAACACTGCATTGACTCGCCGAAACGCGACGCGTTTATGTTGGACGCATGTCCGATAAAACTGCCACGGCGACTGCAGCCCCGGAAACCGCCATCGGGCGGCCGCTGCTCTCGATCCAGAACCTGTCCATCTCCTTCCGGACCGCCCAGGGGGTGTTCACCGCGGTCTCCGACGCGAACCTCGAGCTGTCCGCACGGTCCACGCTCGCCGTCGTCGGCGAGTCGGGCTCGGGCAAGTCGACGATGTCCGCGGCGATCAACCGCCTGCTCGCCCCGAACGCGACCATCACCTCCGGGAAAATCCTCTTCAACGGCGTCGACCTCGCCCACGCCTCCGAGGCGCAGATGGCCGGGGTGCGCGGGGCCGGCATCGGCCTCGTGCCGCAGGACCCGATGTCGAACCTCGACCCGGTCTACCGGATCGGCCACCAGATCACCGAGGCCCTCGAGGCGCATGGCGCAACGCCTTCCGCCGCACGCATCCGGGCGATCGAGCTGCTCAGGATGGTCGGAATCCCCGAGCCCGAACGCCGCTTCCGGCAGTTCCCGCACGAATTCAGCGGCGGCATGCGTCAGCGCGTGCTCATTGCGATCGGGCTCGCCTGCCGCCCACAGCTCCTCATTGCTGATGAGCCGACGAGTGCCCTCGACGTCACCGTGCAGCGGCAGGTCCTCGACCAGCTCTCGGCACTGACGGAGGAAATGGGCACAGCGCTCTTCATGATCACGCACGACCTCGCCCTCGCGGCCGAGCGCGCCGACGAGGTGCTCGTCATGTTCCGTGGCAGCATCGTCGAGCATGGCCCGGCACGCCAGATCCTGGAGGATCCCCAGCACGAATACACGAAGCGCCTGCTCCTGGCGGCGCCGAGCCTCGCCGTGCGCCGCGGGGAGACGCGGGCGGCGACGCCCTACGCGACGCATCAGGCCGCAGGAACGGGCCATGTCGATAACATCATCGAGCTCTCCGAGGTACGCAAGGAGTTCGTCGTGCGCAGCGGGTTCCTGTCGCGCCCGCAGCGGTTCGTCGCCCTCGCCGGCTCGACCTTCAGCATCCCCCGCGGCAGCACCGTCGCGATCGTCGGCGAGTCCGGCTCGGGTAAGTCGACGACGACGAGACTCGTGCTCGGGCTCGACGCACCGACCTCCGGGTCGATCACCTTCGAAGGCGCCGAGACAAGCGGCTTCACGAAGAAGGAACTCCTCGACTTCCGTCGCCGGGTCCAGCCGGTGTTCCAGAACCCGTTCGCCTCGCTCGACGCACTCTTCACGGTCGGCGCGACCATCGTCGAACCCCTCGTCGTCCACGGTTGGGGCACGAAGGAATCCCGGGCTGTCCGGCTGCTCGAACTACTCGACGCGGTCGCCCTCCCCGCAGAGACCGCAGACCGCTACCCGCACGAACTCTCCGGTGGCCAGCGCCAGCGCGTCGCCATCGCACGCGCGCTCGCGCTGCGGCCGGAACTCATCGTGCTCGACGAGGCGGTGTCCGCCCTCGATGTTCTCGTGCAGGCGCAGATCCTCGACCTGCTGATGCGACTCCAGCATGAATTCGGCCTGAGCTACCTGTTCATCAGCCACGACCTCGCCGTCGTGCGGCAGATCAGCGACTTCGTGCACGTGATGCGGAACGGCGTCATCGTGGAGAGCGGCACCCCGGAGGAGATCTTCGACTCGCCCCGGGAGTCGTACACGCGGGAGCTGCTCGCCGCGATCCCCGGCGCCCGCATCGCGAGCTGACCCCCGCCGGACCAACGAAGCGGCGCCCGGACACAGTCCGGGCGCCGCTTCCTGTTGTGCTGCCGGCGACTCAGCGGCGGGTGGCCTTCACGTCGAGGGCGTCCCGCAGGCCGTCGCCGATGAAGTTGATCGCGAGCACGATCGTGAGCATCGCGAACCCGGGGGCCGCGGCGATCCACGGCTGATAGAAGTTCTTGGCGCCGTCAGTGATCATCGCACCCCACTCCGGCGTGGGCGGCAGGGCGCCGAGGCCGAGGAAACTCAGCGAGGCGACCAGCAGGATGACCTGGCCGAGGTCCATGGTCGCGTTGACCAGGATCGGCGTCAGCGACTGCGGCACGATGTGCCGGAACAGGATCCGTGGACCGCTCGCCCCGATCGCCACGGCCGATTCGACGTGCTCCCGCTGCTTGATCGAGAGCACCTGACCGCGCATCAGCCAGGCATAGATCGGCCACCAGACGATCACGATCGCTATCAACGCGTTGTTCAGGCCGGGGCCGAGCGAGGCGGCGACCGCCATCGCGAGCAGGATCGCGGGGAACGCCATCGTCATGTCCGCGATACGCATGATCACGGCATCCACCCAGCCGCCGAAGTAGCCGGCCACGGCGCCGAGCACGCTGCCGATCGTCACCGAGACGACGATCGCGACCGCGGCGATCGGGAGCGAATAGCGGGCACCGTAGAGGGTGCGGCTGAAAACGTCGCGACCGAGCGCATCCGTGCCGAACCAGTGCGTCCCGCTGGGCGCGAGCAGCCGTTCGCCCACCTGTTTGATCGGGTCGTACGGCGCGATCCACTGCACGCCGACGGCGGCGACGATCCAGAAGGCGAGCACGACGTAGCCGAAGATCATCGGTGGGCGCAGCCAGGCGGATGCCGACCCGCGCTTCCACAGGTCGCGGGCGTTTCCGGCCAGGCTGGGCAACGAGATCGCGGTCATGCGAGCCTCACTCTCGGGTCGACGACGGCGTACACGATGTCGGTGGCCAGGCTGGCCAGGAGGAAGATGGCACCGCCGACGAGGGTGACCCCGTTGATGGCGGGGTAGTCGAGGGTGCGGGTGGCGCCGACGGCGTACGAGCCGATCCCGTTCCAGGAGAAGATCTGCTCCACGAGCACGGCACCGGTGAGCAGCGCGCCGAACGCGAAGCCGACGATGGTGACGACCGGGGTGAGCGAGTTGCGCAGCACATGATGCCGCATTACGAACCCGTCACTGAGGCCCTTCGCGCGCACGGTGCGCACGTAGTCCGCGTGCATCTCATCGAGCATCGAGGCGCGGACCAGCCTGCTGATCGTGCCGACCAGCCCCCAGCCCAGGATGAACGCCGGGAGGATCAGGTGGCTGACCGCGTCGAGGAAGAGCGGAATATTGCCGGCGAGCAGTGAGTCCACCGTGTAGAAGCCCGTGACGTTCGCGGGAGGTTCGATCCTGGCCGAAAGCCGGCCGGGGCCGGGGAGAACGCCGAGCTGGGCGTAGAAGACGAAGAGGAAGACGAGGCCGGTCCAGAAGACCGGGAGGGACGATCCGAGCAGGGAGAAGAACCGGCTCAGGTGGTCGGCGAAGCGGTCCTTCCGGCTCGCCGAGATCACGCCGAGGGCGATGCCACCGAGTGTGCCGATCAGGAGGGCGACGATCGTGAGCTCCATCGTGGCCGGAAGACGGCTGAGCAGGTCGCTCGTCACGCTCGATTTGGTACTGAAGGAGGTGCCGAGGTCGCCCTGGAAAAGGTGACCGAGATAGTTCAGGTACTGCGTGAAGAGGTCCTGGTCGAGGCCCCAGCGCGCCTTGGCGGCGGCGACGATCTCGGGATTGTTGAGGTTGCGTTCGCCGACGAGCGAGGCGATCGGATTCGCCGGCAACAGCCGCGAGATCACGAAAGCGATCGTCACGATGCCGAGCAGGAGCAGCGGCAGGATGGCGATCCGTTTGAGGATGAAGCGAAGCATCTGGAACTCCGTAAAGTGCGGGGCGACGGTACAGTGCGGGGCGACGGTACAGGGAGACAGTGCGGGGCGTGGACCGGGTCCGCGCCCCGCACTGTCGCTGGGCGGTGGCTTACTTCGTGAGCCCGAGCGCCCCGAGGTCGACGTTGCAGCACGGGCTGTACGTCACCCCCGTGATGTCGCTCGCGTGGGCCATGATCAACTGCGGATTGACGATCGGCAGGATATTGACGTCGTCGGCCATCAGTTGGGCGAGCGCCTGGTAGCTCGCCGTGCGCTCCGCTCCGGTCTGGGCGAGCGCAGTCGTGAGCCCGTCGACCTCGGCCTGGTTGACCGTCTTGCCGGCCAGAGAGGCGAAGTTGGCGACGTATCCGCCGTTCGGGATCAGGCCGAAGTACTGCACGTACTGGCTCGAGTCCGTGTGGTCAGGGGCGAAGTACACGGCCGTGATCGGGGTTCCTTTGCCGCCGATGACGTCGGCCCACTGGCTGAAGTCGACCGGCGTCAGTTCGAGCGTGATGCCGACCGAAGCGAGGTTCTGCTGGATGGCCTGCATCTGCAGGTCGAGGTCGACGCCGTATGCAACGATCTTCGGGTACGTCGAGCTGATCGTGAAGCCGTCCGGGTAGCCGGCCTCTGCGAGCAGCGCCTTCGCCTTCGTGACGTCGTAGCTCGGCAGGGCGACCTTCTCACTGCCCTCGAAGCCGTTCGGGATCGGAGAGCCCTGCAGCTTCCCGTAGCCTGCGACGAGGGTCTTGACGATGTTGTCGTAGTCGATGGCGTCCTTGATCGCCTCCCGCACCCGGACATCGGCGAGGGGAGCCCCGCCCTCTGCACCTGGCATCAGGGCGATGTATGTGTAGTTGAACGAATCGACGGCCGCCGTCGTGACCGTCGGGGTGTTCTTGAGCTGGTCCAGGGCGTCTGGGCTGATCTGCATGGCGATGTCGACGTCACCTTGCTGAAGCTGCTGGAGCTGCGAGCTCGAGTCGGTGACCTCCTTGAGCGTCACGGTGTCGAAGGTCGGCTTGGTGCGCCAGTAGTTCGGGTTCGCCGTGAGCTTCACGGCACTGTTGGCCGTGTAGCTGTCGAGGATGTACGGGCCGCTTCCCGCGGAGTTGGAGAGGAACCAGTCTTCTGCGGTGTCCGCAGTCGACGCGTCGGCCGCGGCGGATGCACCGTGCTCGCTGGCGACGTCACTGTTCACGATGCCCAGGTACGACGCCGCGACGATCGCGAGGAACGCGGAGTTCGGCGCCGCGAAGTTGACGACCACGGTCTTCGCGTCGGGGGTGTCGATCGAGGACATGCCCGCGAGCAGGTAGGAGGCGCTGCCCTTGATGTTGGCGAGGCGCTCCAGGCTCCACTTGACGTCCTTCGGCTCGACGGGCGAGGCGTCCGAGAAGGTCGCCGCTGGGTCGAGTCCGAAGGTGAACTGGGTGTTGTCGGCGTTCGCGGTGAAGGTCGAGGCCAGCCCGGGCTGAAGGGTCTTCGAGTCCTCTGGACTCACGATCACGAGCCGGTCGTAGAGTGCCGTGAAGACGATCTGGCAGGTGTCGCAGTAGCCGCGGTCGGGGTCGAGGGTCGTCAGGTCCATCGCCCTCGCGATCACGAGATCGTGTTTCGCGACAGCCGTCGTGGCCGCTCCGACGCTGCAGCCGGTCAGCAGCAGGGTTGCGGTCGCGGCCATCGCGACGAGGGAGCGCCATTTGAAGCGGGTGGAGCGTTGTTTCGTGTGCACGTGAGTCTCCTCTGTTGGTTGCGGACCCGGCCGTCCCGCCGGTTCTCAAGGTGGCTGCAGCGTCGGAGCCTGGGTGCTGATGGTGGAAGGGTGGCGATGGTGGCAGATGAACGGGTCAGTCGAACGGGTCAGCCGAATAGGGCGCGCGTCTCGGCGAACGCGTCGTCGGTGCGCTCGAGCGCCCACGCGACATCCGTTTCGGTGTGCGCGGTGGAGAGGAACCAGTTGTGCGCGGGGTGCAGCAGCACGCCGCGCCGGACCGCCGCGTCGGTGAAGGCCGCGGCTGTCGCGAGGCTTTCGTCGTCCTCGAAGCGCAGGAACGGCATCACGGGCGGCCCGCTCTGGAAGACCGTGAAGCCGTGCGCGGCGGCCTGGCTCTGAAGTCCGTCGCGCAGGAGCTGGCCGACCCGGTTCATCTGGGCGGGGGTGTCGGTCGCCTTGAGCAGGCCGATGTTGGCGATCGCGGCCGCCATCGCTGCACCCGCGTACCAGAACGATCCGGTCGCGAAGATGTCGGCGGCCGACTGCCGGAGCGAGTCGATGCCGACGACCGACGAAATCGCGTAGCCGTTCGCCATTGCCTTGCTGAAGGCGGTGAGGTCTGGATCGATGCCGAGCGGTTCCCACGCGCCGCCGGTGTGCAGCCGGAAGCCGGTGCGGACCTCGTCCATGATCAGCACGGCGCCGATCCGGTCGGCCAGCGCCCGCACTCCCCTGGCGAAGGCCGGGTCGACGATGTACTGGTCTGTGGAGCCGGGGGCGTCGTGCCGGAATGGAGAGAGGATGATCGCCGCGGCATCACCGCCGGCTTCGGCTGCGGCAGCCTCGAGCGAGGCGAGGTCGTTGAACTCGAAGTCGATGATGTTTGCGCGGTCCTCCGGCGTGCTGCCGAGCGGGTTCGGATTGAACCAGGCATTCGCGCCGTGGTAGGCCGTGCCGCCCTTGAGCAGCTTCTTCCGACCCGTCGCCGCCCGGGCGATCGTGACCGCGAGACTCGTGGCGTCGGTGCCGTTCTTGGCGAACATGGCCCAGTCGGCGTGTGCGACGGTGTCGACCATCAGTTCGGCGAGCTCGACCATGCGTGCGGTCGGGCCACCGAGGGCGTCGCCGCGCGTCTGCTGGGCCAGCGCTGCCGCGTCGACGACCGGGTTCGCGTAGCCGGAGATCATCGGGCCGAAGGAACACATGAAGTCGAGATATTCGTTTCCGTCGACGTCCCAGAGGCGGTTGCCCTTGCCCTCCGCATAGAACTGGGGGAACCCCGACGGCATCAGGGTCACGTTCATGTGCCCGTACATCCCGCTTGGGATGACCTTCCCCGCGCGGGCTCGCAGGGCGGCGTCAAGGGGCAGTTCGATCTGTTGTGGTGCTGTGATGGTCATCCCTGGCTCACTTCCTCGTCTGTGCTGTCCTCACAGTTTTTATGACACGCGTCCGAAATAAGTTTCTGCCCTGTTACAAGCGAGTAAATTAACTCATGCGTCCAAAAACCGGGGACTCGCCGATGGGTTCCCGCAGTCGACTGGGGCGAACGAGGAAGAGACACAACACATGCCGAAGATTGTCGACCACGAGGAGCGGCGCGCTGAGGTGCTCGAGGCCACCTGGCGGGTCATCGCGACCCGCGGACTTGACGCGGCCACGGTGCGCCAGATCGCGAAGGAAGCCGGCGTTTCGAGCGGCGTGCTCGCCCACTATTTCGCAGACAAGGACGACATCCTCGTTCAGGCCCACCGCCTGGCCTATGACCGGGTCTTCCGCCGCGTCGAGGAGAAGATCGGCCGGTCAACCGGGATCGAGGCACTCAGGGCCACGCTGTATGAGACGCTGCCGATGGACGAGAACCGGCGGATCGAGGCCGTCATCGACATCAGCTACATCGGCAGGGCGCTCAACGATCCCCGCCTCAAGCTGGTCCGGCAGGAGTCCGCGCAGGTCGCTCGGGACTGGTGGCTCGGGGTGCTGACGTCGACCGCGGCGGGCGGGCACCTGGCCGTCGACACGAATCTCGGACTGCTCGTCGACCAGATCCTGGTGTTCATCGACGGGATCTCGCTGCAGTCGGTACTGTTCCCCGACCTGATGACTCCGGAGCTTCAGAAGCAGCTCGCCGACGACCTGATTGCCCGCATCCGGGCCTGAGCCCACGCGGCAAGACGCTAGGCTCGCGTTATATTGGACGCTCGTCCGATAATAATGCGACCGAACGGAGCGCCCCATGCCGCCGACCCGACTCCCCAGGATCACTCTCAATACCGGGGCGACGACCCCGCAACTCGGTTTCGGCGTCTTCGCCATGGACGACGAGGCGACCGCTCGTGCGGTCGAAGCGGCCATCGCCGCCGGGTACCGCTCGATCGACACGGCCGCCGTCTATCTCAACGAGCGCGGCGTCGGTATCGGCATCCGCCGGAGCGGTATTCCCCGCGGGGAGCTCTTCGTCACGACGAAACTCTGGAACACGCACCACCTGACCGCGGGCGAGGAAGCCAGGAAGCCAGGAACAGCCTCGATCGCCTCGGACTCGACTACGTCGACCTGTATCTGGTGCACTGGCCGGTGTCCTCCGGCGGAACGCACCTGCGGGCCTGGGACGGCCTCGAAGACGTCAACCGCTCCGGTGCCGCGCGGTCGATCGGCGTCTCCAACTTCTCGCGGGAGCAGGTCGAGGAGGTGATCGCGCTCGGCGGGACGGTCCCGAGCGTGAACCAGATCGAACTGCACCCCCTGCACTCACAACCGGAGCTGCGCGCCTTCCACGCCGAGCGAGGCATCGTGACCCAGGCCTGGTCGCCGCTCGGCCGCGGCCTCGCCCTCGGCACATCCGAGATCGCCTCGATCGCGCGGGCGCACGGGGTCACGGAGGCGCAGGCGATCCTGCGCTGGCACCTGCAGCTCGGTACCGTTCCCCTGCCCAAGTCGGCGTCCGCCAGCCGGATCAGGGAGAACATCGACATCCTCGGCTTCGAACTCGACGCAGAAGACATGGCGACCATCGACTCTCTCTCGGTCGGCCGTCGCGTCGACGAGTCGTACTACGAGTGGGCATGACCGCGTCCGCGCACCCGGGCGAACTGCTCAGCCGGGGTCACCGCCTGCGGTACGTGTTCATCCTCGGCGCCCTGACCGCGCTCGGGCCGTTCACGATCGACCTGTACCTGCCCGCCTTCCCCGCGGTCGCGGCGGCACTGCACACCTCCGAGTCGGCCGTGCAGATCACCCTCGCGGCCACGACCATCGGCCTCGCCGTCGGCCAGCTCGTTGTCGGCCCCTGGAGCGACGTCATCGGTCGGCGCCGGCCGCTCATCGTCGCGACCCTCGTCCACGTCCTCGCGTCTCTTGCCTGCGCGTTCGCCCCGAACGTCGAGGCGCTGACGGCCTTCCGGTTCCTGATGGGCGCGGCGGCGGCGGCCGGCGGCGTCGTGTCGCTCGCGCTCGTGCGTGACCTCTTCTCCGGAATCCCGATGCTCAGGATGCTGTCCCGGCTCGGCATGGTCAACGGGCTCGCCCCGATCGTCGCGCCGATCCTGGGTTCGCAGTTGCTGCAGTGGATCGACTGGCGGGGTATTTTTGTGGTGCTCGCCGCATACGGTGCGGTGATCGCCCTCGCTTCGGTGATCGGCATCCGGGAAACCCTGCCGATCGAGAACCGGATCCAGTCGGGCATCCGTGCGCTGCCGGGTCGGATGGGCAGGCTGCTCCGGGACCGCCGCTACCTCGGACTCGCCCTGGTCGGCGGTTTCGTCTGGGGAGGCGAGTTCGCCTACCTCGCCGGTTCACCGTTTCTGTTCCAGGGCGTCTACGCGTTCTCGGTCGCGCAGTACGGGCTGTTGTTCTCGGTGAACGCCCTCGGCTTCGTGCTCGGCACCCAGCTCGGGGCGCGCCTTGCCGGCAGGCTGGCCCCGCAGTGGCTACTGGTCCTCAGCACGACCGTGCTCGTGGTGTCCGCCCTGGTGATCTGCACCGCAGCCGTCTGGGGCTGGGGGCTTCCGCTCGTCGTCATCCCGCTCTGGTTCTCGATCATGGCCGTGGGGGTCTGCATTCCCTGCGTGCAGGGCCTCGCCCTCGCACCCCACGGGGCGGAGTCCGGACTCGCGGCGTCGCTGCTCGGCGCGATGAACTTCACCGTCGCGGGAATCGTCACTCCGCTGGTCGGGGTGTTCATCACCGGTGACGCATTCGGAATGGGAGCGGTCATGCTCGCCTGCGCCGTCTTCGCGAGCGCGGCCCTGTGGTGGCTCGTGCGGCCGCGATCTGTGCCGGCCCTCGCCCGCTGACCCATTCGACGGAGTTCGGCAGGGCGGGTTCAGGCGACTGCGTTAAGATTCACGGGTGTCCCCCGCAGCCTCCCGCCTCCGCATCGCCCTCGTCTCCCTGCACACCTCGCCGGGTGACGAGCCTGGATCCGGGGACGCCGGCGGCATGAACGTCGTGGTGCGCCAGCAAGCGGAGGCCATGGCCGCTGCCGGCCACACCGTCGACATCGTGACCCGCCGGTCCTCGGCCACACTTCCCGACGCCGTCGTCCTCGCACCGCGCCTCACCCTCCGCTTCCTTCAGGCCGGGCCGGCGAAACCCATCAGCAAGGGGGCGCACGAGGCGGTCATCGACGAATTCCGGGTCGGCCTGGCCGCCCTCGGCGACTACGACGTGATCCACTCGCACCACTGGTTCTCCGGCATGGCCGCGCTCCCGCTCGCCCAGGGCCGCGGCATCCCGCACGTGCAGAGCTTCCACAGCATCGCCGCAGACCCCTCGACGCCGCTCTCGGCCGGCGAACGGCCGGAGTCACCGGGGCGGATGCGCGGCGAAGCCTGGCTCGCCCGCGAATCCGACGCCCTCGTCGCGATCAGCAACGCCGAGGCCGACACGATCGTGACCAGGCTCGGCGGCTCGCCCGAGCGGATCTTCGTGGTCTCCCCCGGGGTCGACGCCGAGCTCTTCCACCCGGCGCCGGGCATCCGCACTGCCGAGCAGGACCCCGGCTACGCGATCGTCGCCGCCCGCCTGCAGCCGCTCAAGGGACTCGACCTCGCGGTCGAGGCGATAGCGGCGGTCCCTGCGGCACTCCGGCCGGAGCTCATCATCGCGGGCGACGCCTCCGGCGACTTCGACGGCTATATCGATGGCCTCCGTGACCTCGCCGAACGGAACGGGATCGCCGACACCGTACGATTCCTCGGCCCGCAGACCCGCGCCGATCTCGCGGCGCTGTTCCGCGACGCCAGGGTCGTGTTGATCCCCTCCCACTCGGAGACTTTCGGCCTGGTCGCCCTCGAGGCGGCAGCGAGCGGAGTGCCCGTCGTCGCCTCCGCGTCAGGGGGCCTCCGCGAAGCCGTGCTCGACGGCGACACCGGGATCGTGCTCGGCTCCCGCGACCCGCAGGCCTGGGGCGCGGCGATCACGACCCTGCTCGGCGATCCCGACCTCGCCCGCCGGCTGTCCGTCGACGCCCGCGCCCGCGCCGAACGCCTCGACTGGCCGCGCAGCGCGCGGGGTCTTCTGGACGTGTACCGGGGCTTGCTCGAGCCGTGCTCCGCGGACGAGTACGACGACCGACGCGGGCTGCGGATCGCGTGAGCATCCTCGACGGCCTCCCGGTCGTCCTGCTCGTGCACGCGCACCCCGACGACGAAACCCTCACCACCGGAGCCCTCGCAGCAGAACTCGTCGCGCGCGGCACCCGGGTGTCGCTCCTGACCGCCTCCCGTGGCGAGCGCGGCGAAGTCGTCGCCGGGCCGCTGTCCGGGCTCGAGGGCACCGCGGCGCTCGCACGCGTTCGCGAAGACGAGCTGGACAGGGCCACCCAGGTCCTCGGGATCGCCGACCGGTTCTGGCTCGGCCAGGCTCCCGCGCGCGCCGAAGGACGGCCGCCGCGCCGCTACCGTGACTCGGGCATGAGCTGGATCCGGGAGGGACTCGCCGGTCCGGCCGCCGACGCCGACGCCGATGCCCTCTATGTCGCTCCCCTCGACGAGGTCACGGCCGATGTCGTGGCGCTCATCGGGCACGTGCGGCCCGCCCTCGTGATCAGCTACGACCACGGCGGCGGTTACGGCCACCCCGACCACGTGCGCATGCACGAGGCGGCCCGTGCGGCATGCCTCGCCGGGCAGACCCCCTTCGCCGAGATCGTGCTCGAACCGGCAGCGGATGCCGAATGGCTCGACCTCGAGGCCCGTCGCGCCGTGACGACGGCCGCCCTGCGCTGCTACCGGAGCCAGCTCACGGTCACCGGCGACGGCCTGCATCTTGTGCATTCCGGTGGCCAGCATGAGGCGATCACGACGTCGATCGGGTTGCGCGCCCGCTGAGGTGTCGATTCGGGGCGTGCTCGCTCGTCATTGTGGTGTCAGTATCACAACGACGAAGGGAAGTCTGATGCGTTACTCATTGCTCGTGATCAGCCAGGAAGCCGAAGACGCCAACATCAGCGACGAGATGATGGAATGGGGACGCGCGGCCTTCGATGCCTATGGGAAGTCGCTCGACGCCGCAGGGGTACTCATCTCGGCCGACATCCTGCAGCCCGTGTCCGCGTCGACGACCGTCACCGTGCGCGACAGCGCGCTCCGGGTGCAGGACGGCCCGTTCGCGGACACCAAGGAGCGCCTCAACGGCACCTTCGTGATCGAGGTGCCAGACCTCGATGCGGCAATCGCATGGGCCGAACAGTGCCCCGCCGCCCAGTACGGGGCTGTCGAGATCCGTCCGTCGGCAATCATCTTCCGGGACGGAGCATGGCGCGGCCAGGAATGACCGCAGCGGGCGCGCACGACGCAGCCGCCGCGGGCGCAGCCACGGACGCAGCCAGGGACGCGGCCAGGGCGCGGGCGGAATCCGTCGCCCGGGAGTCCTACGGCGGGCTGCTCGCGCTGCTCGCGGCGCCGGGCGGCGACATCCCGTCCGCCGAAGATGCCCTCGCGGATGCCTTCCTCGAGGCGCTGACCCGGTGGCCGGCGGCCGGCATTCCCGGCAACCCCGAGGGGTGGCTGCTCACGGTGGCGCGCAATCGTCTCCGCGACCGCTGGAAGTCCACCGCCGTGCGCCGGACCGTGCCGCTCGACCCGACCGTGCTGTTCGGACTCTCTGGGTCGCTCGATCCGCCCGCACCGCTCTCGCTCGACGACGTCGACCCCGATGAGATCCCCGACAAGCGCCTCGAACTGCTTTTCGTCTGCGCGCACCCGGCGATTGATCCCGGTATTCGCACGCCCCTGATGCTGCAGACGGTGCTCGGTTTCGACGCGGCCCGGATCGCGGTGGCCTTCTCGCTGCCCGAATCCACGATGGCGCAGCGCCTCGTGCGGGCGAAGCGGCGGATTCGGGACGCGCGGATCCCCTTCACCGTGCCGGGGCTGAGCGAACTCTCCGGGCGGCTCTCCGCGGTGCTCGAGGCGATCTACGGCGCCTATGCGATCGACTGGCAGGGTGTAGCCGGGCCGAGTGTGCGTGAGTCGCTTGCGGCGGAGTCGCTGTACCTCGCGACCGTGCTCGCGGCCCTGCTTCCGCGCGAGCCCGAGGTGCTCGGCCTTGCCGCGCTGCTGTCGTTCTCGCTGTCCCGGGCACCGGCACGCGCCGCACCGGACGGATCAACGATCGCCCTGGACGACCAGGATCCGGCCAGGTGGGATCGCGAGCTGATCCGGCAGGGGGAAATGCTGCTCCGGCGGGCCCACGGTTTCGACCGGATCGGACGATTCCAGGTGGAGGCGGCCATCGAGTCGGTGCACTGCGACCGGGCTCGCTCGGGCGAGACCGACCGGCCGGCGCTTCTGGCCCTCTACGGCGCGCTCGTGCGGATCGCGCCCACCCTCGGCGCCCGGGTGGCGCTCGCGGCGACCGTCGGCGCGGTCGAGGGACCAGCGGCCGGACTGGCCGCTCTCGATTCCGTCGCCGTGCTGCCGGGCGCCGATCGTTTCCAACCGGTCTGGGCGACCCGCGCACACCTGCTCGCCCAGGCCGGCCGGGTGAGGGATGCCCGGGTCGCCTACCAACGGGCGATCGCGCTGTGCGCCGACGCCGGCATCCGTTCGCGCCTGCAGGAGCAGTGCGCGCTGCTCGGCACGGCCTGATCGGCACGGCCTGATCGGCACGGGCTGACGGCTCGGCTCAGGCCGATTCCGGCTCGGGCTCTGGCTCACGGACGGGGTGCATGAACGGTTCAAGGGCCGAGAGCGTGCGGTCCATCGCCGTGCCGAGCCGGGCGGCCTGCCCCGCGGTGATCGGCTCCTGCCGCGTCGCCGCCGCCTCGATCTCGGCGCACACGGCGGCGAGGGCGCTCGCGCCGACCGTCGCGCTGCTCCCGCGGAGGCGGTGCGCCAGCTCCACCACGTGCTCGTGGTCGAGGGCTTCGATCCCGGCGCTGATCGCGCGCAGCCTGCTCTCGCCCTGGCCTGCGAAGCTCCGGAGCAGCCAGCCCTTGGTTTCCGCGCCGACGTCGTCGAGATAGCCGAGGACTTCGTAGTCGATAACGGCATCGTCAGGACGGGAAGCGATGGGGGCTGAATCCGGGCAGTCGCCGAGAACGGTTCCCGCCCCCGTCACCGTTGCCAGCGTCTCCGCGAGTTCGGCCGGCCGGATCGGCTTGGTGAGGTAGAGGTCCATGCCCGCCTCGAGGCACGCCTGCCTCGCCTCCGTGGTCGCACTCGCGGTGAGAGCGATGATCACGGGCTGGCGGATGCTGTCACCGAGACCCCGGATCCGGCGCGCGGCCTCGAGGCCGTCCATGACGGGCATGTGCACGTCCATCAGCACGACGTCGTACGCGACGGCTCCGACGGCCTGCACGGCCTCGAGCCCGTCGCTCACGGTGTCGACGCGGTGGCCGCCGCGCGCGAGCATCAACTGAGCGACCTTCTGGTTGATGACGTTGTCCTCGGCGAGCAGGATGCGCGGCCCCGGGGTGGGGGGAATCGGCGAGGATCGACCGGGCAGAGTGGACGGGTCTGCCGGCCCGGACCCCGGGCGTTCCCGCCCGGCACTCTCGTGGGTCGCGGCGTCATCCCGGCGTCGGCGCTCGGGGCGACCGCTGCTCAGCCAGTCGACGCCGGTCGCCGCTCGCCGCTCCGGGCGAGCGGCGAGCGGCCAGGCGATGGTGAATGCGAAGGTGGAGCCGACCCCGACGGTACTCGTCACCTCGATCCGGCCCCCCATGATCTCGACCAGGGCCTGACTGATCGCCAACCCCAGACCCGAACCGCCATACACCCGCGTCGTGGACGCATCC